>JAHDBH010000006.1:7197-63112 GCA_020630495.1 Saprospiraceae bacterium
TAATCGCCGCAACAACGATAATCGCGGTAATGACAACCGCAACAAGAATAAGCGCAACGATCAAGACGATAATCGTGGCAACCGCAGCAATAATCGCAACAATAACCGTGGCAATCAGAAGCAAAATGATCGTCCACAGAAAGAAAGATTTAATCCTGAGCTTGATGGTATCATCAGCGGAGAAGGAATCCTGGAAATGATGCCAGATGGCTACGGCTTCTTGCGATCATCAGACTATAGCTACTTGTCATCACCAGATGATGTATATGTGTCACCATCACAAGTGAAGCTTTTTGGTCTGCGTACTGGAGATACTGTATATGGTGCTATCCGCCCGCCTAAAGAAGGCGAAAAGTACTTCGCTCTCATCAAGGTGAGCCGTATCAATGGACTGACCCCAGATGAAGTAAAAGAGCGTGTACCATTTGACTATCTGACTCCGCTATTTCCACAGGAGAAATTTAAACTCACGGATGAGAACCGAGCCAAGGACTACGGCAATCGTATGATTGACCTCTTCACCCCTATAGGTAAGGGACAGCGTGGACTCATCGTAGCCCAGCCAAAGACAGGTAAGACCTTCCTCTTGCAAAACATTGCTAACGCCATAGCTAAGAATCACCCAGAATGCTACATGATCGTACTGCTCATAGATGAGCGCCCTGAGGAGGTGACAGATATGCGCAGAAATGTAAATGCGGAGGTGGTGGCATCGACATTTGATGAGCCTGCAGATAATCATGTACGTGTAGCTAATATCGTACTCGAGAAAGCCAAGCGACTCGTAGAAAGTGGTCACGATGTGGTGATCCTACTAGATTCAATCACACGTCTTGCACGTGCTTACAATACCGTCGCGCCCGCATCAGGCAAAGTCCTCTCAGGTGGTGTGGAAGCCAATGCTCTGCACAAGCCTAAGAAATTCTTTGGTGCTGCAAGAAATATAGAAAATGGAGGATCACTCACAATCCTAGCTACGGCTCTGATCGACACCGGAAGTAAGATGGACGGAGTCATCTTTGAGGAGTTTAAAGGAACGGGTAATATGGAGCTACAGCTCGATAGATCACTAGCCAATAAGCGACTCTACCCAGCCATCAATCTCACCGCCTCGAGTACACGACGTGAGGAGCTACTCATGGATGATGCCACACTACAGCGTATGTTTATCATGAGGAATCACCTGGCTGATATGAAGCCTATAGAAGCAATGGAATTTTTGCGAAAGCATATGCTCCACACTAAGAGCAATGATGAGTTCCTCATCAGTATGAATAGCTAATAGAGAAAAAACTTATCCCAGTGCTTGCAGGATCGGCAGAGTTGTCTATCTTTGCAGGCCCTTAAGGGTTACACGCAAAGACTAAGCAGATGAAACGTACGTATCAACCATCGAGAAGAAAACGCGCCAACAAACATGGATTCCGCTCTCGTATGAGTAGTGTAGGTGGTAAGGCCGTACTAGCTCGTCGCCGTGCTAAGGGTCGCAAGAAGCTCACAGTAGCTGACGAGAGACGCCTCAAGTAGTCGCGTGGTCTATCCTGACCGTGCCTAGTCATACATTTTCCCGATCAGAAAGACTCAAGTCTCGCAAGGCTATTGCCGAGATATTTGATTCTGGAGAGCTCGCAAAAGCTTATCCTATACTCCTCAGATACAGATTGGTACCGCGCACAGAAGCTGCTGCGCAGATGGCTTTCACCGTCCCTAAACGCAGCTTTAGAAAAGCCGCTCATCGCAATCGCATCAAGCGCCGCGTACGCGAGGCCTATCGCCTCAGCAAGCATCTCATCGCAGTACCAGAAGACAAGTGCTTACAGGGCATGATGATCTACACAGGTCGATCAGAAGAGAGCTATTATAAAATAGAAAAGGCCGTAAATAAAATAATTCAGTACATCTCAGCGCTTGATACTCAGTCATGAGATCTATCATCACCACAGTCCTACTCTTACTCTCTGTGATCAGCCAATTGCCCGCGCAGATATCTATGGTACTAGAGGGATACGGCGCTCGCAGAGTACATGAGTACTATATAGGTGACGTTCTAGTCTACAAGCTGGAGGATGACAAACACTGGAATCGTGTGACGATCCAGGGATACGATGCCGAGACAGGACTTATCCTTGCAGAGCACGGCGTGATACGTATAGATGACATCACACGCCTCAAGCGCCTGGGTGGCAAGAAGACTCCGAGGTTCCTTGCTAAGACATTTGGGCTCTTTGGCGCTCAGTGGCTGGTATATTCTGGTCTCTATAGTGCTGCCTCGGAGTACAGCTTTCAGAAACGTGACTGGCAGATACCTGCTGCGAGCGGTATACTCAGTGGCATCATGCATATCATCAGCGGCGATAGACGCTATCGCGTGGGCAAGTCTAAGCGTCTACGCATACGTGACCTGCGCTGGCAAGAGCCACTGTCGTAAGATATTTTTTCACCCTATTATCTCTACCACCATGCGCTATATTTCCTCTCTCTTCATACTCATGATGGGCGCGATCACGTGCACCGCTCAAGTCATCTCACCTCAGACAATATCTACGGAGTCTCTCTCTACTGTCTACGCAGAGCCAGATGAGATTTATCTACAGTTTTCCCTTCAGCATCGTGGAAGTTCGCTGGCAGAAGTGCGTCAGGCTAATCAGGAGCAGTTTGATCATGTGAGAAACTTTCTAGTGAGCACTGGCGTGAGCGACGAGCACATACAGACTGAGTACTTGCGTATATCTCCCGAGTATAGCCGCAATTGGCCGCGTGAGCTTATTCACTACGCAGCCTATCAGAGTATCACCATATGTCTCAATGATCTAGACAAGTATGACCGCATACTGGATGGCCTGCTCGCTCTCGATATATATTCTGTAGGTAATCCTAGTATGCGCACCGTGGACTATGCCAGCCATCGAGATGAAGCACTGCGTGGCGCTCTGGAAGCCTGTCGGCAAAAAGCCAAAATGATGGCAGCCACACTTGGTCAGACCATAGGTAAAGCGGTGTACATAGAAGAGATGCAAAGCCAGGCACCCGTATCAGCCTATGCTAACGTACAACTCACAGAAGTACAGGCTACTCAGAGCTCTGGTCGCAGTTTTGCAGCAGGCAGCCTCCCTATCTCCGCACGCGTCAAAGTCGTCTTTGAGCTTCAGGAGTGAACAGCTATGAAGAGACAGATTAGTTAGCGTGTTGTGAAAGAAACTTAATGCGCATGAGCTCTATCTCTTCACGCGTGATGTCATCTTCCTTCAGCTCTGCGTATGCCATCTCTAGGTCATCAGATTCAGCTTCCATGAAGTACTCTTCTATATCGTCAGCGCTGTACTCGTCTACATTATCTTCGATATAGTAGTCTATGTTCACCTTGGTACCAGCAGAGACGATCTGATACATCTCGTGGAGCAGCTCCTCCATGTGCATATCAGCTGACTTAGCTATATCCTCTAGCGGCATCTTTTTGTCTATGCCCTGGATAATCTGCACTTTGGTACGGCTTTTATTGGCCACTTGCTTCATGACGAAATCTGCCTCTCGCTCGATATCATTTTCCTCTACGTAGAGACTGATCAGTTCGATAAAGGGCTTGCCATATTTGCTGGCCTTCCCTTGGGACACACCTGTGATCTTGCTGAGCTCGCTCATGGTACAAGGATAGCGGGTCGCCATCTCCTCGAGGGATGGATCTTGGAAGATGATATAAGGCGGGATATTTTTCTCGCCTGCAATCTTGCGACGCGTATCTCGCAGCATATCTAGGAGCACTTGATCCAGCACAGCAGTACCGCCTTCGCCATCACTGTCCTTTGGGATGATCTTGCTGAAATCATGATTTTCTGCCATCATGAGCGGCTTGGGATCTTTGATGTATGCCAGACCGTCATCTGAGAGTTTCAGCACTCCGTAGTCCTCGACACTCTTATAGACAAGACCTTCTATCATAGCCTTCCTGAAGATCGAGCTCCAGAAATTCTCGGACTTGGTCTTTCCCTTACCAAAGAGGTCGCGCTGATCAAATCTGTAGTCAACAATATCCTTCGTCTTGCTACCCGTAATAAAATTATTGAGCAGTCGCAGGGGATAGTTCTCATTGAGCTCCTGTATGACAGATAGAGCGAGATGCATCTCTGTACTTACCTCGGCCTGAGTCTTGGGATGTCGACAGTTGTCGCACATATCCTTACAGTGATCCTCACGATATTCTTCGCCGAAGTACTGAAGGAGAAACTGCCGTCTACATACAGCAGTCTCGCAGTAGGCAGAGATTTCTTCTAGCAACTGTGCCCCCATCTGGCGCTCGGCAGCGGTCTTATCTCGTAGAAATTTCTCCAGACGGCTTATGTCCTTATGACTGAAGAAAGCAACACAGTGTCCCTTGAGACCATCACGACCTGCTCTCCCTGTTTCTTGATAGTAGTTCTCGATACTCTTGGGTGAGTCATAGTGAATCACAAATCGCACATCAGGCTTATCGATTCCCATACCAAAGGCTATGGTAGCACAGATTACATCTGTCCTCTCCATGAGAAAATCATCTTGCACGCGTGTACGCGTCTTACTATCTAGACCAGCATGATAGGCAGAAGCTTTGATATCATTGATCCGCAGGATCTGTGCAATTTCTTCTGTTGCCTTGCGGCTCTGTACATAGATGATACCTGACTGACCAGGCATAGTCTTTACGATCTGCACTATGCTTTTGGCTGTCTCAGGCTTACTTAGCTTGGGTCGTACCTCATAGTAGAGATTGTCTCTATTAAAGGATGAGATGAATTTATTCACCTCGTCCATACCTAGATTTTTTTGGATATCGTGCTGGACCTTAGGTGTGGCTGTAGCCGTAAGCGCGATGATGGGCACTCGCTCACCGATAGCATCCACGATCTGTCTTATCTTGCGATATTCAGGTCTGAAGTCGTGGCCCCACTCCGAGATACAGTGAGCCTCATCCACAGCGACAAAGCTGATGTCCAACTTGCTAAAAAACTCTATGTTTTCCTCCTTAGTCAGCGTCTCTGGAGCTACGAATAGGATCTTAGTGCGTCCATCGAGCACGCACTCGCGCACGTGTCGCTCATCACCTTTGTTGAGCGAAGAATTAAGGAAATGAGCAACATCGTTGTCCTCGGAGTAGCCACGGATGCTGTCCACTTGATTTTTCATCAGCGCGATGAGTGGCGAGATGATCAGCGCTGTGCCGGGTAGCATGAGTGCAGGCAGCTGATAGCAGAGACTCTTTCCACCGCCAGTAGGCATGATGACAAATGTGTCTTTTCCTTGAAGAATATTCTTGATGATCTCTTCTTGGCGACCCTTGAATTTGTCAAAACCAAAGTACTTCTTGAGCGCATCCGTAAGCGCAGACGATGTCGTCAATATGTCCATAGTTCCCTTTAGGTAATCGTGATGGTGACCCCGTTATCCTCTTGGGTCATTCTCAAAGTATGAATATACCATAAATTTTCCGTAAGTCCACTGCCGAGGAGAAGCTTGGAAGTATGTGGCTTAGATCTATGATCTTTGTCCACACATGGCGCGCGATGAGCGCATCGCCTCAGGAACTACTCAAACGTATGGATATATCAAAAGTTGTCAACAGGGTCTACTCCATGGCCGCAGCTGCTCTGGCTGATAAAGCTGATAGTGTCAGCGAGGCTATGACTGAGGTAGTCGCGCTCTGTGAACAGTGCCCTGGCAGAATCATCGTATCAGGTATAGGCAAGAGTGCACTGATCGCTCAGAAGATCGTAGCCACTCTCAATAGTACTGGCAGCTCTGCTATCTACATGCACGCCGCAGATGCCCTGCATGGTGATCTAGGTATACTCCAGTCGGGCGATCTAGTCCTCATCATCAGCCAAAGCGGCGAATCTAGCGAGATCAGACATCTCGTAGATGCCCTACAGAGATTTGACAATAAACTGGTCGCCATGACAGGGCGTGTAGATAGCCATCTTGCTAGAGCTGCTGACGCTGTACTGGATACGAGCATCACAGCAGAGGCTGATCCTAATAATCTAGCACCCACCACGAGCACTACCGTCCAGATGGTCACTGGTGACGCCTTAGCTATCAGTCTGCAAGTAGCAAGAGGATTCGAAGCGCAGGACTTTGCTCGGCTGCACCCCGCAGGATCTCTCGGAAAACGGCTCCACCTGCGCCTAGCTGATCTGGTAGGAGACTCTCATGTAGCGCATACCACCGCTGATACGAGTATGGGTGATGCCATCCTGATCATGTCTGCAGGTCGCAAGGGAGCAATCGCAATCGTGGATGATAATCGAGTTTGTCTTGGGATCATTACGGATGGCGACTTGCGTCGAAATGCCTCCTCGCTCCAGGATCTCCATGCTATAAAGGTACGTGATCTGATGAGTAATGATCCCGCTACTATGGAAGGAGACTCACTAGCTGTGGATGCCCTCGATCTCCTCAAGGAGCGCGATATTTCTCAGATCATCGTGCTAGAAGATGGCAAATACTCTGGAATCGTCCACTTGCACCAGCTACTGGACGAGGGGCTATGAAGACATTTTGTCAGCATATCCTTCTATTTATACACATCAGGTCAAAATACTTCTTCTTATGATATTTCCTATAGGCGATGACCAGGTAGTAGGTGGTGCTAGACCGTATGTGAGCTATGCCTTTATCGGTCTGAATGTGCTGATATTTTTGGGGCAATTTTTTATGCATATGAGCCAGGGTGATCAGTGGCTAGGACAGTTCTTCATGGAGTATGGGGCAGTACCAGCTAGAGTGATGACGGGTGATGGTACTCTCAGTCTGCTCACGAGTATGTTTCTCCATGGCGGCTGGATGCACCTGATCGGCAATATGCTGTTTCTCTGGGTATTTGCTGATAATATAGAAGCCACGATTGGCAGTATCGCCTTTCTCCTGTACTATCTGCTGGGTGGTCTCGCTGGTAGTATGGCTCACATCCTCACAGATACTGCAAGTATGACGCCTGGGATAGGTGCCTCAGGAGCGATAGCCGCTGTACTAGGCACATATCTTGTCCTGTATCCCAAGAGTCGGATCAAGATGATTATCATATTCCTGGGTTCCGTATTTTACATACCAGCTTTACTTTTCTTGCTTTTTTGGATCGGTCAGCAGCTACTGAGTGGTGTGGGCAGCTTGGCTGGTGGTGAGGCTGGTGGTGTGGCCTGGTGGGCGCATATCGGTGGATTTGCTTTTGGTGTGCTGGCAGGCTTGATCATCAAGTTGGTCTTTCCACCTCGCGAGTTAAACACCGTCACTCAAGCTCGATCTATAGCTCGTAGATAAGCAAGATCACTCTCGATCGTCCAGCTGACGGATTTCCCAGAGTATGAGACCTAGACAGAGTGCTGTACCTACTGCTCCGTCTAGTGTGTTCTCTACCATACACGATAGCGTGGTGACAATATAAAGTGCCCATAAGAAAGTGCTTCGCTGTCTGCTGGCATAGAGTGGTCCGTAGAAGGAAAGCAAAAATATCATAAGCCCTATCACACCCGTTCCAGCTAGATAGGTCATGTACTGATTGTGCGGTCGGGTGCGTATGTCTACACCATAGCTCTCTCGATAGATAGGCTGTAGCTCATCTCTCAGATCGCCGAGACCGACTCCCAAGACAGGATGCTCCCGCGCCAGCTGTGCGGCTGCCTTGATGGAGATGATGCGCTTGGCATCAGAGTAGTCTGCGACTTGATCGGTATGCACCTGTGTGATGTCCCATCGCATGTAATCGATCTTGGTCTTGAGGCTAGGTAGTTGGCTGTAAGCGAGATAGGCGACACCGCAAATCACAAGTCCTATCACTGGGATCCATCGCAAAAGATCGCGTCGGCGCAACCAGAAAAAAATACCAGCACCACACAGTATATATAATATGGTCAAGCCACTCCGTACTGCAAGGAAGTGGAGAAATACGATGATGCCCAAGGCGGTCAATGCATAGCAGACCCTGAGCCAGCGAGTCACGGCAGATCTGTAAAGCTCTACAGCCATCACGCCGGCAATGACAAGGTAAAGGCTATATCTGATGGGGTGTACGGGCGTAGGGATGTGCTGACCTACGTAAATCAATTCATTATAATCATCAGATCTGTAGATATACTTGACGGCGATGATGATCATAGATACGTAAGCTATGATGAGCGCCCCCTGAAAAAATAGCAGTCTGGCATTTGGCGCTTGACGCCCCGCGTCCTCTCCCTTATCACCCCCATCCCATGACGGCAAAAAATAAAATACCACTGGCAGCAATAAAAATGGCACCTTGACCCTCAGCCGTGTGAGCCAATCAGCCTGATCTGCACTATACAGACCAGAAATCGCCACGAGGACGAACGTAAGTACGAACAGGTAGTAGCGCGGATCGCTCAGCAGCGCTCGGACCGTCATGTGCCAGTCAGCTCTAGGGCGGATCCATCCCACGGCATCATATCGGATATCTAAGAATGCGCCTGCGGCTAGCGCCCACATGCTGATGCTGAGTAAAAACTTACTCCAGACGATGCCCGCACAGTAGACCAGGAGCCAAAAAATAGTGTAGATCACACGTGGAAATCGATCTCTGAAGACCGATACGAGGGCTGTGCGTGACCATTGCATCTCTTGCAAAGAAACTACCTTTGGACTCGCCCTTACTACAAGAGAAACGAGATTATGTCACAGGAGCATTTTGACACGCTGTCCAGCATGAAAGCTGAGATCGAATCAGCGAGTATACAGACAGCTGAGGAGCTAGAGACCTTTAGGATCAGATACCTGGGTACTAAAAATATCCTCAAGCCACTGTTTGCCAAGATCCGTGAGATCGACGCAGCGGATAAGTCGCGCTATGGACAAGAAATCAATGCTCTACGAGGTCTGGCAGAAGAGCAGTATCAGCGTCTCCAATCTAGTCTGCAATCTGAGGAGGACAATCAGCCACATGGTCTAGATCTCACTGCCCCAGGCAGGCCTACCCGACTGGGATCGCGACATCCAGTGAGTCTGGTGATGGGCCGGATCATAGACGTATTTGAGAGGCTCGGATTTGCGGTGGCTGAGGAAAGAGAGATAGAAGATGACTGGCACAATTTCACTGCGATGAATACCCCAGAGGATCATCCAGCTCGAGACATGCAGGATACATTTTATCTCAAGGCTGATGCTAATCGTCTCCTGCGCACTCACACGAGCAGCGTGCAGGCGCGCGTGATGACTACGAGCAAACCACCCATACGCATCATCGCTCCAGGTAGGGTGTATAGAAATGAGACAGTCAGCGCACGGAGTCACTGTCAGTTCCATCAGGTAGAGGGGCTGTATATCGATGAAGGCGTCTCCTTTGCTGATATGAAGCAGACGCTGCTTCACTTTGCACGAGAGATGTACGGTCCAGAGACTAAGATCCGACTGCGACCGTCATACTTTCCTTTCACTGAGCCCAGTGCTGAGATGGACGTCTACTGGGGACTAGAATCAGAGACCGACTACCGCATCACCAAGGGTACTGGCTGGCTCGAGATCATGGGCTGCGGTATGGTAGATCCAGAGGTACTCAAGAACTGTAACATAGATCCTGAGAAGTACACAGGCTTTGCCTTTGGTATGGGTATAGAGCGTCAGGCTATGCTGAAGTATGGCATCTCAGATATCCGCTGGCTCTTTGAAAATGACATCCGATTCCTACAGCAGTTTGAAAGCGCCATGTAATGTCCTCCAAGCCATCCACACTCAAGGGTACTCGAGATTTCGGCCCTGTAGAGGTAGAAAAAAGAAACTACATCATAGAAACCATCCGACAGGCTTATCTGCGGTTTGGCTATAGGCCTATAGAGACACCAGCTATGGAAAAGCTGGAGACTCTGACGGGAAAGTATGGCGATGAAGGCGATCAACTTCTCTTCAAAGTGCTCAATAATGGTGATTTTCTCAGTAAGGTAAAGCCCGACCTACTTGATCAGCGTGACAGTCATGCCGTGCTACCCCAAATTGCTAAGCGCGGGCTTCGCTATGACTTGACGGTTCCCTTTGCGCGATATGTAGCGATGCATCAGCACGAGTTAGCCTTTCCGTGGAAACGGTATCAAATCCAGAGCGTATGGCGGGGAGATCGACCGCAGCGAGGCAGGTATCAAGAGTTTGTGCAGTGTGACGCTGATGTGGTCGGTACCACAAGTCTGCTATGCGAAGCGGAGTTCCTGCAGATCTATGATCAAGTGTTCACTGCTCTAGGACTACAGGTAGTCATTCATATCAATCATCGCCAGATTCTTGCTGGGATCGCGGAGCACTTTGGTTTTGGCGATCAGTTTCGTGAAATCAGCGTAGCCATAGACAAGTGGGACAAAATAGGCCGTGATAAAGTCATGGACGAACTTAGCTCCAAGGGACTCACTGGAGATCGTCTACCTGACATGCTAGACCTCTACGAGTCTGGTAATATAGATAGCCTGCGCGATCTGCAGCCCACCGGGACTCTCGCCGAAGGTCTTGCACAAATAGATGAGATACTGAGCTATGTAGACACTGATGCAATGAAGCAAACAGTGCGCCTAGATATAAGGCTAGCGAGAGGTCTGAGCTACTATACAGGCTGCATCTTTGAAGTCAGCTCGGCGCAGGTGGACATAGGATCGATCAGTGGCGGCGGACGATATGACGAGCTCACAAGTGTGTTTGGCCTTAAGGGTACCAGCGGTGTAGGCATCAGCTTTGGCCTTGCCCGGATCTATGATGTGATGACGGAGCTGGATCTCTTTCCAGCCAAGGCTGTGAAGTCTCTAGATGCACTATTTCTCTGTATGGATGCCGATAGCCTTGCTCATGGATGGCGCATGGTCACTGGTCTACGTGCAAGCGGTGCTAGGGTAGATATCTACCCAGAACTGGCGAAGTTCAAAAAACTCATGAAACACGCGGACCAGCGCGGTGTGCGCAGAATAGTGATCATCGGAGAAGACGAACGCCAATCTCAGCTCTACACATTGAGAGACATGAACACTGGAGAGCAGCAAAAGCTCTCTATAGATGATCTAAGATCTTTACTAGTAGCTGATAGCTAGCGGCTTACACATAGAGAATTTTTTCTATCCTATACGTAATACATTGATTCGTTGATTGTTAAACATTATTAATTTTTTTAATTTGTTTGGCTTTTTAGAATATTGGGCTATCTTTGCCCTAGCTTAGACGTTAAGAATTCTTAATCCTGAGCTGGACCGACAACACTATACACACTTCAGGCGCTTACTCTATTCGTACCTAAACTAGAAGAGCCCTGATACTCGACAACTGGACACATCTCATGTACACTTATACTACGGCAAGATCCGTACAGAGACTTACTCTCCTCTGTACACTTATCTACTCGGCGGTGCTCTTGCAGGCGCGCGCGGAGAAAGAAAGCTATTTATTCACTGACAGCTATATAGAGACAGAAATCTCTCAGATGCACGGCAGTGTGCAAATCGCCTATGAGCGCAGCATGCGTGACGTAGTGACGATGTACGCCACGAGTCCTGAGACGGTGAAGTTGCTAGATAGATCTGAGCTCTACTTTCCCATATTTGAGGAATTGCTGGCGCACTATGGCTTACCAGATGATTTAAAGTACTTATCAGTGATAGAGTCAGGCTTACGCCCAAAAGCGCGCTCCAAAGCAGGTGCTGTAGGCCTCTGGCAATTCATGAAAGGTACGGGACAGATGATGGGGCTCAAGATTCACAGCTCAGTCGATGAACGCATGGATCCATATGCGAGCACAGAAGCTGCTGTACTTTACCTCTCTGATCTCTACAGCCAATATGATGACTGGGTGCTAGCGCTGTGTGCTTACAACTGTGGTCCGGGAAATGTCAATAAGGCAATCCGCAGAGCTGGTAGTCGTGATTTTGCTCAGCTCAGACGCTACCTACCCAGTGAGACGAGAAGGTACATACCCAAGTTTGTCGCGGCCAGTTACTTTCTGCAACATCACAGCATGTATGATGTCTACCCGTCTGATGAGCGCACGCTCTATGGCTTAGCCGTAGTGCAGCTCTTTCATAAGACAACTCTATCGGAAATAGCCGATGCATGTGGCATCAGCAAATATGACATTGCCATGCTCAACCCAGCGTATAGACGTGGATACATACCCGCAAGCAAGCGCGGATACAACATCACTCTTCCTGCTGAGGTGGCAGATCAGTACATGTACGCGGTCATGGATCTTGGCATTGCCGCGGCCGACGCTAAGATTCGCAGTAACTACTATGCACCCCGGTCTACACAGAAAACAAAAAGCGACTATAAAATCATCATGGTCGATGAGATCGTCACTCATGAGTATGAGGTAAGTCGTGGAGACAATCTCTACAATGTCGCAAGGGAATACGGCATCAATCTCTACGAGCTGAAGCGTCAAAACAATCTGAGCTCCAGCTTGATAAAACCTGGTCAGCGTCTGGTAATAAGTAAGACAGAGAAGGTGCGCAAGTATATACCTATCGTACATATCCCGGAGCCTCTCGCCACGGCTAGCACCGCCAGCCTGCCAGAGCTCAGCGCTCTAGGCTTGCAGCATCGTATCAGCATCATACAGCGAGAGTACGTCTCGTCCCTTCCAGCTGCAGAAGTAGCTAGCGCAGATGATATGAAAGATCGGAGACGCGCTTTTCTATCTGTACAGTATGCCCGCTAGCGTCTATCTATCAGGCTCTGGATCATCGTCATATTGTAGATCAAGGCTCTTGTAAGTCAAGAATTTGCACCAGCGGCAGTCGTCACACTTCTTGTGAAATTCATGATTCTTGATACCTAGGTAGGCAGTAGACAGCTGTTCCTTCACCTTACTCAGCGCCATCTGGTCTACTTCCACGTGCTTCTTCACAAATTCACCCGTCCGTCCAGACCTCTGTACGAAGTGAAAATAGCCATCCGTCATAGTCCAGGTCGACTTAGGATCAGCCTGTAGGAGTAATTTGTAGAAGACCATCTGTCGCCAGTAGTCTCCGCCTGTACCAGTGGTCATCCGCTCTGAGTAAGGCTTAAGATTTGCCGCTATGCTGCTTTTGTCGGGATTCCCTGTCTTATAATCCACCACCGTCACATCCTTACCATGTACTAAGATCTTGTCTATGGCTCCAGACACTGGTACTCCGTCTATATCAGTATTCTTGATGGGATACTCGAGCTTGATTTCATCCGCGCTACTGTCTTCTTCTCGGACCTGCTGCACAAATTTTACAAACTCCGTCTTTCCCCATTCCATATAGCGCTCGTATTCTTCACTTGTAAAGTGACTCGCGTAGTAGTCCATGCTCGACTTAAAATACTGCGTCGTATTCTCCTCCGTTATTTCTGTGCCTTTGTCCGCTGCATCATACAGATACTCGAGCGATCGATGGACCACATTACCAAAGCCCATATGCTGATTTCTTCCCGAGGGTACGCGCAATATATTTTCAAAATAAAACTCCATGTGGCAGCGCAAGTACTTGCTGAGACCAGTCACTGACATAGCCATCCTGCTCATCGCCATATCTATGATCTCGTGACTGATGATCGGTGGGTCTGTATGATCTAATTCTGTACTCTTGATGAAAATATCAAGATCATCTGCACTCGATTCTATGATATGCTCTTTCAATGCGTATCGCTCTTCTATCTCTGCCAGGAACGGTAGTGCTTTTTCTTCCTTACCACTATCCTTCATCTCGTATCTGCACAGATATAGTTCTTTTTTTGCCCTAGTCATAGCGACGTAGAGCACTCGTCGGCGCTCTTTGAGAGCGGCTTCTTTCTCTTCCTCTGATGTACCTCCACCTGGAAATAAAAGCGTACTAGATCTACCACCGTCCATAGCCCAGCGCGACTCTACACATCCTATAATATACACCCGTTCATACTCCAGACCTTTGCTGCCATGAGCTGTGATGAGATGTATACCTTGCTTGGCCCCTATGTGCAGCGAGACTGGAATATCTATATCGTAGTCAGCATACCGATCAAGTGTCGCCAGAAATTCCGCGATGCTCAGTGATGGGTTTCTCTCGGTCTCATCCTTAAGCTTAGTGTAGAGCACTCTGAGCACCTGCAGGAGATATATTCTCTGTGGGTGTTGCAGAATATACTCCATCACGCCCAGCTCATGTATTACTCTATCAAGATATACTTGTGAGGTGTGGTTAGCCAAGTCACTGATGAGCTTTTCCAGTGTAGCACCTATCTCTAGGAATTTCTGCGTATCACTGATTCCTGCTTCGCGGAGCAAATTACCGTCTTGTAGCAGATCTCTCCATCGAGTGCGCTTTGCACTTTCTCTATCCTTGCTATTAATAGATGATAAATGAAGACTTAATCGAGCAATATCATACGCTGATAGATCAAAAAAATCAAAATGCAGAAAAGCGAATATCTCATGATCCCCTGCCCCTGCCTGCTCAGCCTCCAGTGTCAAGTATCGGAGTAGATCTCTCAGCTGACGATAAAGGATCGTGGTCAGGAGATTTTCTTTTCTGCCTACTTGAAAAGGTATACCACTTTTAGATAAGGCATCTATCAGTAGCTCTGACTGGCTGTGCTTCTTGTAGATGATCGCAGTATCACTGAGATCCTCACCGTTTTCGTAGCGACTCTTGAGATTCTGATAGAGATAAGACGACTCTGCTGTGGGTGTATCAAATGTAATCAGCTGCGGCTCTACCTTTACACCCTGAAGGGCAGGATGCGAGGCGCGGAGATTTTTGGTGAATTTTGGATCTTGTGAAACGAGGCGATCATCATTGGTCGCGATAAGAGCCATAGACGCATCTAGAATACTCTGTACAGATCGGTAATTTTCTTCTAGAATGATAATTTCTGGATCATGCTTCTCTCGGAAGGCAATGATATTTCCAGTGCTTGCTCCCTGGAATCGATAGATGGACTGGTCATCGTCACCTACTACAAATAGATTGGGTCGATCCCAATAGTTTGTGAGCAATTCAGCTAGACGATTTTGACTGCCATTCGTATCCTGATACTCATCAATGAGCACATACTGGAATCGCTCTTGATACTGAGCGAGAAACTCTTGATCACTCTCAAATTTTTGTACCACCCACAGTATCATATCTTTAAATGTGTAGTAGCCAGCGGCCTGCATGGCATCCAGATATATATCGTATAGACTTAGGGCTTCTACACTCTTCTCTACACGCTTGAGGGCATCTTCATATTTCTTACTATTGAGATCCCCTTTATTAAATTCTTTATATTTTCTTTTATAATCAAATTCTCCAGCATCTCTCCTTTCTTTAAGTTCCTTTACGAGATCTGACTGTAGAGCAGCTGCGTCATAATTTTCTTCCTTTATCTTACTGAAGTAGTAGATCAGCTCTCTGATCTGGTAGGCGCTTGCGCCCTTCACACTATAGAGAGCGTGATCTGTGGGAAGACTTTCGAGTAATTCCTTGACCAGATCATAGTGCTCGAGATCTGTAATTGCGCTGAGCTCATGCACCTGAGAGAATTCCTCTCGGTGCGTCATGATTACATCATTACAGAATGCATGAAATGTGTACACAGGTATCCGATATGCAAGGCTCCCCACGTAGTCTCGCAGACGCTCCTGCATATTTATCATAGCCGCGTCTGTAAATGTGAGGCAAAGAATTTCCTCGGGCTTGACATCTGGCTGCAATAAGATAGTCCCTATCCGCGCTGCAAGCAGCTGAGTCTTTCCAGTGCCTGGGCCAGCCACCACCATCACAGGACCAGATATGGCCTCCACCGCATTGCGCTGGCGCTCATTGAGCATAGAGATAGCATCGTGAAATTGCTGAGTCACATATGATTTATTTCCCATAGTATATCTTAGAATACGTTAAATACTTTAATGATAGCAATCACCATCATGAGCACGAGCAGATAATACGCAAAGTGATCTACATTTTTTAATCTACCAGCGAGCCAAGGCGCCACTGTGCCACCGAGCGCCTGACCTATAGCCATGAGCAGACCTACTCGCCAGTTAATCAAACCCTTCCAGTGGAATACACCCACGACAACTGCTGTATATAACCCAATGATCAATATTTTCAAAGCATTAGCCTGCATGATTTTTCGCCCTTCTATAAGCACAAAGACGACCAGACAAAAAACACCCATTCCCATTTGAATAAATCCACCGTATACGCCAAGGACAAAATACAAGGCAGCCCGAATCGCTGGATGGCGCTGATGTACCACCTCTTTTGACGAAAGCCACCGCTTGGGTCTCGCTAGTACTACAATAAATAGAATGATTAAAAGATAAGAATATACAGACCTAAAGATCTCATTACTTACCAGTAGAACCATCGATACCCCTGCGATAGCACCGAGCATAGACCATATGATCACGTACTTGTCACGAGAGAGTCGTAGTTCACCTTGTCTAGCAAATATGGCTGTGGCGGGGATAGCTTGAGCCATGATGCCCACACGATTAGTTCCATTAGCCAGATCAGGAGGCATTCCCAGCAGCTCCATCAGCAGTGTAAGTGTAATCATGGATCCATTACCTGCATAGGTATTGATGAAGCCAGCCACAAACGACCCAACTACGATGATGGAAATAAATTCTGAACTGAGCTCGATAGGATCTGGATTTATAGCTCGAAGTTACTTACTTATCTCTTGCCAGGATGGTGACTATATTTGTGATATGTACCGTACGATCATTCTACATACTAGTTTCGCTCTTTGCTTATTCTCCTTGCACGCTCAAGCGAAAGACTCTGCGCGCAGTGCTATGACTGTAGGAAGATATGACGATGCGATATCCCTTCTTATACCTGCCGTACATCGGGATAGCAATCTCGCTGATATGACTTTGCTTGCACAGTGCTATCAGCAAATTGGTAATAATAGCCAGAGCAAAATACTGCACCACTCTATTTTGCGAGATGAGCCAGACCACATTAACTCAGTCTATGCCCTGTCGCAGATCTATCAGGCAGAAAATAACTGGCCTCTATCCATTAAGTACCATCGCACACTTTTGAGACTAGATTCTACCAATGCTACCTATCATCGCATGTATGCTGAGCAGCTGATACGTGTACAGGAAGTCATGCCCGCTCTCATCCATAGCGCTACAGCATATAAATTACGTCCCACTGATGTGAACATCGGTATCCTCTATGCTAAATTGCTCGCCTCTACAGAGCAAGAAACGCTCGCTGACTCGATACTGCATAGACTGCATGAATTACATCCCGACCACGTCGTGATCAGAAAAGAACTGGCTAGGACTAGATTTAAACTCGACGTTCACGATGAAGTAATAGCGCTGCTGGAATCCACTGCACTCATGATAGATCTAGAGGATCCATATGTGAAAATGCTGGGCTTTAGCTATTTTGAACAGGACTCATTTGTTAGGTGTATCAAGACGCTCAGCAGGCTCATGGATGCGCAAGACGAAGAGATCGTGCACCACTATCTGGCTAGGGCTTTCGCCCAAATGAAAAAGTACGATGAGGCAAATTTTCATTACGATCGCGCTATCATCACAGGTACATCTCAGCGCATGGATAATTACTACATCGAGCACTCACGGTCTCTGCAAGCCCAGGGTAGATATCCCGAAGCCATCACACTAGCCAAGCGCGGATACTATCATCTCGATGATGCACGATTACTGCTGGGTCTAGCTGGACTCTGTGATGAGTACTACGCAGACAAGAAAATCGCCCTGCGATACTACAAGCAGTATCTAAAACACGATGCGAGAAATCCAATACTGATTGACGATGTGTCTGACAGAATCAAGTATCTCCAAGAGCAGATACATCTGAGTGGTAGATAGACTAGTCTAGGCGCCGCAGCCAGGCATTTTGGGTATGTCGGACTATGTAGGAGTCTACAGTAAATGACCTTGCCTGATCATCAGGATCGCTTGTAGTACTACTGGCCGTGCCCGCTGGCGCAGTATAAATCTCCCAATAGAGACCATCACTATGCCAGCTGAGCATGCCTGATAATCGATTACCGGCGACATCAAATGTCGAGTACATAGTATTGCCTATGAGCGTCTCAGGAATATAGAGACCGTTTTTTTCATCCATCAGAAAGGTATGAGCGGGTAAGCTATCTGGCTGCAGCAGCAGGTAGTCCTTGACCACTTCACCGTAGGTCTCATTACTATATGTCATCACGTAGCTCCAACTACTATCACTCACTTCCCTCAATTCCAAACGCAGATCTGCGCTGTCTCTCAGTTCTGTGTGGACATAGATATACATGATTCCCTCATAGGTACCCATCCAGTCCTCTGGCCAATCCTGCGCAGATAGGCTCGAGAAAAGTGTCAAGGATATCAAGATCTGAAATAGGCGAATCAATAATCTCATAAGTGAAAGTAATACGACGGGATCGAATGAAAATCAAAGGGTCTCAGCATGTTAGCCTCTTGAGCCATTCCCATGCAGCTACGAACCAGGGCTCGCACAAATAAAGACAATATGGCGCAACATTATCAACATTCCTGCCATATTGGCATATAAATCCTCGTCAGATCTCCGTTGCACAATGTTTGATCAGCGTAGTGTACAAAATGCAATATCATGAACTTACATAAACTTACCATCAAGTCGCAAGAGGCCGTGCAGCGCGCTCAGGCCCTTGCCATGGAACATAATCATCAGGCCATAGAGCCTGTGCATCTGCTTCAAGCCATGCTAGAGACTGACGACTCAGTCGTGCCATATCTTATCAAGAAGCAGGGCGCTTCTCTGGAGTCAATTACTCGTGAGACACGCGATCAGATAGATCGACTGCCACAAGTCTCAGGAGGAGATCAATACCTCAGCCGAGAACTCAATCAGCTGGTCACCAGCGCCACCTCATCGCTTAAGAAGTGGGGCGACGAATACGTGGCAATAGAGCATCTGCTCATGGCGATGATCACGCAGAAGAGCAGCGCCGCTCAGATCCTTAAAGACTATGGCATAAGCCAAAAAGGCTTAAAAGCCACTGTAGAAGAAATGCGAAAAGGATCACGTGTGACTAGCTCTAGCGCAGAGAATAGTTATAATGCACTGAATAAGTATGCGATACATCTCAATGAGCGCGCCCGCACAGGAAAGCTCGATCCAGTAATTGGCCGCGATGAGGAAATAAGGAGAGTGCTGCACATCCTTGCGCGTAGAACTAAGAACAATCCTATCCTCATAGGTCAGCCTGGAGTGGGTAAGACGGCCATCATAGAAGGTCTTGCTCATCGTATTATCAATGGCGATGTGCCAGAAGATCTACAGGATAAAGAAATATATTCGCTCGATATGGGTGCGCTCATCGCTGGTGCTAAATATCAAGGCGAATTTGAAGAGCGTCTCAAAGCTGTGATTAATGAAGTCGTGCAAGCTGACGGAGACATCTTCTTATTTATAGATGAGATTCACACTCTCGTGGGAGCTGGAAAAGGCCAAGGCGCCATGGATGCTGCAAATATCCTCAAGCCAGCCCTTGCACGCGGCGAGCTGCGCGCTATCGGTGCCACTACCCTAGATGAATATCAGAAGTATTTTGAAAAAGACAAAGCACTAGAGCGTCGCTTCCAAAGCGTGGTAGTGCACGAGCCCAGCGATGAAGATTCTATCAGTATCCTTCGTGGTCTGAAGGAGCGGTACGAGACGCATCACAAGATTAATATCACCGATGCCGCCATCGTCTCTGCCGTGCAATTATCCAGCAGATATATCACAGACAGACAGCTCCCTGACAAGGCTATCGATCTCATAGACGAGGCTGCTGCCAAGCTACGGCTCGAAATGAATAGCATGCCTGAGGAGCTTGACGAGGTCGAGCGACGCATACGTCAGCTCGAGATCGAGCGTGAAGCCATGAAGCGGGAGAAAGATAATTCTCGCGTCCAAGAACTAGATCAATTGATTGCAGATCTCGAAGAGCGAAGAAAAGAAATACAGATGCGATGGGAGAGTGAAAGAGCGGTAGTACTTGGTGTACAAAAGTCTAAAGAAGAAATAGAGCAATTAAAACTCGAGAGTAACCGTGCAGAGAGAAATGGAGACTTCAGCGCCGCTGCCGAAATCCGCTATGGTCGCATCCCCGAATTGCAGAAAAAGCTCGATGACTACCTCGCCCAACTCCGAGAAAAAACTGAAGAGGGCAAGATGCTCGTAAAGGAAGAGGTCGATGCAGAGGACATTGCCGAAATTATCAGCAAATGGACAGGCATACCAGTCACTCGCATGCTCCAGAGCGAGCGCGAGAAGCTACTTACCCTAGAAGACGAGCTACACCAGCGCGTCATAGGACAGGATGAAGCTGTAGAGGCCGTGGCAGACGCCATCAGAAGAAGTCGCACAGGACTTTCTAGCCAGACTCGTCCTATAGGTTCATTCTTGTTTTTAGGAACTACCGGTGTAGGTAAGACAGAATTAGCTAAGGCGCTAGCAGAATATCTCTTTGATGACGAAAATCTCATGACCCGTATAGATATGAGTGAGTATCAAGAGCGACATGCAGTGAGCAGGCTCGTCGGCGCGCCTCCTGGATATGTCGGCTACGATGAGGGTGGTCAACTTACAGAAGCCGTGCGCAGAAAACCGTATAGTGTAGTACTGCTCGACGAAATCGAAAAAGCGCATCCTGATGTATTTAATATCTTGTTGCAAGTCTTAGAGGATGGTCGCTTGACGGATAACAAAGGCCGCGTGGCCAACTTCAAGAATACCATCATCATCATGACTTCCAATATAGGATCTGATGTCATCAGAAATCAATTTGAGAGGATTAATGAAAATAATCAAGAGCAGATCATCGACTCTACCAAGGAGATGCTCTTTAATCTGTTAAAGTCCAGCGTGAGACCAGAGTTTCTCAATCGCATAGACGAAGTCGTGATGTTCAGACCGCTGAGCAGGACAGATATCCGCGAGATCACAGAGCTTCAGATAGAGCAACTGCGTCATATTCTCAGTGAGCAAGAGATTCATCTAGAGGTTTCTACCCAAGCTATGGACTGGCTCGCTAATAAAGGATTTAATCCAGAATTTGGTGCCAGACCGCTCAAGCGCGTCATCCAGAAGCAAGTGATGAATGAACTCTCTAGGCAGCTGCTACGACGCTCTGTCCATAAGGGCGACACGCTCGTGCTGGACGAATTTGACGGAAAGATTGTCTTTCGAGGTCAGACCGCTCAAGAGCAAGAGTAAAACTGCTAATTTAAAATAGACCTAGTAAATCCCAAGTCATGTAGACTTGGGATTTTTTATTTTAGAATCTTAGAAAAAGAGAGAGGCTCTATTCATTCCATACTATCACTAAAACAGTATCTCATATCGCGTCCCATCATCGGAGCTCAGCTTGACCGTGCCACCGAGGAGGCGAACTCGCGATTTGATGCCCGAGATGCCTATCCCATCCTCATCCGTGCTTTCTCGATCAAATCCAATGCCGTCGTCCGTGATTACGAGTCGTCGTCCTATACCATCGCTGGTGCGATAGGCATTGAGGCTTACAGTGATTTTGGTAGCTGCAGCATGCTTGATGGTATTGTTGATACTCTCTTGGATGATCCTATATATCTCAAAAGCTTTGGCTTCACTTTCTATCAAGTCGCTCTCTATATCGATATCTATACTTAGAGGATAGGCCTTCATGATATCGCTAGCCATATCCTCTATAGCTGCCTCTAAGCCGAGATTTACTAGGGCATCTGGCATCATCCTATGAGACAGAGATCTGACTTCATCCAGTGCTGCTCCTAGTGCCTGCTCGGAAGATATGATTTCCTCCTTATCACGAGGATCACTGATCCTGCTGGCCACAGTCTGTAGCCGCCTCCGCAAAGCAGACAGAGTTACACCCATGCTGTCATGGAGATCTTGGGCTATGCGCTTGCGCTCACTTGACTCACCTTCCAGTACACCCTGGATAGTGGAGAGTTCTAGGTCATAAGTCATACGGAGCAGCTTCTCATTTTTCTTGAGATTTTCATCATACATGTCTTTGACAGTGATGCCCAGCCCTATACTGAACAAGACACTGTCAATGATGATCCCGACATAGAAAAACCCTATAGGAGTCAATCCTAGGACTCGCCTGTACTGCTCATAGTGGGCATTCTGGTACAGGGAAATGCTGAGTGCCGTAAGTGCAGATATGGTATAAATTACCGCCGCAAGAATAAAAATCGTCCTCGTACGATTTCCATGCGTTCGGGCTCTTGTCAGAGCTACTACCAGCAGGGTGAGCAAAAGGGGTATGAAGAGGTACATGAATGGATAGAAAAATCTCCAGCGAAAGATGATACATAGCAGAAATAGGACAGAGGACATGATCAGAGCTCTATAGATCCATCTCTTTACAGCAACTGTCCATCGCGGCTGACTCACATGTAGATCTATAAAGTACAATCCAAAGAGCGCATACATGGAGTAATAGATGGTCTGTATATACCAATTAAAGGAGTGAATGATGTACTCTCTTCCGCCTATACCGTCTACGAGAAATTCCCACACCACATCACTTTTGAGCAGTAGATAAGCGATCAAGGAGATACTGTACAGCACGTGATACTTAAATGTCTTTTGCCTCGTGAAGTAGTAAAGGGTACCACTCGTGAAAGTGAACAGAAGCATATACGCTATGACGATCTCACGCATAGTCAAGCTCTCTTAGGGTCATGTTGACAGCCTTTACGGTAGTGACATAGGAAATTTTCACATAAGCAAAGTACTAGCTCTCGAAGATAAATCCTATAATGTCACCAAAGTTTTCGATCATTCTACCCTTTTAGGGTGATGTGAAAGAGTACTGTGTACGTCACCTTTGCTTCATGAGTGGGGATCAGACTATGAGAGACGGCTCGACTATCATCAAGATATTACTTGCAGATGATCACAAGGTGATCATCGATGGCTTGATGGCTACCATCGCCAAGCACAATGACATGAAAGTTGTCGCATTTGCCCATGACGGCCGACAGGTCATGGACTTACTTAAAGATCAGGAAGTAGATGTAGCGCTACTAGATATCAATATGCCGGAGCTCAATGGGGTAGAAGTCTGTAAAAAAATCTCCAAATATCATCCAGGTGTCAAGGTCATCGCCCTGAGCATGTATGATGCCCAGAGCTACGTGAAACGCATGCATCAGTACGGCGCACAAGGATATCTCCTCAAAGATGACGGAGCTGAAGAAGTAATCGCTGCCATCCGTACAGTCTACCAAGGAGACTCTTACTTCAGTCCCAGAGTGAATAAGCCAGAGGACCATACCTACAGTGCTCAGAGCAGCGCGTCCCTAGTAATCTCTGAAAGAGAAATGGAGGTACTAGCCCTCATAGCAGAGGGCTATACTAATGGCGAGATCGCAGAGCGCTTCTTCCTTAGTCCGCATACGGTAGTCACACACCGCAAGACTCTACTGAGAAAACTCGATGCTAAGAATAGCGCAGAGCTCATCAAAAATGCCATGGAAAAAGGCATGATATAAATCCATGCTACCCCATGTAGATTAAGACCACAGCTCGCGGTAGCTCCCGTCCTTGTCGTACATATCTGCCTGTCTGATAGTATTAAATACACGATCACGCGGATCATTTCCTACACCGCTTTGATACATCCAGTTGCACCAGTTGCTAGTGGCGTCGTAGTCGATCAGCTGTGACTCAAAGTATCTAGCGCCCCAGGTCCACGGTACGCGCAGTCGATGTACTAGGTAACTCGCTACATTTTGACGGCCTCGATTACTCATAAATCCTGTCGCAGCGAGCTCACGCATATTGGCATCTACAAATGCGTCGCCCGTCTCAGCATCAATCCAGCGCTGAAGTTCTTTCCTACCACCAGGATACTCACGATATCGATCCATGATGCCTGTAAGCTGAAAGATCTTTGCCCCATGCTTGCGGGCCACCCAGCGGAAAAACTCCCGCCACAGCAACTCAAAAAACAGCCAGTAGGTGCTCTCATTGCTGCCGTGCTGCTGCTCATATCTCTTGATCTCATGGTAGACAGATACAGCGGAGATGGATCCTACGGCTAGGTATTGCGACAGTTTGCTAGAGTACATACTACCTATCAGGCCATTGCGCGTCTTCTTGTACACACTGAGTGCCTGTGTATCGTAGAAGTAGTGCTGCACGCGCTTCCAAGCAGCTTGCTCATCACCCGCAAGTGAGACAGCACTTCTATCATCCATACTCACAGTCTTAGCTGGATAGTCCCACGATACGTAGTCATGATCTGGGACAGGCGGCATGGCGCTGACCACTGCTACCTCCTGACGCACTTTGCTGTATTTTTCCACCTTCTTACGAAAATCCGTGAACACCCGCGGCACGTTCCAGTAGTCAAAGGGCAGGTCGCCTTCATCATACATACTCTGATCATTGACTACTGTGAGAGTGCAGGACTCTGCTAGATGGATCTCCTGCTGGCGTTCATAGTATGCCACCTCCAGAGAGCTATAGACAGGACAGTTGCCAAGTTGTGCGCTGAGAGTTTTCAGGATCTTGACGGGATCACCTCGCAGTATTAAGAGCTCGGAGCCCATGGCGTGGATCCTTTTCTGGAGACCGAGAGCGCTGTCGCGCAAATGCATGTATCGCAGATCATCCATTACAGGAAAGCCTAGCTCGTCATCTCCCTCCCAGCGATCTTCAAAGATCCATACAGGAAGCACCTGATCGGACTCTGCTATGCATCGCTCTAGAGACGGTAAATCTCGCAGGCGAAGATTGTGTCTGTACCAGTAAATGCTTGTATGTGCCATGATCCTGAGTATATATAGTGGTAAAGTAAGGTATGCTCAGAGTGCTATATCCGCACAGTGTGAGCCGTCATGCTACTGTAGCCCTTTCCAGTTTTGCGTGCGGGCATAGGGAAACTTAGAGAGTCGCGTGGCGCTGTGATAGCTATCAAGCCCACTGATGGCCACGCTCTGCAGTTGCTCATAGTTCAGACTCCCATCAGCATCCAAGGCAGCATCTGGAAATCGGACAAATTCCAACTTACCGATCAGTAGTATGGTGCCATTAGCTTTTATTGGCAACTCCTCCACAAGTGACATAGCCATGCGCACAGGAGCATCCCGTACAAAAGGAGCCGAAAAAAGATCTAGTTCCTCGCTTGCTATTCCTAGCACCTCAAATTCTGACTGATCAGCAGCCCAGTCAGCCGAAGTCCAGTGAGCCTCACGCATGATATCATGTGAGACATGATTGATCGTATAGTAGCCCGTATCTCGGATGTTGCTGAGAGTGTGACGCGGTACTGTATCTGGCCTGGTGATCATACCCAGCAGCGCAGGATTGCTGCCGAGATGTACCACACTGCTAAATATGGCAAGATTATCGATCCCAGCGGACGACCGCGTCCCTATGAGATTTGCTGGTTTGTAGCCTGTGATGCTATTGATCAGTTGCAATCGTCGTATGCGGTCCCAAGCTGCTATATCATTCCATGAGAGATGCATGGTCTAGAGCTTGAGCGATCCCATACCGGCATCTATGCCCATCACCTGACCTGTGATCCCGCGAGCAGCAGGACTCAGCAGATATACCGTCATACTAGCGACCTCTTCTGCGTCTAGGATGCGCTTGAGTGGATGTCGCTCGGCGATATTTTCTCGAGCCTTCTCATTCTTCAGGATGCCAGATGCCAGCGGTGTATCTGTCATGGTCGGTGCTATACAGTTGACCCGTACTAGTGGCGCCATCTCCGCTGCCAGAGAGCGGGCAAAACCCTCTACCGCACCTTTGGCAGCTGCGACACTGGTATGGAATGGCATTCCCTGCTGTACAGCTACTGTGCTGAAGAGTACTATGCTGGCTCCGTCTTGTTTTTTGATGGTGCGGTAATATTTCTGTATGGTACGCACGGCACCTATGACATTGATCTCATAGTCTGCCCTGAAGTCTTCGACCTTGAGCGACTGGACGGGACGCAGATTGATACTTCCAGGGCAGTAGACGATTTGGGCTACCTCGTCTATATCAGGTAAGTCGTCTGTGAGGACATCGAGTTCATGATATGTAGCTCCAGCCACTGGGTTATCATCACCGTTTCGACTGATGATGTGTATATGGTTGTCTTGTGGTAGCATTTGGGCGACAGCCCGCCCTATACCATGGGTACCTCCTATAATCAGTGTAGTCATAGCAAGTATATGGTGAGAAGAGCCGATATGTTCATGCTGAGCGCTAGACTCTCAGGATCTGCTTGAGGATACGGTCAGTAATCAGATAAGTAGGTTTCACGCCATCCACTCCGAGGCTTCCGCTAGCGAGAGTGCCACCTGTATGCAGAGGATTATCTGAGGCATAGTAAGCATAGCGCAGGGTGACATCTGATCGTATGCTCTTGCGGATCTTGCTCGCGGCTTGGATGGCTTTCTGGTAGTGCGCTCCCTCCATCTCCAGGCCTATGCATGACCAAGAAGACTTGAGAAAATAATTGAGGACGTCACGATTTTGCAGAGATGTACCCATCACGGTGATCATAGGCCCCTCGTATACTGTGAGACCATGACCGCTAAGATCGTTTACGCTGAGGGCATTATCTACGGGATAGTTGTCCGCAGTTCCTTCAAATACATGTGCGGTAGGTATCATGATATCACCTTTGACGCCTTCTAGGATGCCTGCCTTACCCATGATATTGATCGATCTGACATCGAGTGGGACTTTCTCACCATCCAGATCCATGGGCTTGAGGAGTTCATCCATGGTCTCATAAGCTTGTTCTCCAAATGCATAGTCCATCACCAGTATGACCGCATCACACTCAGCCTCTCCTAGCCATTGGGTGCCCTCGGGTGTACTCAGGTCTGACAGGTGCTTACAATCTATTATCTGTACCGTGATGTTGGTACCTGAGTGATCGTGAATATATGCCATGCCTCTAGACAGCGCAAACTTTTCCACCTTCTTGCGCAGGTCAGTGCTATCCGATAGGCTGAGTGACTCGGCCATGGCCTCTAGGGTCTTGTACCCCGCAGATCCCAGAGCACCGTGTCCGTATAGACTATTCATCACGCTGTGCATATTGCTGCTGATGATATGTATGGGTCTGCTGAGGAGATCCTGCTGATGCAGCTCTTTCTTGATATGCTCCGCCCAGGTCTCACCATAGATATGATGTCCTAGTTTCTCACGGAGTGATCGCGAGAAGCTGATCTCCCTATCATTATCATCTAGGTGCTCATCTAGACTCAGTCGTCCCATCCAGTAGGTGATGTGAAAGAGAGAGTTGACACCCTTACTGTCATCAAATCGTTCACAGGCGGCCTCGGTCTCCTCGTAGGTCCTTCCGAGTAGATTGCTCAAGTAGCTGTATCCCACCTCACGATTGATCTCCTCACCATGAGCCTCTAGCTCTACGATCTCGCGGAGCATCTCCCACTCTTTGCGGACGCGATCCTTGTGGTCGAGCGCATTGAGACGGATCTTCTCTGACTCTATGTACAAGAATGTCAGGTGAGTAAGCACATCATACACATCACTGCGTCCACGACTCATCTCTATAAACATCTGATCCTCGTCTATCCGATAGCAGGATCTGCGTCGCTTAGCAGGGATGATAGCCTGGAAATCTGATTTCTCGTAGCCTTCTCGTCCTATGAGCTTTACATACCTGCACTCCTCTATACCTAGCGGCAAGCGCTGAAATATATATAGTAATCCATCGAGCTCTACCCGCTCTGTATCACGGATGCTTCCGTAGATCTCGGGACTGAGAGAGAGCATGGCTTGTATAATTGCCTCTCCACTAGCCCCTAGCGGCTTATAGCTTCCTCGGATAAAGAGGTGACGCATGGCGATGTACAATCGCTGGATGGCATCTCTAGAAATCTGAGCACGGGACTGGGTAGAGGGCATAGTAAGAAGATTTGGTCTAGAGTGTCAAAGATCATACCACATCATCGTCATGAACCGTGAGTCTATCATGGCATTAGGTAGTAGTAAGAACTCCGTATGACTCACTTCAGCAAAGCTACTTTGACATTTCTTCGCCAGCTATCTCGCAACAACAATCGGGAGTGGTTTGGCAAGCACAAGGATCGCTATCTCGCCGCTCAGGCAGAAGCTAAGTCCGTACTAGAGGATATAGAACACAGGCTAGAGCGTGATAGCGGCGTCAAGACCCCTGGCGCGTATATAGGCAATGCTAAGCTCTATAGGATCTACAGAGATGTCCGATTCAGTAAGAATAAGACACCCTACAATACTGCTTTGAGGATGTACTGGGGGCGGAAGCAACCTGATCTGAGAGGTGGATACTATCTATCCGTGAGTCCTAGTGAGGTGTTTCTCGGAGGAGGCTTCTGGAATCCTGAGCGCGAGGATCTACAGCACATCAGAGCACAGATAGCAGCTGCACCTGCAGAGCTGCCTGCTGTCATAGAGAAAAAAGCATTTGTCAAGGTCTGGGGAGAGATGAAAGGCGAGCAACTCAAGTCATCTCCCAGGGGCTATGATAAAGATCACCCTGCCGTAGAGCAGCTGCGGTACAAGCAGTTTCTATTTTCTAAGACCTACCCGAGTACGCTGGCTACTACAGAAGACTTTGTATCCACTGTAGTGGCAGACTTCGGAGCGCTCCATCCATTCCTGGATCACATGACGTATCTCCTACGTCATGACCTCAATGGTGCACCGCTCTAAATTCCCATAGACCGCAGATGTGACCGTATCGTAGTCTTCCGTCCTACATAGTGTGCGACCTCAGTAGTAAGGTCACCACATTAATGAGTAGCTTAGCTCTCCCAATTCAATAAAATATGACCAATATGTTTCAGATGAATTCTCAGATCATGAATCTCAAGCGCAAGGTGGAGCAGTACAAGGTAGTCCTAGCCAATACGCGCGAGTACCGCGACATGTGGACTGAGGAACTCAAAGAGATGATCATGAATGATCTAAAGAAGCATGCTGAGGATCTTGAGCTGGACTGTGAAGTGACGTGCAAGTCTGATCTAGAGAATCTTCAGGCAGTGGTCCTATCCCTCGGTCAGGTAAAGAGCGGCATGTTCGAGGCGATCAACGAGACACTGAAGCGCCATCTGGTAAAGCACAATGGCGGACTGGTGTATCAGCAGCTATTTAACGGTAAGATCATCGTCCTGATCAACTATCCCTTCATCGAGGGATATGGTCAGCCACAGCAGCCAAAAACCATCGGAATCTATAGACCTGAAGAGTTGACCCCACCATTTATCGTGAGGCATCTGGAGGAATTTATCACGGAAGTGACCAACTGGGAGGACTTTGATGACGATCAGCCGAGCAATGCCAACAAGATCGGATTCCAGCTCAATTTTGGAGGTGAGCCCGAGGGCGCATAGATGGTAGCGTACTACGCGATTTGGGGCCTTTCGGCCAAATGAGTTATCTTTGCAGGCTCAATCAGGCCAGTGCCCCGGTGATGGATTCACACCAGATCACGCCAAAAGTGCAGTAAATGCGCGGTTTCTGGCACTTTTTCAGCAAAAGAAATGTATATCATATATGGCATTCTCTAAATCTAAGTACTTCAAGATGGCCAATGGCCTGTACTACTTTCACCTCAAGTCAGGACAGCAAAACATACTCATGTATCGTCAGGAGAAAGAAAAAGCTGTAGACGCATACTATCGCTACGTCAAAGTAGGAAAGAACTGCGACTGGCTCGGTAAGTGGACAGGACGAAAGTTTGAGGATAGCGAAGTGCCGCCCAAGCCAGAAGATTAAGATTTTACTTACTTTTGCACACCTAATTTGTAAAAACTACTAATAGATACATATGCTAATTATCGATGTAAAGGATGGAGAATCCATCGACAGAGCCCTCAGACGCTACAAGAAAAAACATCAGAGAGTAGGTCTCATGAAAGAGATGAGACGTCGTCGTGAGTTTACCAAGCCATCTGTGCGCAGACGTCACGAGATCATAGGAGCCATATACAAGAACGAAAAGATGAATGAAATGGACTAGAACCTAGTCGTTTCACAACTGATAAGAAGGGAGTGTACTTTGTACACTCCCTTTTCTTTTGCACAATCGTGAAATATCTTAGAGAATTCTTAAAATTCCTTGAAATATTATGTGACATCACCGCACAATTACGGTCTCAATGCTATAAGAAAACCATTCCTAAATCAATAACCAAGATAACACATGGAAAAAATTAAAGATTTTGTTAACAACACCACTGAGATTCTAGGACCAGGCTTTGGTAAGTATCTAGGCGCCATACTGATCATTCTGATAGGTTGGATCATCGCCTCCATCATCAAGAAGGTGATCATCAACCTATTTAAGCGTACGCAGCTAGACGAGCGCATGGCAGACAAGATGCATCTCAAGATGAATCTTGCCAAGTTTATAGGAAAGCTTGCGTACTATCTCGTCTTACTCTATGCATTGATCATGTCACTAGAGACACTCGGCATGACTACAGCTCTGGATCCTGTGAAGAATCTCTTCACGCAGATCGGCAACTACATACCCAATATCATTGGAGCTGCCATCATTGGATTTGCTGGATACTTAATCGCGTCTATCCTCTCTGAGGCAGTAGGATTTGTATCAGAAGGTATCGAGCGACTCGGTGCACGTATGAATCTCAGTGCCAATGTGAGCTTGACCAATATCGTGAAGAAGATCGTCTTCATCATCATCTTCATTCCTCTACTCGTACAGGCACTAGATTACTTGAAGATGGACGCCATCTCAGAGCCAGCCAAGGATATGTTTAACACTCTGCTCAATAGCCTACCCAACATCCTTGCAGCAGGAATCATCCTTGCGGTATTCTACTTTGTAGGTCGCTATGTAGTAGAGCTGGTCGTAGGACTCCTACGCAGCATGGGTACAGATGGATATGCAGAGACACTCGGCCTATCCAAGATGATCGGCGAGGGTCGTTCTATCTCACAGCTACTTGGAAACATTGCATTTTTCTTTATCATGTTTACAGGTATCATCGCTGCAGTAGATAAGCTAGAGTTTCAGCAAGTCAGTGATATTCTCACTGTGATCTTTGGCATGACGGGTAAGATCTTTATGGGTCTACTCATCCTCATCCTAGGTAATTTCATCGCCAGTATGGTAGCTAATGCTCTTCAGGGATCTAATAACCAGTGGGTAGTAGGCATTGCCAGATATGGTATCATCGCTCTTTTCTTAGCTATGGGTCTCAATACCATGGGTGTAGGTAGCGACATCGTGAATCTCGCCTTTGGTCTCACTCTCGGAGCGATCGCAGTAGCAGTGGCACTAGCTTTTGGACTAGGAGGACGCGAAGCGGCAGGTCGTCACTTTGAGCACATCATGCAGAAGATTCGCGGCGAGAAGTAAGTATAGCTTTTGATCCCAGATATGGGATTGGCGACTAGATATCACCAGTCGCACATAGCCGATTTTTAGTACAGGGTCATCACGTCAGCGTGGTGACCCTGTTACGGTTTTACAGTGGCGACGAGCGGTTAAAATTTCCTAAAACTCAGGCTTATACCACTCCTTATGACTGACTATGGCAGATCTTTACCCTATGACAAGATCTTTCGACTACTCTACCGTACTCCACATCTTCGCTGTGCTCCTCATCACTACTGTGAGTCTATCAGCCCAGAGCGCATTTGACAAAGCCACAGATGATGTGTGCAAGTGCCTGAGTGATAGCCCCGATGCCTATACTGACCAGAATGCGCTACAGACTAAGATGCAAGAGTGTATGCAGACAGCATTTCAGAAAGACGCCATCAAGATCCTTGCGGAAAAAGGCGTGACCGACCCCAGTGATCCCAAGCAGATGGCGAGGGTAGGTACAGACCTGAGTAATGCTCTTCTCGATAAGTGTGACAGCCACCTCCAAGGAATAAAGGATATGCAGATGAGTGTCATGTCCTCTGGTCCCAAGTCAACTTCAGGAAAGGCAAAAGGTAAGCTAGTGAGCATCACGCCAGGAGCCGTGACTACACTCATCGTCGAAGATCCACTAGGCAAGCAGACAGAAGTACTGTGGATCAGTAAGTGGTCTGGTGACACAGAGCTGATCAGCAATCCATCTAGATATCTCGACCAAAATGTACTAGTGGAATACGTGACCACGGAGATCTATGATCACAAGTCCAAGACATACAAGCGCTCCAAAGAGCTCCGTGGTATCAGCCTGGCACAGAAGTAGATGGCTCTATAGCCTCAATTAGTCTGTAAGATTATAGACTCTGTCGAGATCTAGGGCACATGGCTGCTGAGATAGTGCATCTTTGGTATTCATCAGACGCGCGATCCACACCATGCTGACATCCAAGACCAACGTACTATCTGCTATTGCCCTGTTTCTCGTACTCACTTTGCCTTGCTCTGCACAGTTTGGTGGAGGACGAGGTGGTGGTGGCGCGACCGCACTTACTGGATCCATCAGCGGAGAGATCGTAGATGACGTCAGCGGGGAGTCCTTACCATATGCTACTGTAGTCCTCCTCACAGAATCAGGTCGCGAGACCAATGGAGACGTGACCGACGAGAGAGGAAGGTTCAAACTTCAGAATATCAAGCTCGGTACCTACTCCATCGTGCTCAGCTACATCGGCTATGGCTCTGACACCATCACAGGTATAGAACTCACAAAGAAAGATCCCGACTATAAGCTCGACGCCACACGACTCTCGTCAGATCAGGTCAGACTAGGGACAGTAGAAGTCGTAGAGGAACGATCACTCATAGAAAATCAGCTAGACAAGATCGTCTACAATGCTGATCAAGATGCAACCAATAATAATGGTGACGCCACAGATGTACTGCGCAAGGTGCCTATGGTCGGCGTAGATCTACAGGGAAATGTGAGCATACGGGGTAGTCAAAATATCCAGGTCCTCGTCAATGGCAAACCATCCTCCATGTTTAGCGACAATCCTGCAGATGCCATGAAGATGATACCAAGTGAGCAAATCAAAAAGGTAGAGGTGATGACATCCCCCAGTGCTAAGTACGACAGTGAAGGCAGCGGAGGAATCATCAATATCATCACTAAGCAAAGTCGCGTCAAAGGATTTTCTGGAAACGTGGACTTGAGCGCAGGATCTCGGCAGAACAGTGCCAATATCAATATGAATCTGGCCCAAGGCCGCTTTGGATTCAATGCTAGCGGATTTGCCTTTTACTCCGTACCTGTAAATGCTGACAACACTTTTAAGCGGACGGACTTTCTTCCTGGCGAAGATCGCGTAATGACACAGGATGGCGTGACGAGGACATCCCGGCTAGGATTCAATGGTAGGCTAGGAGCCTACTATGATTTCAATGCCTTCAATAGTATCAATACTTCTTTTAGGCTCGGCGGATTCACATTTGATCAGGACGGTGTCACCACCCTACTTCTAGAAAATCCGATGCTGGACAATATCTCATTTGACAGGATCAACGAGCAGAATCGACTCACCAATAATTATGACTGGACTACGGACTACACCAAGAAATTTGAAAAAGAAGGTCAGGAACTCACAGCTGCACTTCAGATTAATGGTAACCAGTCCAATCTCCAGTCAGATCTGGATCAGGTGGCAATCATTCCTGGCAGTCCAGCCTTCACCGAGCGTACAGATAATGATGGAGATAATATAGAGTACACCGCCCAGCTAGATTATACACATCCATTCAGTGAAAAACTCAAGCTAGAAACTGGTGTAAAAGGAATCTTCAGAGATATCACGAGCGACTTTGACTATAGTCAGCTCAATGATGAAGGAAAGTACGTGCTCGATGAGGTGAGGTCCAATGAGTTTCGCTATGATCAAGATGTCATGGCTGCCTATGCGTCTTTTAACATCAAGCTGGGTGAAAATGTGGGCATCGTCGCTGGTACGCGCTATGAGAAGACAGCCATACAGGGCGACTTCCTAGAGGGTGAGCCAATCAGTGTAAACGACTACACTAATCTGTTACCGAGTATCACGGTGAGCAAGAAGTTTGAAAATTTCAGTACGCTCAAGGCTAGCTATAATCAGCGTATACAGCGACCAAGTTTATTTTTTCTCAACCCATTTGTCAATGACATCGATCGATTTAATGTCACTACGGGAAATCCAGAGCTTGATCCAGAGCTGAGTACGCAGTACGAGTTGAATTACACCACATTCGTCAAAGGAACTGTGATCAATGCCTCGGTCTTCTATAAGCGTACGCAGGATATCATCACTCCTGTACAGCAGCTAGATGGAGCCACTGCCATCACACGGTATGAGAATGCAGCTACCAATAATAGTGTAGGATTCAATGTATTTACGAGTGTCAATCTATGGAAGAAATTTGATCTGCGCGGCAGTATCAACATGTTTACATTTGATGCAGAGGGAAATATTGGTGGCCAGCAATTGGCTAATAGTGGGCTCATGTACAATGGATTCATAAGCGGAAGTCTGAAGCTACCCAAAGATTGGCGGATAGATGCCTTCAGTTTTTTTAATTCGCGACGTATTACTCTGCAGGGTGAGGTGCCTTCTTTTTCATTTTTCCAGATGGGCGTGGTGAAAGATATCTTCCCTGAGAAGCGTGGGACAATCGGTCTCAGACTCGTAGAGCCATTCTTCCCCGTAAAGACATTTGCCTCGGATCTGAGCTCTGAGAATTTCCGTCAGGTGAGTCGATTTGATCTACCGTTTTTCTCCATAGGGATCAATTTTAAATACAAATTTGGTAAACTCAATTTCCAGGGAGAGCAGCGACGCTCCAAGATCAGGAATCAAGATCTCAAGTCTGGAGAAGATGGCGGCCAAGGTGGCGGCATGGGCGGCCAAGGCTAGACTCTGGCTGTGCTCAGGAGTGCGAGGTGAGATCGCTAGGATGGTCATTATAGTCCTTTCGGACAAAATCGCATCTAGCCTTTTCTAGATTAACCTAAGTACGCCTTGAGTGCGTCTTTGTGTCCATGAGGAGCTGATCACTTATCGCACTGCCCATGTGCGAGCACTCGGTCTGAGAGCAAGGAGCTCATGAGAGATTGACATCTAAGGCCTAGATGCCGTCATGTGTAATACGCAAGATAGACGCAGCCTTGACCATCTAGAGAGCTCAATAGAGCATTCCTACTAGACGACGGATACGCGTAAAGCGGACCGTATCACCATGTATCGAGCAAGCTTCAAGATCGATGTAGCTGTGATCATAGAAACGCCGTGGAGCCAATACAGCCATACATGAGCATAGGACAATCACGTTGCCGGGCCGATCATTTGGACGAAAGTCTCGCCGTGTTCTAGATCACACATGCTCGTGATCATAAGTATCACAGACGCATTTGGACGAAAGTCCCATACCTACTATAGCGTGGTACTAACTGCTCATCTCGGATGTGCTGATACGACTTAGCCCCCAGCTCTGCTCGTGACACAATTGGCGGCTATCCTGCGGTATTGATCTGCGGTAAATCCGCATCTACAATCGATGAAGAAAAGTGGCGCCTGATTGAGGGCATAGTTGCTCATGTAATTGCCCACATCAGGGCAGTAAAATTGACCTTCGCGGTCTTGCTCTTGATTGATGTAGCGGCAGGTATCACTGAAGAAATCGACATAGCTCTGGACGGGCTGATCGATGATAAAATTGTCAGCTGGTGTGTCGCAGATGGAGTCACCCGTGATCTCACAGTCTGTGCGTACCACGAGCTCATCGCCCTCAAATGTATTGTTCAAGCCAAACCAATGACCAAGCTGGTGCGCCAGATCTGCCATGCCCTCTACGACGCAGGATTTCTGTATGATGATGCCTGCGGTGGTGTCTGGATGGAGCAGAGCGCCCTGCGTAGCAAAGCCGCAGATGTCTTCTGCAAATGCGATGCTGGTAGTATAGTAAAGATTGATCCTAGAGGGGACATTGTAGGAGATGAGCAGCTCATCCCATACGGCCATGGAATCAACTGTGTCAAATTGCCAATTCTCTATCTCGCGCACCTCACAGAACTCAAAGGAGAGACAGATGGGTGCAAAAGCGTCATTGATGAATGCTAGCTGCTGAGCGAGCTGTACTTCTGATATATTTGTCTCTCCCTGCTGATTTTGTACAAGGTGGACGACGATACCTAGCTTTTTATTCACACAAGGAAGGGGTTTATCCCTGAAGTGAAGGTCCTGAGCTGTGATATTTACAGTACTCAGGCAAGCGAAGAAGAGGAGAAGAGAGGCTAGACGCATTTTTATTCGTTAATTTGTCCGAGCAAACTTAACTGAAAAATCAAGACTTACAGATGATCAAACCATTTCTCGCTGCACGGATACCTCTCTTATGTCTTGTAATGTGCGCAATGACAGGTGTATACGCCCAGGAGGCCAATATCACGGAGGCCTGTGCGCCTATAGAGATTGCCTTCACCGCAGAGGACGGAAGACCAGATTACTTCTGGGACTTCAAGGATGGTGTGGTGAGTCTGGAACAGAACCCTACCCACATATTTCCTAATCCTGGTGTATATGAGGTAGAACTAAGAGAAGGTACTGATGGGCCTGTGGTAGGTACGGTTACAGTGACGCTCTACCCTAAGCCTGAGCTCAATCTGACCACGGATACTATGCAAGCATGTGCTGGCACACCGATACAGTTTACCAATCTCAGTGATGTCGATGATGGCATAGAAGTGGTCAATTACATATGGGTCTACGGGGATGGGCTCATAGATAGTACCCTAGTAGACCCGAGTCATGTCTACACTGCCCAGAACATCATCAGTGTATCACTCCTGATAGAAACTGCCACGGAAAACTGCGATGTGACTCGGCGATTTGACGAGATCCTGGATATACGGAAGCCTGTCGCCGAATTTGAAACGGCGCCAGAAGATCTATCTATCTGCATACCACCACTGCGTGTGGACTTTGTGAATAACAGCTTTGGGACTAATCTGGTCTATGACTGGCAGTTTGGCAATGGAAACTCCAGCGATGAAGAGAATCCAGCCACCCTTGTATATAATGAAGCTACTGATGGAGAAATATCTCTCACAGTGACGGACGATATAGGCTGCACTGACACGAGCTCCAAGCCTATCGTGATAGGCCAGCCGACCGCTCTGCTCTCTGTGCCTGACACTGTCTGTGTGGGACAGATGACTACTGTGGTCAACTTATCTGATCCAGGTGAGATCATTTACAATTTTGGTGGAGCGGTGATCGATGAGATCTTGCCAGATGATGCTGGTGCCGTGCTCATATTTCCTGAGGAAGGACTCTACACGCTCAGCGTGACCGTCATAGTGGAGGGAGGATGTAGAGCTGACAGCTCCGTCACAGTGTACGCAGATCAGATCGATGTGAGCTATATCTCTGAGCCCAGCTATACGTGCAATGATAGTCTAGAAGTAGAATTTACCGCTATAGTCCCTGATCGTGTGGAGATCATCACATGGATCTTTCCCGATACAGTGATTACTGGAGATGCAGTCCAGAACTACACCATACGTATAGAAGATAGCTCTAAGTATACACTGAACCGCGAGACACTCTTCTTCACGACATTGACAGCTGTGACAGATAAAGGCTGCACGGCAAATTTCACTGCGGCGGACACCATTCATCGTCCAGATGCTCGATTTGCTCCTGATGTGGTATCTGGCTGTGCACCGCTCACGGTTGTGTTTTCTGATTCTTCACAAGGAAGAGAGGATCTGATTCTCTATGAGTGGGACTTTGGAGATGGTACTACGGCAACAGCCGACTCAGCTGATGATCAGACTCATACCTACTCCGAGCCTGGTGACTATACTGTAGAGCTAGTGGTGACTAATGATGTGGGCTGTGTGGATACGAGCTACTGTGTCATCATACGTGTGGGTGAGCTCATAGATCCTGATGTAGACATAGATCCTACGGAAGTATGCGCTGGCGATTCCATCTTACTCGTCAATAATACCGAGGCAAATTATGAGCGGTGGTCTTATCGCATCATCAATGGTGTAGGCGAAGACTGTCCTGGAGACTCGGCGATGATACGAGTGCCACTGGATGCAGGTGTGTACGACATAGCTCTAGTCCATGAGCAAGCTGGCTGTGTGAGTCTTGATACATTATTTAGCTCCCTGACAGTGCGAGGATTCAATCCGCTCCCGTACTATGAGATCGACTGCGGCAATCCTTTCACAGTTGCCTTTGCAGATTCTACTGCGGATGCCGCTGTGCGGTCATGGACTCTTGATGGCGAGGTTATCTCCACGGCGGAGAGCTTTGACTTCACATTTGATTCAGTAGGCGACTATCGAGTGTATCTTACCTTGACTGATCCATCGGGCACTTGTCCTGATGTGGTGGACTCGGTGGATGTGTTTATTCGCCAAATCAGGTCTGTATTTGAGCTGGCCTTTGAGCAGTGTTTCCAGCAGCCATTTGATCTGACGTCATCTATGTCAGAAGATGTGTACGCCAGCTGCTATCAAGGATATAAGTGGGTACCTACAGACCAGCGACCTATAGAAACTGCAGAAGATACCATAGAGTACACTTTCCAAGATACTGGAAATCACTCACTGACCCTGATCGTGAATGACATCAATGGCTGTATGGACACCTCTGTAGTCAATGTGAAGGTGTATAATATCGTGGCCGAGATAGAGGTAGATCCACTGGAAAGCTGTCTTCCTGGAGACTTCAGCTTCAGAGATCTGAGTGTAAGCGACACTACGATCACCACATGGCTATGGACGATAGGCACTGACGAGTTTGACACAGAGAATGTGGACATCACCATAGACGAGTCAGAAGAGGACGAGATTCCCGTGACGCTTCAGGTGCAGAATGCCGCGGGTTGCCCCTCTCTGGCTGCCACATCTATACGGATCTACCAGATAGAAAGTGAGATCATTACTACTCCGAGCATACCGCAGATCTGTGTGGGAGAGTCAATCGAGTTCTTTGCTACAGACTTCACTGACGAGGGGTCATTCTTGACGTATGAGTGGGACTTCGGCAATGGAGTGAGCGGAACGCAGCAGCGCGACACTGTGCAGTATGATGCTCCTGGAGACTATACTGTGAGACTTCTCTATACAGAAGATGCCACAGGGTGTACTGAGGAGACAACTGTAGTAGTGCAAGTGCAAGATTTCCCCATAGTGGCATTTACCTCAACTCCAGGAAGTGATGAAGAAATCTGTCCAGGGACACTGGTGGAATTTATGGATATGACCCAAGGAGAAGAACCGCTGGTGCGTCTATGGGACCTTGGCAATGGCGATCGACCTACTGAGCCTAATCCTACTACGACATACAATCCTGGAGAATATCTGGTACAACTGATTGCTGTGACAACATTTGGCTGTGCTGATACGGCAACAGATATGTATACGATCGCGGATGTCCAAGGGGACTTTACGGTAGAGCCCGACCAACTCTGTGAAGGGACCGAACTGACATTTACCATCACCGATACGATGCAAGTTGACTCTTGGGTATGGGACTTTGGAAATGGTGGTACGGCTGAGAATGTGAGTCCGGTGACCGAAGTATTTGATATGGTGGTTCCTGGTCAGACATTTGCTCGACTGATTCTCCGTGGATCCAATGGATGTGAGTTTGTGGTGGAGAGACCGCTAAATATAGAAGATATATCAGCCTCCTTTGAGGTAGCTGAAATGCCTGATAGTTCTTTCTGCGTGATGCCTGTAGAGTTCATCAATACCTCATCAACTAATGCCACGATATTCACCTGGGACTTTGGTGATGGCCAGACGAGCACAGAGCGCGAACCGAGTCATCTGTTTCCAGGTCCTGGCAGCTATACCGTATCGCTGACGGTAGAAAACGAGCGCGGCTGTATAGAGACTACCACCCGCACGGTGGTGGTTCAACTCACTGCGCTGGGTGATCTGCAGATGCCTCTAGCCTTCTCTCCTAATGGTGATCAACTCAATGACTTCTTCCAGCCTGTGCTTACGGATGAAGCGCTGCGAGATCTGGTGCTCATAGAGAAGTTCCAGATATTTAACCGCTGGGGCGAGATGGTCTACGATAATCAGAATGGTATGCAAGGCTGGAATGGGCAGTATGATGGTGAAGTGGCACCAGCTGACTCGTACTACTACTTTATAAGTCTCAATGTGGATGGTTGCGACCTCAATGTCCAGCTAGAGGGTGATGTGACTGTACTGCGGTAGTAGTGCTATGGAATAGGAACTCCGTCAGGTATGGATGACTTACATCATATCAAGCACGAGGTGAGTGTAATTCCACATTTCCTATGGACGCCTTACGAGGCCACCGAGGTGAGGAGCTATAGAGAAGGTGGAGGTACTGGATCATGGCCATGACTTCCCCACGGGTGGCAGCGACCGATACGCTTGAGCCCCATCCAAAGGCCTCGCCATGGTCCATGGATCCTGAGAGCCTCGATCATATACTGGCTACAGCTCGGCGTGTATCTGCAATGCGATCCTAGAAGCGGAGATATCGCGTACTGATAAAATCGCACTGGTAGAATGAAAATACTTGATAGAAGCTTCCTCATGCACTACTCTACTATCCAAGTGTAGGAGTGCTTCTTGCCTTGCAGTAGCTCATAGCCACTCGCTTTTCCATCAAGTCTGCACTGCAAAAGATTTTTCTGGTCATCATAGGTGCTCATGAGGAGAGGATAGTCTATATAAATCTCTTTTGGAGAAGCAGAAAGTGGTATCTCTAGGTATATGAGACTAGACATCAAGTCCTCTGAGGATTCACGACCAATGAAGTGCCATAGTGCTGGCTCCCCATCTATATCACAGCTGAGCTGGCCACTGAGGTAATCAACCAATATGGCGTCGGCCTCCTCATGCTCTTGCTCGCCATATAGCCTCAATTTGATACTATCACGGTCTTCTATAGCAAGCTCGAGATCATCCGTGAATGCATGGAGTATGATCTCCAGGGCATGATCCTGTGTGTCATAATTGATCTCACACTTGCTCATATGAAAGTCATGATTCCAAGAGCAGATCGCAAGAATATATAGTAGGTAGCTCATAGAGTGAAGATCCAGTAAAGTGAAATAGCCAAGGCTAGTGCAGATATCAAGCGAGTCCAGAGTCTCCTGCTCATGCCCAGCTTATCCACTACAAGGTAGGATACTAAGGTAATTACAGCAAGTATCAGGATCTGCCCTAGTTCTACGCCAAGATTAAACCAAAGTAAGGGAAGTACAATTCCATGATCATCAAAAAACATGCTGCGCAGATAACTACTGAAGCCCGCGCCATGAATCAATCCAAAGCCAAATACAATGAGCATTTGAGGTCCATGAGTCAAGGATTTTCGATGGATTGAAAGGAGATTTATCAGAGCTGTGAGCAGTATAGAAACTACGATGGCGAGCTCAACATAGGGCGTCGGTACAGCGAGCCAACCCATACCCACTACGAGTAGAGATATGCAATGACCGACAGTAAATGCTGTAACAAGACCTAGTAGTTGTCGCCAGTCCTTTTTGCCGAAAGGCGCTACCAATGCGAGCAAAAACAGCATATGATCATAGGCACCAAAATCACAAATGTGCTCTATGCCCAGCCACAAAAAATCTGTAAATCCCGGCTCCATGAATGATCCGGCCGCGTACTGCTAGTAGCGGTAATACTCTGGCTTAAATGGTCCCTCTGGCTTCACACCGATGTAGTCTGCCTGCTCCTGGCTGAGAGTTTCCAGCTCTACACCGATCTTTTCTAGGTGCAGTCTCGCCACCATCTCATCTAGGTGCTTAGGCAACATATAGACTTCATTGTTGTAGTTGTCACTATTCTCCCAGAGTTCCAGCTGAGCTAGCACTTGATTAGTAAATGAGTTACTCATCACAAAGCTTGGGTGACCCGTAGCGCAACCTAGATTCACTAGTCGGCCTTCTGCAAGTACAATAATGTCTTTACCATCGATGGTATACTTGTCTACCTGAGGCTTGATCTCGACGTGAGAATCACCGTGAGTCTTATTGAGCCAAGCCATGTCAATCTCATTGTCGAAGTGGCCTATATTACAGAGAATCGCCTTATCCTTCATCATGCGGAAATGGCGCTCTGAGATGATGTCCTTATTACCTGTAGCGGTAACCACGATATTCGCTTCTGGGAGTGAGTTTTCTAGACGCTTGACAGCAAATCCGTCCATCGCAGCCTGGAGTGCGCATATAGGGTCTATCTCAGACACGATCACACGGCATCCTGCTCCAGCGAGAGAGGCTGCGGAGCCTTTACCCACATCTCCGTAGCCAGCGACTACGGCAACTTTGCCAGCCATCATCACATCTGTGGCTCTACGTATAGCATCTACAAGTGACTCTTTGCATCCGTATTTATTGTCAAATTTGGACTTAGTGACTGAGTCATTGACATTGATGGCGGGCATAGGAAGTGTACCGTTTTTCATACGCTCATAGAGTCTATGCACACCCGTAGTGGTTTCTTCACTGAGGCCTCTGATGTCTTTGACAAGCTCTGGATATCGGTCTAGGACCATATTAGTCAGATCACCGCCGTCGTCTAGGATCATGTTGAGTGGCTTGCCGTCTTCAAAAGCAAATAGCGTCTGCTCGATAGCCCAGTCAAATTCTTCTTCGTTCATACCTTTCCAGGCAAATACAGGTATACCCGCCTTTGCGATAGCGGCAGCGGCTTGATCCTGCGTAGAAAATATATTACAACTTGACCAAGTCACATCTGCACCGAGATCTACGAGAGTCTCTATGAGGACAGCAGTCTGTATAGTCATGTGTAGGCAACCTGCGATGCGTGCGCCTTTGAGGGGCTTAGCGTCGCCGTACTTTTCGCGCAGTGCCATGAGTCCAGGCATTTCGGCTTCAGCGAGCTCGATTTCCTTTCTCCCCCAGTCTGCGAGAGTGATGTCTTTTACTTTATAGTTGGTCTGTGTGTCAGTAGTTGCCATAGCTTTTATTTTTTGCTGGTGCAAAAGTACGATTATCGCTATTAGAAAGAACTCATTGATAGTGCCCTTAACAGCGAGTGGTGGAACGAATGGTGTCATAGTCCTTTCGGACAAATGCGTCAACTTACAGTTATCATATCCTCGTGAATAGAGAACGTCATAGCAGGAGCCGCTCGGCTATCTGTCCTGCTTCTAGGAGCCTATAGAAAACTAACTTCGCGCTCCCAATATGCCCATACTAGACGATACATCGCCCCGACCGCACTGGCTCCTGAGAAACGGGCATATACATAGTATCTACACCTACTATACACGCCGAGCTGGAAAGCCTCGGTGGCAGAGAAAGAGAATAGAAACACCAGACGATGACTTTCTGGATTTAGATTTTATTCAGCGCGGCCACAAGCGAGTAGTGTTGATATTGCATGGTATCGATGGAAATACAGATAGACATTACATCCGTGGATTTGCTCGCTATGCTAGTCGCCAAGGCTATGATGTATGTGCGCAGAACAGCAGAGGGTGCAGCGGTGAGCTGAACCGTAAGTACGCCTCCTACCATAGCGCTCAGACCTATGATATTCACCATGTATGTAATTATCTCATCGAGGAGTGTGGCTATTCTGAGATTTATATTGTAGGATTTTCGCTCGGAGGCAATGTGGTCTTTAAATATCTAGGTGAAGACGCTTCGCGACTGCCTCCGCAGATCATTGCCGCAGCTGGTGTGTCCGTACCCATAGATCTAAAGGCAGGCTGTGAAAAGCTCTCCAAGGGAATTTACCTAGGCTACTCTATCTATCTCTTATCTGGACTCAAGCCTCGGACCAGAGCGAAGATGAAGAAACATGGTCGCGACCGCACAGAGATACGCAGACTAGGACGAACGATTAATTTTCGGCAGTTTGATGAGTTGTATACTGTTCCAGCTCATGGTTTCACAGATGTGGAAGATTACTGGCAACAAGCGGCAAGTCACACATATCTCGAAAAACTGGACAGGCCGACGCTACTGATCACAGCACTGGATGATCCGTTTTTGTCAGAGGAATCCTTTCCTTTTGGCATAGCATCTCGCTCTGCGTATCTGCATTTCTGTGCACCCTTGTGTGGGGGTCATGTGGGATTTTTGTATAGGCTGAGGCGAGGAGGGGTGCTATGGTGTGATGAGCGAGTGTTGGAGTTTTTTGAGAGGGTTGGGGGGAATGGGTGATAATTTGTCTATCTTTATAACACTTTACAGTAAAGTATAATTTTTACGACATGAAAAATACCACCACCGCCACCCAGCAAATCCTCCAACTCCTAGCCAAACACCACGCCCTTAGACCCATCGAACTACACAAAATCACCAACATCTCGCGCCAGCGCATCCACTCACAGCTCAAAGCACTATTGCTCTCTGATCAGATTGTCAGAAAGGGCCAGTCTCCGCTCACATACTATTCTCTCAAGACAGAAAGCAAAAAAACGACAGATACCATTCTCCAACTCTCTGATAATCAAAGAGAAATCATAGATCAAGACTTTCTTATCATAAAGCGACAAGGTACTCAGGTCACTGGTCAGCGAGCCGTTTGTGACTATGCTCAAGAGTACAATACAGACCCCCAACAAGTAGCAGAAAAATTTGCGGAAGCGCGTGATCAACAAAAGAAAATCATCCAGCAAAAAGATGGCGAGCAAGTCAATCAAAAAAACCTGCTCCAAGACAAAATATCTATCGATGCTCACAACATCGAGCACTATGAATGCGAAGATTTTACCGAAGTTGAAGGTTTCGGTGAGACAGCGCTGGCCAAGAAAGTGCACGCCGCTAAGTCAAGCGAAAACGCAGTATTGCAGATGGAAATTTTCAGACAAACCGAGCGACGAATCCACAAATTAATCTCTGACCACGGTATAGATGCTGTGGCTTTCATACCAGGTGCCACCTCAGCGGGGAAGGCATTTATGAAGGTATGGCAAGAGACTTTGGACCTTCCTTTGCCCCATGTAAATCTCATACGCGTGACCGAGGAGACCAGCGTGCCACAAAAGGCAATTTCTCTGCAGACAGATCGTGCAGACCATGCGCAGAGTACCATTGTCCTTGGAGATCACAGGCATCACGGACACGTGCTTATCCTAGACGATAGCGTGATCAGCGGTACTAGTCTGCATCAGGCTGCATCAGCTCTCATCCAAGAGGACGCTGCTACGAAAGTGTCTGTGTATACACTACTATTTGACCGAAAGGTCTAGTAAAAATCACGTCAAGCACGGAGATACCAGCACCGCTAGTCTGACGAATCAGCATAGCCGTGCAGTGCCATGCTGACATGATAGTACTCAAATTTCCCTTGAAACTCGTCTACCACCACCTTGCTAGAATCAGGTCTGTGGAGTGAGTCGTAGGTATTTCTGATTTCTTGTACCTGCTCTGGTGTGAGGAGTCGCGATAAATCTGTGAGCTCGCCTTCACGGTACATCTTTGAGAGGTGATTTCCTACGGTGCCCGCCTTGATATTACGCTGGAGGGCGATTTCCTCTATGGACATCCCGCTATTCCACATGGAAAGTGACTCTAGTTGGGTAGAGCCTTTGACTCGCTTGATGTCTTGAGTCAGCAAATAATTCTGTATGTGCTGCAGCAGCTCTGGACCGTAGTCCGCAAGCTTTTTATCCCCGATACCCTGAATGCTCGATAGCTCTTTGGTGGTTTTGGGTAGCTTGCTTGCGAGCTCCTCTAGAGTAGAATCATGAAATATCATGTAAGCGGGTATGCCTTTGGCTTTAGCCATAGTGCCTCGCCATACACGCAGTTGGGTAAGCATGGCATCATGTAGACGCTCTGTCTTGGTAGCTTTCTTGGCGTCTTTAGAAGACCTCTTTGAGAAGTTGGCTTCTTCCACAGCATGCAGTAGGACAGCGCGCTTACCTCGGAGTATGTCGCTGCTGAGAGGAGTCAATTTCAGCTTGGCACCACTGGTATAATCGATAGCTATGAGGCCTTGATTGATCATCTGCGTCAGATATCCTTTCCATACTCTGAAGCTATGTTCTCTGCCCACGCCATAGGTGCTTAATTGATCAAGTCCCATGCGCATGATCTCTTGGCGAGCGCTCCCTCGGAGATGATCTATGAGTAGCATCATCCCTAGATCTTCTCTACAGCGTGTGATGGCAGAGAGAGCCTTTTGGGCTATGACGGTGCCCTCTATATTTTCGGGAGGATGGAGACAGTTATCACAGTGTCCGCAGGCAGTCGCGCTGTATTCACCAAAGTAATTGAGCACGAGATTGGTCCGGCAACTACTTGCATTGGCATACTCCCACATGCGGTCTAGCTTAGCCATCTGCACAGATCTAAATTCACCAGACGCTTCGCTGCCTTCTATAAACCCTCGTAGAGTCATGATATCGCGCCAGCTGTAAAACAGCAGCGCCTCTGCAGGTGCTCCATCTCTGCCCGCTCGTCCTATTTCCTGATAGTAGGACTCTATGTTTTTGGGCATATTGTGATGTATGATCCAGCGGATATTGGACTTATCGATACCCATCCCAAAGGCTATGGTAGCGCAGACAATCTGGCACTTATCAATGGTGAATTCCGTCTGTACGCGCTTCCTATCCGCAGGAGATAGACCAGCGTGATAGGCCTCTGCTCGATATCCCAGATCACTGAGCTTGGCGGCCACCTGCTCGGTATTTTTTCGACTGAGGCAGTAGACAATTCCAGACTCATCCTGACGCGTAGAGATAAAATCAACAATCTGGGACATCTTATTTTGACCAGCACGAGCGATGGTGGTGATGTTTTTCCTCTCAAAACTCGAGATACTCACCAGAGGATCTCGTAGTGCCAGCTGCTTTCTGATATCGCTTTGAGTAGCCGAGTCAGCGGTAGCGGTGAGAGCGATGATCGGTACGGCTGGCAGCGACTGTCTCAGTGCAGCCAGACGCACATATTCAGGTCGGAAGTCATTACCCCAGATAGAGACACAGTGTGCTTCATCGATCGCGATGGCGGCTATACCAGGGTGGTTGGCACTTTCGTGCAAATGCCTCAGATGCTCCAGCGTGCCACCACTCATAAGGCGCTCAGGAGATATGTAGAGAAGGTCCAGTTCGCCGGCAGCTAGCTCTCGCTGCAGATCTGCATTATCTACCTCGCTGACGTGACTGTGCATCGCTCGTGCTCGCACTCCCATCTGCCTCAAGCCCGTGACCTGATCATCCATCAGAGCTATCAGAGGAGATAGCACTAGTACAAGACCTTGGCTCACTATCCCAGGAATCTGATAGCACAGGCTCTTACCACCACCCGTGGGCATGATCACCAGTGCATCCCTCCCAGCTAGCACGGATGTGATGATCTCTTCCTGTCGATCACGGAAGGCATCATATCCAAAGTATCGCTTGAGCGGTGTATAGAGATCAATGGTCATGGTCGTCATCATCATAGGCTTTCAGTAAGCTCATCCAAAGAGCGGATGCTGCCTATGCATATGTCAAAGGTATCTTAGATGTGACCATCATCGTCAGACATTCTAGATTGTAGAATAGACGGCTGAGTGTGGTAGAGGCCAGTATGCTAGCACGCATTTGGACGAAAGTCCTCACCCACAGCTGCACCAGCATAGTCATATCATGCCATCTCTTGCCCGATTCTGACCATGGATAGCCAATTGCAGGTCTCATGAAAATGTAACATACCTGGCAAGAGAAATTATACATATGACTCAAGATTGTACCCTACGGACATATCTTGCGTCTCATAAAACGTACCTCTAAAAGAATATCCATGCTACGCCACCCATTACTCGCTCTTTCGCTCGCCCTCATCGTCGGCGTCATGAGTATCGCTCGAGTCGCTAATCCACCCAATGGTCGCACAGGTGCGCCAGGTGATGGTCTCTGCACAGACTGTCACAGCGCTGGATCGCCCGCTCAGAATGGTATGGTAGAGATCAGTGGTCTACCAGCCCAGGTAGATCCCTCTACGACGTACTCACTCGTCATCACAGTATCCAATCCAGACGGCTTAGCGACTCATGGCGGTGCCCAGATGACGGGGCTAGACGCTGGTAACAATCTCGCAGGCACTATGAGCAATGCCGGCGGTGGAAGTACTATCGTGACGTCTGGTGGCAGAGAATACCTAGAGCACGCCCCAGCTATGACATTCGGCGCAGGCACGGAAGTGAGCTACACAGTCGACTGGACCTCACCCGCAGGTCCTGATGGTGAAGTCATCACGTTCTACGCGGCAAGTATACTCAGCAATGGAAATGGCTCCAATGGAGGCGATCGTACAGTCACCGCTACCGCCTCTGGAACACTCATGAGCGCAGCCGCTGATCTCAGTATCGAAATCATAGAATCTGGCAACGTACGCTGCAATGGTGAAAATGATGGATTTGCCACCGCGCTAGCTTCTGATGGCACCCCACCCTATACCTATCTATGGAGCGATGGCCAAGAGGGAGAAACGGCTCTCAATCTAGTCGCTGGAGACTACTCCGTCATCGTGACTGATGCGGCTGACGCCACGGCTTCTACCAGTATCACCATCACCCAACCAGAAGAACTCGTAATTGACCTCATCACGAGCGAAGACGTGTCTTGTAATGGTGCTATGGACGGAAGTGCCACAGTTACTGCCAATGGTGGTACCGCACCCTACTCATACCTCTGGGAAGATGGTAGTGTGGGTCCGACAAATCCAATGCTCGCAGCAGGAGACCAAAGTGTCACGGTCACGGATGCCAATGGTTGCACTACGTCCACTACCATCCTCATCAATGAACCAGAACAGCTGATAGGCCTCATCATCTCGCAGTCTGATCTCTCATGCCACGATAGCCAAGACGGTAGTGCTACTGTGGGTGCCACCGGCGGTACCATGCCTTATCTCTACGAGTGGAGCAATGGCGCCATAGATGACACACAAGACGATCTGCCTCCAGGAAGCTATACAGTGACCGTCACAGACTCCAAGGTGTGTACAGACATCATCATCATAGAAATCAGTGCTCCAGAAGCGATCGAGATCATCACTGTCTCATCATCAGATCCACGCTGCTCAGACTCAGACGATGGATCCCTACAGATAAGTCCTACTGGCGGTACTGGAGCACTAGATATCCTCTGGTCTACAGGCGCCACTAGTGCCTCCATAGACAACTTGGCTGGTGGAACCTATTCTGTCACGGTCACAGATGCTAATGACTGCAGCTCCACGGCGAGCTACTCTCTCACAGCTCCAGACATACTCTTAGCTAATGTCTCTACCATGGACGAATCCACTAATGGTGCTATGGATGGCAGCGCAAGCGCCAATCCGACAGGAGGCACAAGCCCCTATACCTATTTGTGGAGCACTGGCTCTACATCAGCGACTATTGACAATCTCAGCGGGGACAGCTATACCGTCACGGTCACAGATGCTCAAGGATGTGCCACAGCTGAGACTGTAGTAATCAATAGCGTCTCCTGCGAGCTTGTACTCTCAGCAGAAGCCGTGCCCAATCTCTGCGCTGGAGACAGTACAGGTAGCATATGTCTTACAGTCACTGGCGGCCAGGAGCCTATCACATACGCATGGTCTGATGGAGATGATGCTAGCTGTCGCGAAGATTTGCAAGGTGGCAACTATTCTGTCACAGTCACGGATGCCGATAGCTGTGTAGAGATAAGATCTTTCATACTTGATGACCCCATCCCTCTGAGAGTCGTCCCGGACGTGACCCAACCACGATGCGCAGGCGACCCAGGTCGCATTGAAGTATCTGTGTCTGGAGGTGTACCTCCCTATAGTTTTGACCCATCCTCAGTACTTGATGATCTACCTGATGGTGACTACCTCATCAGTGTCATGGATGCCAATAACTGTACAGAAACCGTCTCAGTCAATATATCAAGCCCCGAGGAGCTGACCATTACCCTAGATTCAGTAGATCTGGCTACCGATCTCATACCTGGAGCGGCCTTTATCACCATATCTGGCGGTACGGGTGAGTACAGTCCTGTATGGACTGATAGTGATGGGAATACTATTGCCCTCAGTGAAGACCTTCTGAATGTACCAGAAGGATTCTATACCATTACTGTCATGGATGAGCAAGGATGTGAGAGCTTGCTAGAAGTCGAGATACCCTTACAGGTCTCCACCGCAGATTTCTACAGCAAGGATCTGGCAGTTTACCCTGTCCCAGCCTTTGATCTACTACATATAGTACTAGATACCGAGACCATTGTGACCGCAGAGCTCTACGATATGACGGGTCAAGTCTACACAGTACCGCACGGAGCTGCCACCATAGATGTATCAGAATTGTCCGTTGGCTACTATCTTCTCCTCCTGACTACAGATAAGAATCGCTATGCTCGCCGCGTTTTGGTGGGACTATGATGAAACTATCAATTATTCTATGCCTGCATCTCGCCTGCAGCATTCTCATATCAGGACAAGCCATTTACTCTCACGGAGAGCACACCGAGCTAGGCGATGTCAAGTGGTATCGCGATTATGACCTAGCTCTGGAAGAGTCCAAGAGACTCGGCAAGCCAGTACTCATCCTATTTCAAGAAGTACCTGGCTGCGCGACTTGCAAGAGGTATGGTGATGGTGTGCTGAGCCATCCTCTGCTCGTGGAGGCCATACAGGAATCATTCATCCCATTGGCCATCTTCAACAATCACAAAGGTGCTGACGCCATCATACTGAAGCAATACGGTGAGCCAAGCTGGAATAATCCTGTAGTAAGAATTGTAGATCATACAGGTGCCGACGTCACTGATCGAATCGCTGGAAAGTACACTCATCAGCAATTGCTCTCAGGAATGATAGACGCTCTCGAGCAAAGCAATCAAAAACCACCTCTATACCTTGAACTGCTCCAAGATGAGTGGTCGCAAAATACCCTATCGAGCGCTACTTATAGCATGTATTGCTTCTGGTCAGGAGAGGCACAACTGGGCTCGCTGGATGGCGTCAAATCAGTAGAATCTGGCTTCCAAGGAGGTCGCGAAGTAGTCCGCATCCAGTATGATCAAGATGAGATCCAATCACCCGACTTAGATGCATTTGCTCAGGATCACTCTATGAGCAAAATGAAGTCTTCCGATTCTCCTTCACAGCAGTCACAATCTTCCTTCAGATATTCTGCCAAGGACCACCTCTATCAACTCCGTCACAGTCCCTATAGATCGGTCCCCATGACTGATCTGCAGAAGGTTCGTGTTAACGCCGCTCTCTATGCAAGACAGAATCCTCAGCAATATCTGAGTCCTCAGCAAGTCCAGTGGTTCAAAGACGCAACTGATAAGCATCCATCACTCATCGATCATGACCTTCTACAGGCCTGGGCCATGAAGTCCTAGACTCTCGGTGGGGCGGAATCTGCCTAGCTTTATGACATGAAACTATCTAAGCTCCTCCTAGCACTCTGCCTCTGTGTCGTATGTCTTAGCTCCTGCAAGCGCAGCGCTACGGGCGATGTCATACGTGTAGATAAATTAGAAGATGTAGATCAGGCCGGTCGATTTCCCAGCGAAGGCGAATTTGTAGCAAATCTACAAAAAGCCAACTTCGAGCCACAGCAAATCATGCACCTTGGCGAGGTCAGCAGAGAGAAATTTATCGAGATTTTTAATAGCATTAACTGGGCTGAGCAAGTCACTGAAGCAAATAAGTCAAAAAAAACATCTCCATCACTCGGTCTGAGACACAATTCTACTAACAACGAACTCGGAATTACCGTAGTAGGAAATTCAGACGACGACTTTGGATTCTGGCTGTACTATGGCACATTTGGAAATATGCTTACCATAGAGGTGCTCGAGGATACGGACGTGCTGCCTTTTATCGATCAGTTTTTTCTGATGCAGTGGGATCAATTAAGCACCACCTGGGAAGAGTGGATGTAGCTTTTCAGCTAAATGCTGTCTAGAGGAGTAACCCCATTTTCTAAGTTACAATCAGCGGTAGATGGGCGGCTTGTCAGCCAAATGCGTGCTAATCTAATATCAAGCCACTCAGTAAAAGCAACTCAACTTCAGCAATTTTCACCTGAAACCGTGCCGAAGTTGTCGCAAGGCGATCATTTAATAGATTGAGCTGTGCTTGTCTATACTCGACTGTAGTAATCTGGCCGATATTATATTGCTCTTCTGTCCTCTGGAAATTTGCTTCACTGATGTGCACATTTCTTTCCTGACTTCTGTGAATTTCTTTGCGGTCTGTATAGTTAGCCCAAGCTACTTCAAATTGCAAATCAAGGTCCTGCAAGAGCTGAGCGCGCTGTAACTCCAAGCCCATATTAGCAATCTTCGCATCTTCTAGAGCATAGCGAGTCTGTCCACCATCATAGAGATCCCATGTAAGCGTGAGACCTGCATTAAGTCCATTGTTATTAAGTGATGCTAGAAATGATGCTGGATTATTTTTATTGTAAGCTACACCATACGATACATCTGCGCGCAAAGTAGGCAGCTTGCGGGCATTTAGTAAGTCAATGGAAATACTGCCTATTTCGATGTTTTTTTCTGCAGCACTTATCTGTAGATTCTGCGCATACATCTGATCTCTTAACATATCTCGGTCAAGTCCTACCAGAAATTCCTGATCAGTCTCCACCTCGATCTCGTAGTCTAGTGGGCTGAGCATCAGATTATTTAGCTGGCGCTTTGCATTATCAAGCTGAATCTGAGCAGTCATGTAAGCCAGACTGTCATTATTCAGATCTACCATAGCATTGAGAGCTGCTAGACCGCTACTCTGCCCGTAGGCTATCTCTTGTTCTATCCGTTCTATACGAGCTGTTGACACCTCTATCGCTTCTGATAGGATATTCATATTTTCTTGTAGGGCTGCTACTTGATAATACTGCTGCAGGGTCTGAGCAGCTACATTTTCCATTGTAGCTTGCAACTCTAGCTTGGATAATTGATAACTTTCTGCGAGCTGCTCTATACGCGCATCTCTGAAGCCACCATTGTACAATATATATCCCACACCTATAGATGCATTAGCCGCCTGAGAGGAAGCGAATGAAAGAGACGTACTGCGCCCGTCTTGAAAATTGGCCGTTGTATTATCGGATCTGTAGGTATAATTTGCATTGATACCCACTGTCGGCTTCTTTCCAGAGTTGTCACGGCTGGTGTTGTTCTTAGCACGATCTGTCAGATTACGTGCTATCTGAATATCATAATTGTTTTCGATAGCGAGAGCGATAGCATCCTGAGGAGTCAGTATAGTCTGAGCATTCACAGAAATATATGATACTATAATAGCTACTATGAACAGATATCCTTTCATACTATATTTCTTCTTGGAGATATTTCTTTTCCTTTACAGCGCGCTCTAGGCTCTCTCTTTGCACCACATCTCCTGTGAGCAACCAGTGCCAAGCGAACTTAACCCAATTAATGAAACTCAATAAAATCGGCAAGACTATCAGTGTCAAAAAAGTCGCTATACCTATTCCGTAGGCTATACTGATCGCCATAGGGATTAAAAACTGAGCCTGCCGACTTGTCTCGAAAATCAATGGCGCTAGTCCAGCAATCGTAGTAAGGGTGGTAAGAAATATAGCTCGAAATCGAGAAGTACTCGCCGTATAGAGCGCCTCACGGAACGGCAAGCCTTCCTTAAGATTTATATTAAACTTACTGATGAGCACCAGGCCATCATTCACCATGATTCCTATCAGCGCGATGATTCCTAGAAGAGACAGCACATTGATCGGAAAATCATGAATATAGTGCCCCCATCCCACACCTATCAGGCTAAACGGAACTAAGAGAATCAGAAGCAGTGGCTGAGAATAAGATCTAAATACAAACGCAATCACGATATAGATAAGAATAAGCACCACGGGAAATGCTATCTTGGCACTGTCCAAGAATTTTCCAGCTTCGCGATTTTGGCCTTCATAGAGGGGTGCTACTGTAGGGTACTTGGCTACGATATCTGGCACGATACGAGATCGAATGTCTGCAAGTATATCTGTGACACTCTCACCTGGATTCTTCATATCTGCGAGTACAAGTATCTCTCGCTGACCCTCTAGGTGATTGATTGCTACATCTCCTCGCTGGATCGTATATTCTGCTATTTCTCTCAATGCGACTTGCGAGCCATCTGGAGTGATAATTTTTAAATCATCTAGGTTCTTGATACTACTTCGTTCATTTCTATCAAATCTCACCCACACCTTGATCTCATCCTCACCCCTTTGAAATCTCTGTACCTGAAACCCAAAAAAACCATTGCGCACTTGACTCATTACATCGCGCGTTGTGAGACCTAGCAGGTAAGCACTTTCTTTTAGCTTGATATTTATCTCTTTGATTCCGGCTGGATCATTATCTGATATATCCTTGAGTTGCTCTATTTTGCGTAGCTCAGATTTTAGTTCTTCCTTAGCCGCTTTGAGTTCTGATATATTATTTCCTAGCAGAGACACGGCTACGGGACTCCCACCAAAGTTGCCGCCTGATCCAAACGTCAGACTTTCTACACCATAGAGCTCACCTACTATCTCTTGTATCATATTTGATACGGTGAATGACGGCACATCACGCAATTCTCCAGGGAGCAAATTCACAGTTACGGTTGCCACTGATGATCCTGGGCCTATGCGACGTATCACATTTTCTACTACTTGCAGGCTGTCACTCTGTGTGCTGCTGAGCTCTTCATTAACCACCCATGCTGCTGACTCGATGATGCTGGATAGTGAATCAGTCAGCTCTGCTGGAGTACCTTGTGGCATGGTCAAGCTTACCTGTACGCGATCCGATGCTATATTAGGAAAGAAAGTCGTGCGGATTATTCCACCTTGGATACTACCCAGCGTCACTATTAATAATGACAAGAATATTGCGAAGGCGAAAAACATATTAGACAGAGAAAAACGTAATACTGGAGCATACAGGCGATCCCGTAAGAAACTCATCAGCTTGTCGCCGATGCGATTTATCACTCGGAGCTTAGAAAATGCTTTCTGTATCAGCGTCTTTTTTTCGGGTCGATCCTTCTCACGCGTGAGCGCAGCTGAATGTGCCACGTGAGCTGGCAATATTATCAAAGCCTCGATGAGTGAAATACTCAGTGTGAGTAGTACAATCACTGATACCTCTGAGAAGAAATCACCGATCCTCCCTTCTAAAAAGAAGAAAGTACAGAATGCCAATATCGTAGTGAGTATCGCTGATATGATAGGTGGAATCACTTCCATCGTACCATCTATGGCTGCATCTATGCGCGACTTGCCCATCTCAAAGTGATGGTATATATTCTCTGCTATGACGATTCCGTCATCTACTAGTATCCCTATCACGATGATCATTCCAAAGAGCGAAAGCACATTGATGGTCACTCCCACTTGCCCAGCGAAAATAAACATGCCCAAAAACGAAACTGGCAATCCAAAAGCTACCCAAAATGCCAATCGTGTATTAAGAAAGAAGGACAAGAAAAATAATACGAGACATATACCTATGATTGCATTCTCTGTCAAGAGCTGCGTTCGCTGAGTCAGAGTGATACTATTGTCGCTGACTACGTCAAGTTGCACATTAGTGTATCGTTGATTAAAATCCTCTACGTACTCTTTTACGCTCTCAGCTGAGCTGATGAGGTCTTCGATATTGGTATTGCGTACTGTCATGGATACCGAGAGATTACCATTAAAGTAGCTAGCATCTGGAGTTTCCTGAAAGCGATCACGTACCGTGGCCACGTCTCGTAGATAGATAGACGTTCCATCCAGATTGGTCTTTACTACTACATAGTCTAGCTCTTCTGCGTAGTAGGATCTATTACTGGCGCGTATGAGGTACTCTTCTGATGGTGTCTTGATGTTTCCTCCAGTGAGTAGAAGATTCTCACTCGAGACGGCGCTGGCTACTTCCTGAATGGTCAGACTGTAGGCCAGTAAGTCAGCTTCGCGCACAGCAATCTCAATCTCTTCTAGCGGAAATCCACTTACCTCTACCTGAGAGATACCATCTATGCGTCTTATATCCTTCTCTACGGTCTTGGATATGGTCTTGAGAGTACTGAGAGGTATCTGATCTCCTGATATGACAAATGTGATGGT
>JAHDBH010000006.1:63212-81228 GCA_020630495.1 Saprospiraceae bacterium
TCCATCTCCTGCGGGGACGCTCCTGGATAGGCAGCCTGGATCGTAATGACACGTGATTCCACAAGTGGAAAAAAACTGGATCGCATAGACAGCGCGCCCAACACCCCAAAGACTGCAAAGGCTGCAATCATGATATTGACCGCTACGGGGAATTTTATGAAGAAGCTGATGATGCGTCTCATGGATCAATCATTATCAGATGAGGCTACTGAGACTAGCATGCCGTCATAGGCACCAGGTATAGGATTCTGAAGGAGAAGTGTACCGTCTTCCAGATCTGTAATGATCGCAGTAGATTCTTTGTAGATGGCTACTCTTACCACTCGTAGCTGTAGCTTGCCGTCCTTGATGATAAAGATCTTGTCATTATCGACGAGTAACTTTCTCGATATCTCATACCCACTAGGAATCGGCTCTCCTGCAATATGAGCATCTAGAAACATGCCTTCGCTCAGCCCCTTGCCCGTGAGCTGTATATATACTGGTATACCCTGACTAGTGGGGTCAATGGTAGGGCTGATCCGAGTAATCTTTCCAGTCCAAGAGGCACTACCGTCTAGGGTATATACAGTGACTCGCTTACCTACTGCCAGATATGACCTAGCTGACTCAGCGACACTTACAGGAAGCTCATAGACACTTGGACTGATGTAGGTACCCAGCTTCTGTCCAGGTCTCACAAGAGTGCCTGGATCCACAAGCGCTTCCGTAACCACACCGTAGTACGGTGCGCTGATGGTATATTTCTCTAGGCGCTCTTCCAGATTCTTGATCGTGTAATAGGTAGTAACAATATTGCGACTGTTGATGAAAAATTTCTCGCGATCACTCGTATACTCGGGTAAGGGTGGAATGCTGCGTTGAATATCAAGATCGGCGAGATATCGCTCCCACTTGTCTGCCGCATCAGGATAGTCAAGCTTGAGGTCAGGCATAGTCTGCGCAATGAGATTGTACAGTGTCGATTTCTGCGCCGTAAGACTCGCACGAAACTCCTCTGCGTCCAGCGAGAGTATGACATCACCAGCACTGTAAGCCGTACCCGCTTTGAACAGCCGACTGCCCGAGAGTAGTATACCCTGTACCTCTGAGTATAGCTCTACTCTACGGAGAGCTTCTAGTCTTCCTTTCTCTTGGATAGTGACGTCGATCTCCGTATTTTTCACCTCTTGCGTGTAGACTTTAGCAACTTGATTTTCGACTTTCTGCTTAGGCTTCTTCTTTCCAGCCTGCAGCTTGCCTGATATCCGGACTGCCAGGAAGATCATGAGTGCACCTAGCAGCACCCCGATCAGTCCACGCAGTAGCGTCGAGTATTTCTTATTCATAGTTTTGCTTCAGATTAGAATGCATAGTGTATAATGCCTCTTTGGCTGATTTGATCTGATCCGCAGATACATCAGCAAGCGCTCGATCTACTATCCGCTCTACGATAGGCAGGGCGCTGTGTATGAGTGCACGCCCATGCGATGTGAGATAGACTCGATTGACCCTGCGATCCGTATTGCACTTTTTGCGATATATCAGATCTCTCTTTTCCATCGTCCCTAGCAGCCTGGTAAGTGTAGTTTTATCTCGATGAGTGATAAGTGCGAGATCTACCTGTGGACGTCCGTCTCGCTCCGCTAGCCATTTCAGAGCAATAGTCTGTGATATATTCAAGGGAACATTTGCTCGAAAGAGCTCTAACTCTATGACCCCATGAAGCTCCTTGATGAAACGGCCCATGAGGGGAATGAGAGACCTGAAAGGGTGATCGTCTAGAAACATATCGATGACATCCTATCGACAAAGCTACACAGGTAGTTGTATGAGCAACTATTTAGATTATGGAAGTTTAACACTTACACGATACATCCACGCAGCCATCTTTCCCACTCTCTGCATTTTACCTCTGTGCTGAAGTGATCTACCAGATCTCCACGAGCCTGACTTCCAAGCGTTTGTCTCAGTGCTCTGTCTCTAGCCATCCTGACTATAGCGCTCTCCAGTCCCCTCTGATCGTTCCACTTGATTACTAGTGCATTGCGCTCGTGTCGCACGACCTCGGCCAGTCCTCCAGAATCGGTGCTGATGGTAGGTCTACCACTCGCGAAGTACTCTAGCAAGGTGTGTGATATCCCCTCCATAGAAGAGTACAGTAGGGCAATATCAAAGCAAGCGCTCTTCTCCGCGGAGTCTTGCACTCGACCCACCATCATCACTCGATCCTGCAAGTGCAGTGAATGGATACGATGAGCAATTGTCTCACGGAGCGTTCCTTCTCCACAGATGACATAGCGCCATGGTGGAAGATGGTCCTGTACGACTGCTAATGCATCAAGTATCTGCAGGATTCCTTTCTCTTTTTCCAGGGCTACCATGGTGCCTAGAAGCAGTTGGTCTGGCGCGATACCCCATCCTGTCCTTATCTCTTGACGCCTACTCGCAGGCACGCTTATCGGATCTCTAAAATTTGCAATATGCTCTATGGTACCCGCAGAGACATACTGCATAGACCGTTCTATGTCTCTTGCTATATAATCACAGGTAGTGATGCTGTGCTGGATGAGCTTCTGATGATAAAAGCGATCTTTCCATCGATTCCTGAAATCATCCTGTCTACCTATACGTCTCACACAGGGCACCCCCGTAGCTAATCCCGCAAGACCTCCTATCTGTATCTCTCGCGGATTATTGAGGATCTGTAGCTCTATATCATGAGCCTGCACGTATCGAGCCACTTGCAAGATCGCCCGTGGGTCAAAGTCAAAGCGTATGCTGAGTCTCTCCACGTGCAGACCATCAGTGTCCAGACGCCAGAGAGGATTGTCAGGATGTGCCAAGATATGGATCTCATGCCCAGCATCTCGCAGGTAGCGGCTGAGATGCAGCATCCATACGCTCACACCGCGCCATATCGTCTTATGAGATAGGAAGAGGATCTTCATAGCAGCAGTGAAAGTACAGCAGATTGCTCTGCTCCTATCTCACTATCGAGCCATATACACTATGGGAGTGGTATAGACCTGTCCACTCTGAGCGATGATTTGCATCGTATAGTGCCCGCTGGGGAGATGGCTGGGAAGGAAGATCTCTATACGCCCATCTGCACTCGACATATCAGACATCGCCCACTCGTAGATCAGCTCACCGCCCAGGCTGTGCAGTGCCACTCCATCTATTCGCTCACTCACAGGTACTTCCACATACACCATACCTGAGGTCGGTGTAGGATAGGACCTGAGTATGTCTCGCTGTACAGTCTGTATCGACGTCACCAGCGCTGGACTGACCGCTTGAAAACTGGCTCCTATCTTGATGTCGTCTATATCAGCTAGCTGCGGGGCACGCCCCTCGGCTTTGATCTGGACGAGGTTGATTCCAGCATTGATCTTGATATCTGACATACCCGCTTGAGGCACTGCGATATCAGCATTATCTGTGCTTGGTGTAGCGGTGGGACTGGGATCTACCCAGAGCCAGACCTTCTCGCCCTCGCTATCACCGCTAAAGTCTATGCGAAGGACGAGCCAGTGCAGACCTTCTGCGGGTATGTCTGTATTGTAATTGGAAGCTTCGGGCCATACGAGACCTATGAGCTGATTACCAAATTTTTTACCCACGCTAAGTTCCTGCAGACTGCCGCGCTGCAGAGCCACGGTGATCACGCCCTCGGCATCTGAGCCAGCATCAAAGTCCATCAGCACAGACATCCACACTGTCTGTCCCTGATCTCTTATGGTCCCCATGCTGCGCTCGTATCTCAGTCCCGCTCTCACTTGATGAGCGCTCAGGCTATGATTGCCATCGCAATCTACCGACTCGGGGCAGAGATCTCGATCACTGATGATGACATCATCGCCTATCTCTCTGCGCCAGGCACCTGTCCAGCCATAGCCGCTCAGATCGCTACACTCCAGAGGATTCATGACGGCCAACTCAAAATCCTCGCAGACTATAGCAGTGTCACGTATCTGCGCTACGAGCACCGTGCTTATGGCAGCTACGAGGTAAAGCAATGATGTACTATATAGATGTCTCATCGGCAATTCTCTGGATTGTAATCAGGATTGGGCACCATCTCGCGTGCTTTTACGGTCTCGCGCCATGTTGCTAGATCTGTCAATAGCTGATCTCGTAGATCTGGCATATCATCAGCAAGATTGATCTCTTCACCTGGATCAAGGGAGAGATCGTGCAAGCGCACACTATCGACGTCACTATACCACTGGATGAGCTTATAGGGAGGATCTATGATGACCCCAGCGGGATTGCCTCGCTGTGGGCTGTAGTGTGGATAGTGCCAGTACAGTTGTCTCTCCACCTCTGGCGCACCTGTCAAGCTAGGGATCGCTACACCGTCAAGACTAGTCCCTGGGACATCCGTGAGATGTGTAATCGTGGAGTACCAGTCCGTATTTACCGTGTAGAAGCTGTCAATCTGTGGAGCGAGTATTCCTGGAGCATATGCTATGAGTGGGACTCGGAGTCCCCCATCATAGAGATATCCCTTGCCGGCTCGATACTCTCCGCTCGTGGTAGGAGGCGTATGCTCCGCAAATGCTGGAACCTCCTCTACCGTCAGGGCACCGTGATCACTAGTAAATAAGATGACCGTATTGTCTAAGATCCCACGAGCCGATAGACTATCTATCAGCCGTCCCACTTGCTGATCTATACGCTCTACCATAGCAGCATAGTGCGGACGAGGAAGTGTATCAGCATTTCCGCCCAGGATGGCCTCATACTTTTCTACTAGATCTGGCGGACCTTCTATAGGGACGTGAGGCGAATAGTAATTAAGCGCTAGGAAAAATCTCTCCGAGGTATCTGTAGGCATAGACTTAAGCGCTAGTGTAGTGAGAGCATCTGTGAGGTAATTGTCATCAGGCGCCATCTCTTGGAGCTCTGGGAAGAGGCTTCCGCCAAAATACGGTGGAAAGAAACTGTCAGGCAATCCTCGACCACCACCAGCCAGGCTGATATCGTATCCGTGCCGGTCAGGCTTGTACTGTCCGCCACCCAGATGCCACTTACCTACATATATAGTCTGGTAATCGCGGGCCTGCATGGCTTCACCTATTGTCTCATAGGCGTAAGCCATACGCTGCATGCTCTTGGGTGGGATGACGGGCCAGCATGGGTTTACAGGTGGGATTCCCCTGATGTGCTCCGTCAATGCAGTACGCGCTGGATGCAGACCAGTCTGTATGGCGGCTCTGCTGGGCGAGCAAATAGGCTGCGCCACATAGGCATGAGCAAATGTGATACCGCCATCAGCCATCTCCTGGAGACGCGGCGTCTCGATGACTGGATTGCCATAGACAGATAAGTCATACCTACCGAGATCATCAGCCACAATCATGATGACATTGGGACCCGTCATGACCGCATTAGATGTATGCTGTGGAGATGGAGAGCCAGTGCATAGGGCAAGGGCAAATAGAATGATTGAAATTATCTTCATGAATACGTGTAAGCTGGACATCCTGCCTCCGACCATCAGTGCAGGTGATCTGTCCATGAATGTATATGTCTAGCAGAGATTACTCGTTCTGGCTCAAGTAGATCTCTGCGTTATTGCTACTAGCCGACCTTTCCAAAAGTGCTCCCTGAGACCGACGGAACCGCACAGGACAGTACAGGACAGAATTCTAGGGTCTGACAGTGAGATTTGTTAGAGAGGCAAGTCTCATCTTGACACGCCCATCTTCACTGTCTTAAACTGTCTTAATCTATGCGAGCTACATTCCCCTCACTGGCGAAATTTCTCCTATGCGCTATGGCTTTCCTCTCCTTAAGCGCCTCCCTATCTGCTCAGTCTCGAGTAGAAGGCAAGGTCGTCAATGCGCAGGGGGAAGAACTACTTGGTGTCAACATATACGTCAGTAATTATCCCGCTGTGGGTACCTCAACTGAGCTAGACGGAAGCTATGCACTCGACGTGCCAGCAGATGCCGAAAATTTGATTTTCGCTTACCTCGGCTATGCGCAGCTCAGCATACCAATAGATAACAAGGTGCTGATCAATGTCACCTTGGAAGAAGATAATACAGAGCTTGATGAAGTGGTCGTGGTCGCTTATGGTCAAGCCAAAAAGCGGGATGTAATCGGTGCTACAGATGCGATGACATCGCGCGAGATAGAAAATCTCCAGCTACCATCCTTTGATCAGGCTCTGGCAGGTCAAGTCGCGGGACTACAAGTCCGCACAGGAAGCGGTAGGCCAGATGCAGGCTCCGAGCTCCTCGTGCGTGGTATAGGCACCACAGGAAACAATGCCCCTCTCATAGTAGTCGATGGAGTGCCCTATGGCACGTACAATAATAGCGAGCAAGACAATTTCCTCTCTCTATTCAATCCTAATGATATCGAGTCCATCTCCGTCGTCAGAGACGCTTCTGGAAAAGCACTCTATGGAGCACGTGCTGGCAATGGACTTATTCTCATCACCACCAAGCAAGGAGAAGAGGGCAAACCAAAAATCCAGCTCAATAGCTATGTCGGCGTCTCTACCATCCATGATTTTGAGAAACCTCAAAATATGAATGCTACTGAGCTCGCACAGTTTCAGCGAGAGCGAATCATCGATGCCGCTCTAGCTCGCGGAGAAGAGCCAGAAATTCCAGAAAATCTAGAAGATCCGTCACAGTATGGCGAAGGCACAGACTGGTTTGACCTGATCACGCAAAGTGGAGTGCAGCGCAACATCGATCTCAGCATTCGCGGCGGAACTAAGAAAACAAAGTATAATATATCAGCCGGCTACTATAAAAATCGCGGTACCGTAAAGACTACGGGTCTAGAGAGATATAGCCTACGTGCACGTCTCAATAGTGACATCAACGATTGGCTCAGCTTCGGTATCATGCTAGCACCGTCCCTTACCATTTCTAATAATGGAGCTACCGATCCATCTCAAGGACAATTTTCTGCCTATCACGTCACTCAAGTGGCACGATGGGTAGATCCTTCTGCTCCAGCATATGATGAAAATGGAAACTTGACCACTACCACCAGAGGTGAACTCTTACCTTTCTTCCAGGCCAACCCGCTATATCGCCTAGAAAATGAGCGAAATCAAAATATCAATCGACAGATCCAGTCACAAATAACTCTTCAAGCTCAAGTCGCTCCCGGCCTCTCTGTCAAGCAACTTCTTGGAGCTAACTTGATCTTTAATAGAGGCAGCTCCTTTTCTCCTGGTGACGTAGTAGGAGGTGGTCTCACACCGTTCAACACTAATCCTCCAGGAAATTCCTCCGTAAATGCTCGTCGTAGAGAAGAGCTCAGACTCATCAGTGAGACGACCGTCAACTTTGACAAGAAAATAAAGAAACATTCATTTGAGGCGCTCGCAGGTTACACCGCCGAGTACTATGAGCTACAGCGCCTGAGTGTGGGTAATTCCTTTTTGATCAATGAAGACTTCGATATATTTCTCACGAGCAATGTCTTCCAGTTTAATCCTGAAGACCTCAACAATCCAGCCGTAGAGGACGTACCTGCAAGATTCTATATCAATGGAGGTGAAGAGATAAGACAAAGAGCGCTTATAGGTATGATAAGCCGGGTAAAATACAATTATGACCGTAAGTATTTTATCACGGCGTCTGTACGTCGAGATGCTTCCAGTCGATTTAGTAGAGACCGCAGAAATGCCATATTCCCAGCCTTGGGACTAGCATGGACAGCTAGCAGAGAGCCTTGGTTCCCTACGGGACGTGTCCTCAGCAACTTACGCTTTGAATTATCCGTAGGAGAGACGGGCTCTCAGCAAGTAGATGAGACTTTCTATCAGGGACGGATCAATAATCAAAATCACGTCTTCGGTGGAGTGAATGTATTTGGCAACACAGTAGGCCGCTTACCAAATGCTTTGCTACAGTGGGAGACCATCAAGCAGATAGATGTAGGTATAGACATTGGATTGTTTAAAGATCGCGTGAATATCGAAGCCATTTATTATCAAGCGCGCAATACTGATCTACTATTTGGTAATCCACTACCCGCTGTCACAGGATTTGGGTCACAGATAAGTAATCTCGGAGAATTAAAAAATACCGGCGTAGAAATATCCATAAGCGCTAAGCCTGTAGTGAAAGATGATTTTGTGTGGACAGTATCTGGGAATATATCTGCTAATCGAAATGAAATCGTACAGATCGGTACCGAGAATGTCCCGATATTTAATACACCTGCTGGTAATGGTGTCCGTATCAGTCGCTCCTTTGTGGGTGGACCTGTAGGACAGTACTACGGATTACAACTGCTCGGCCTCTACACTCCAGAGATGATTGATAATCCTGAGATTCCTAAGTATCCTGGTGCGACAGTTGGCTCTCCCTACTATCTCGATGGTGATGGCGACGGGCGCCTAGAAGTCGGTCAAGACTATGTGTTCCTAGGTAATCCTCTGCCAGATTTCACCTTTGGGTTCAATACATTCGTGACGTACAAGAACTTTGGACTACGCGTGGTGGCTAATGGCGAAGTGGGAGGTCTGATCTTTGATCTACGACGCGAGATAGAGCTCAATACGGACGGTGTCTTCAATGTAAGAAAAGATGAAATCCAAGATCGCTATCGATTTGGCAGCACTGATTATAGTCTGCGTGCGCCTACCACCACCACAGTCCAGTCGAGCCAGCGCTATCGCACACCTACCAGTGCAGGAGTAGTGAACGGTACTTTCATGAAGATAGGAAATATCACACTGTCCTATGATTTCTCAAGTAAATTAAAAGAGAGCAAGACATTTAATGGTCTATCCGTTTACCTCAGCGCTCAGAACGCCATCATCTTTAGTGAATTTGATGGTAATCCAGAGGTACGTAGAAACGGTACTCCCTTTGAAAGAAACGTTGCCTACTCTGGATACCCTATCGCTCGCACATTTACTGCAGGATTTAAATTAAGCTTATAATGAATAGATCTACATATATCATTTCCACAATTCTGAGTGCAGTCTTTCTTATATCGTGCCTCACGTCCTGTAATGAGGACAATTTTCTAGAGTACGAGCCGAGAGGACGCTACTCTGTTGAGAATTTTTATCAGACAGAAGTCCAAATAGAAGGAGCAGTCAATGGAATTTATCCTACGCTCAAAGGATTGTACAATGGTGCTATATGGCAGTCAGTAGAGTATAGGTCAGACAACACCACCTTCATACCCAATCCTAATGATCGAGGAAGTGTAGGATTAGAAGAAGTGGACTACTTTGCCATCACGAGCTCTGCTGGCATACACGGCACTATCTGGGGCTCTTGCTATAAAGGAATCTCTAATGCTAACTATGTCATCCATTTCATTGACGAGGTGCCATTTGATCGAGCGGAAGACAAAGCAGCAAAGCTCGCAGAAGCGAGATTTCTCAGAGCATTTTATTACTACATACTGACTCAGTCGTTTGGTGATGTAGTTAAGGTAACTGAGATCATAGAGAGTGAAGCCGACGCAGGAGACGTACTTGCACTGCGAAGGGCTCCGAGGGCAGAAGTGATCTCTGAGATAATCATTCCTGATCTTGAATTTGCCATAGACAATCTTCCAGCAGTATGGGGAGCGGTGGACAATGGTCGAGCTACAGAAGGCGCCGCGCGCATGCTCCTTGCTAAAATTTACTTTGCGGATCGTGAATACGAGCCCGCACTTATCCAGCTGGACAGTATCATCGAAAGTGGATTATATGCACTAGAAAATGACTACCGCAGCGTATTCGCTCCAGGCAATCAGAATAGCCCAGAAATCATATTCGCAAATCAATTTAGCGTTACGGCTAATCAAGGCGCAGGTTGGTTCCTTTCATTTCTTCCCTATCAGTCCGGTGTAGATATTACACAAGGAATTTTTGTCTCCACGAGTGCAAGTAAGAATATTCCTACTCAGGATCTACTTGAGAGCTTCGAAGAAGGAGATAGACGATTTTCGGCAAGTATAGGATTCTACGACGAAGATGAAAATGATCCAGACAATGAGCTCATTCCTTACTGCCGAAAATATCTATTCACTCCTGTGACCAACGGTGGAAGTGATCTCAACTTTCCTGTATTCCGATATGCTGATGCGCTGCTCATGAAGGCGGAAGCTATCCAGGAAATCAATGGAGGATTGATGGATGAGACATTTGAACTAATTAATAATTTGCGCGTACGCGCTGGACTGCCGCTTTACTTTCCAGGTAATCCCAATCCCGATCTAGATATTAATTCGCCTGAGAGACTAGAGCAAGCTATCAGAGATGAGCGCCGCGTGGAGCTTGCCTTTGAAAACCACAGATGGTGGGATCTCATGAGATACGAAAATCTTCAAGAAGTCATGCAAGCCCACGGCGAAGAGCAAAAAGAAATACAAGACTTTCTAGATCCCTTTCCTGAGGCATACACTAATATCACAGAGCTGCTAGCTATTCCATTCTCTCAAGTGGAGCAGTATGGCTATAGACAAAATCCAGGATGGGAATAATTAAGCATATATCATCTATCTAAGTACCTTATTATCTTAAAATCATATACACATGAAATTAAAAACTACTTTACTAGTACTCACCCTATGGTCGCTTGCGCTATGCACCGCACTGGCTCAAGCCAGTGAAGGATTTGACTACGCCGCCAGCGCATCTATAGCTGGTAATGGCGCTGACTCAGACGGCTGGGCAGGTCCATGGGAAGCGGTGAGCGACAGCGATAGCTCCGTCATAGCTATGGGCGGTATGCTCAATGAGACTCTACTCGCGCGTACAGCGACTAATAGGGCAGTAATCATATCCACCACTGCCGAAAACAGATATCGCAGATACTTTGCAGATCCTATAGAGCCAGTAGCAGGGACAGACATATGGTTCTCTGTTCACATGTCTATCGTAGGTAATCCTGCCGGAAATGTAGGAAGCATGACCTTCGTAGATACCACGCAAGACTCTGAGGAGCGTATCGTAGTAGGAAAGCGCTTTGGTAACAGAAATGTGTTTGCCACAGGACCAGGATCTGGCCCCACCAATACAGGAGCATTCTTTGAAGGATCCGATGCTCGATGGATCGTAGGTCACCTTGTAGCCAATGATGTAAGCGGCAACTGGGAACTAGATCTCTGGGTAGATCCAGACCCTTCCTCAGAGCCTGCAGAAGCAGACGCGCCTATCATGAACAAGATGTACCCAGCGGCACAGTTCCAAGGTATCAATATAAAGTCTGAGGGTGCACCTGGTATACGCTACAATGTAGATGATATCTTATTTGGAGATTCATTTGCTGACGTAGTGGCTGATGACCTGATCGTAGTGGCACCTAAGCCAGCTGTAGCCGTAGAAGCATTTGACTATACAGCTGGTGACTCTCTCGTGGGCGCTGCCGGTGGCAGTGGATGGGACGGAGCCTGGACTAAGGTCAATGGCCTCTCTCCCCTCATTGCAGATGGAGGAATAGAAAGTGAATTACTTCAAAAAGCTACCTCTGGCAACCGCACAGAAACGGTAGAGCTGACGCGTATGGTACGACGACTAGAAGGAGACTTCGGCGACGTCGGCAGATCCTACTGGGTAGGATGGTGGTTTGACACCGAGAATCAAGGACCCAATATCTCCCACTTGGTCTTAGCCGATGCAGACGCATTTGGCCCCACAGGCCCAGGAGGAAGACTCGCACAGATCGGTAGCGGATTCAATGCGACTAACATAGGTATCGTAGGAGGCGGCAACACATCTGCAAGCGCAGCAGAAGGACACTTTGTCGTAGCAGAAGTCGTCACAAATGGCACGGCAGCACCTGATGAAATCTATCTCTACATAGACCCAGATCCAGAAGCACAGCCATCGCGCGATGCTGCTGATCTAGCTACTACAAGAAATCTTACTGACTGGAACGCCATAGGCCTCATCGTAGAAGGCACAGCAGGCGTGACTGCCATATATGATGACATCAGAGTCGGTAACGAGTATACAGATATCGTAGCCGATGATCTAGAGGATATAGCGCCAGGAGTGACAGCATTTGCCTTTGACCAATTTATCTATGCCTCTGGTCAAGAAGTCAATGGTCTAGGCGCAGCAGAAAATGGCTGGTCAGGACCGTGGGGTCCTATAGACTCCGACTCTATACGATCCTCCGTCGCAGAAGGTGGATTGACTAATGATAACCTGCTCGCTAAGACATCTAGCAACAGCTTTGAAGGTGTGTCAGTGGGAGTGGCTAATAGAATGGCGCGCTTCTTTGAGACGCCTCTGGACTCCAATAACAATGAGACATTCTGGATTGCAGCACACATGGCTGTCAATGGAAATGTGGGTGGCAACGTAGGTACCATGGTACTTCTTGATACCACACAGGGAAACAACGAAAGAGTCGTCCTAGGAAAACGATTTGGTAACAGATCTCTGTTTGCTGCGGGAGCTGGAGCTGGCCCAACCAATTCGGGTGCATTCTTCGCTAACAGCTCCGCGCAGTGGATGGTAGCTCGTATGACCAAGAGTGACACCTCCACAGCTTGGATTCTAGACATGTGGGTCAATCCCGATCCTACGGCTGGTGAACCAAGCATAGACGACGCCAACATCCGAGACAAGATATATCCTGCTGCGACATTCCACGGTGTCTCGCTCAAGGCAGAGGGCGAAGCTGGACTTAGATTTGAGTTGGACGATCTCCTATTCGGTAGTGAGTGGGTAGATATCTTGACACCAGATCTAGAAGCCGTCCCGGCGGCAGCGACAAGCGCTCAAGAGCCTTTTGCCTATGACACAGATGCCAATCTCTCTGGTCAGGACGGCGGTACAGGATGGGCTACTCCATGGGAATTGCTCGCCGATACTGATCCTGTCATCACAGAAGGTGGCGTGACAGTCTTGCCACTCCTACAGAAGACTAGCGGCAACCACGTACAATTTGACGCTAACGGTCGCGCCATGAGAGTCATGGACGGCGCATATGGAGACAATGGCCGCACCTACTGGGTAGGATTTTGGTTTGACTCAGAGAATGGCGGCCCCAATGTCACCAACCTCGTACTTGCAGACAGTGCCACCTTCGCCTCTGGCGGAGCAGGTGAACTCCTGCAGATAGGACGCTCCTTTAATGGTAGCAATATCAGATTTATCGGCCAAGGCACAAGTAATGCTAGTGCTTCAGAAGGTCATTTCGTAGTACTAGAATGTGTCACTAATGGTACCGAAGCCCGAGACGATGTCTACATGTGGATCGATCCTGACTTCAGCAAGACTCCAGATCGCGACACTGCAGATGTAGCAGGTACAGCAGATCTCAGAAACTGGAATGCCATAGGCCTCAAGGTCGCTGGTGATCCTGGTGTGACCGTACTATGGGATGAGATCCGACTGGCTAAGACATTTAGCTCGATCATCCCCGGAGATCTGGAAGACGTACCAGATCCTACAGAGCCCGTAGCCGCGATCGAAAGCTTTGAGTATGATGCTGGAGCTGGCCTCGCTGGTCAGGATGGCGGTCAGGGATTTGGCGGACCATGGGAAATCATCGAAGGTGACGATGGCGTCATCGTCGCTGGCTCCATCGAGTCAGATCGCATAGATGGCGTAGGCAATAAGCTCGAGTACTTCCAAGAAGGAAGTCCCGTGACCTATGAACGCCCGTATTTTGCGCGCTATGCAGAGGGTGACGATGGCAAGACAGAGATCTGGATGTCATATCTCCTTGACGTAACAGAAAATAGCATCGGCAACTTTGGAGGTGTAGGCATCTCCGATGGAGGTACGAGCCTCTTCCATGTAGGTGCTACAGCTGGTCTTGGAAATATCGCCGCTAGGTACAATGGTGACGTAAGCGAAGTATCTCCAGATGCTAGCGCTGAAGGAGTCAACTGGATCGTAGTGCGCATGGATCTGTATGGAGCAGGTGTCCTGGATACCGCATACGTGTGGGTCAATCCACTATCAGACGCTCTACCAGAAGTGGGCGACGCTAATCTTACGATCAACGACCTGGTCATCGATAATGGATTTGACAGGCTCGTCGTAGAAGGAAACGGTGCCCAAGATCTCAGCTTCTTTGCGGATGAGGTCTACACAGGATTTAGCTTCCGTGATGTCTCTCCCAACTTTGGTAGTGACGATCCAGACCTTCTGGTCTATGAGCCATTTAACTATGACGATGGTCAATCACTATTTGGTCTTGGTGGTATCAATGCCTTCTGGGATGGAAGATGGGAAGATGCTGGCGTGATAGCGACTAATGATCTCGAGATCACAGAGGGAAGCATCTCTGTCGCTGATTTTGAGACAATTGGTAACAAAGTTGAATTTGGTTACCTGGAGGAAGACACACAGATCAGAGCTGATCGCAAGCTGGCATTTCCGCTAGAGAGCGACGGTCGCGTATATTGGGTGAGTTTCTTCATGAATACGCTAGAAGGCGCTGCCACAGATAATGTCGGTAATGTCACTCTGAGAAATAGCGAAATCGCAGCAGCAGGAGGCCAGCGCCTATCTATCGGCCGACTCTTTGGTGATGGAAATCTAGGATTTGTCACACCAGCTACGAGCAACAATCGCCGTACCGATATACCTGACGAAGGCGTACACTGGATGGTAGCCCGTATAGCGACTAATGCTGTAGCAGCGATCCCAGATACGATTCATCTCTGGATCGATCCAGCACCAGGAGCGGAGCCAGACACGAGCACTGCGGTAGCTAATGGCGTGAGTGATTTCATGAAGGCAGGCCCTATAGATATCATACGCATCAGGACAGAGGGTGCAGGCGGAAATCAGTCGCCGTACATCACCACATTTGATGAACTGCGGATAGCCACGACTTTCCAGTCAGCAAGCTTGAGTACTGGCATCATCGATCCTCTACCTGAGGACAAGTTCCAGCTCAGTAGCTTCCCTAATCCGGCGCAGGATCAACTCACGATCCAGTTTGCCCTAGAGCAAGCGGGTAATGTGGTCGTGGACATGTATGATCTCCGAGGTCAGCGTGTCGCGCAGGTATTTGATGGGTTCTTGTCAGAGGGTACTCAGCAAGTACAGTATTCACCTACATCTCTGAGCAATGGATATTACATCCTCCGAGTCACGCAAGGTCGCAACAGCACGGCTAGGCAGATGATTATCTACCGCTAGATGTAGTACATTAGACCATACATAGTATGACAAGAGAGCTCTGCGTCTGGCAGGGCTCTCTTTATTTTCCAGCGCATGACTTTACATCATTTTTCTCGATTTTCTCTACATCGCCAGACTGGGGCTCTGAGCCTGATGGTATTGCTGATGGCAGCACTGGGCGTAGCTTCCTGTGAGCAGGATAGGGGGCGCACTTATCGTGCAAATGTCAACGCCGCATGGATAGGAATATCAAGCGATGTCGATACCATCCAAGCAGGTGAATGGCTCTGCTACCATAAACTGATTACAGCAGGTCTCGAAGATCTGGATACGATTTACATCACCGCAGATACCAAGTATTGGCTGTGGGTGAATGAAAAATTGGTAGTGCGCGAAGGCGGATTACCCTGGGGGCCTGTGCCGGGTGGCGCGTATACAGACGCTGTAGATCTGAGCGATTTTGCGGGTAGTGGCGAGCTACGCCTAGACGTAGCTGTCTGGTACTGGGGACGAGATGGATTTGCTCATCAATCTGGGCCTGCGGCGGCACTGCGCATCTCTTCCAGCACCGCCGCGGTTGTCACCGATACCAGCTGGTCTGTAGCCAAGCATCCAGCGCTGAGCCCGAGAGCTGGAGGACCATATCCTAATTATAGACTCGCGGCAAGTCATGTGCTTTTTGACGGAAGTCAGAAAACCCTCGCAGACGCGGACGCCTGCCTGTGGGGATATGACGGTCCATGGTCAGCTGCAGTAGTGCACACAGTTCTCGATAGCACTTCCCACGAGGAAAGTATCCCGTCCTCGAGCGAGGAATCACAACAGAGGACGAGCTCTTCTACAGGATACAATCATACGCTCAGACCGATTGCTCAGTGGAAAGATTTTGGGCGAAAGCCCTACCCTCAAGCTCCCGAAATGCCTCTAGTAAGCGATGGTACGCCGCTCACGCTCGATCTGCCGTACAATGCTCAGGTGACTGCCTATCTTGACGTCACTTCTGCAACGGGCGGAGATACCATCACGATGATGACCGATAATTTTCGCGGAGGTGGTGCCTACAATTATAAGGCAGCGTACATCACAGGACCTGGGCGTCAAGTCTACCAAATGCCTAACTGGATCAATGGTCATCAGATGATTTATGACATACCTGCGGATGTGACGGTACATGATCTGCAGTATCGCGAGACGGGCTACGCTACGGAGATAGCGGGCTCATTTCATAGTGACGATCCGCTGCTAGACGAGCTCTGGACTAAGGCAGCTCGCACACTCTACATCACCATGCGGGACAACTACATGGACTGCCCAGACCGTGAGCGCGCGCAGTGGTGGGGCGATGTGGTCATAGAGCTGGAGGAGACTATGTATGCGCTTGATCGAGAAAGCGATCGGCTCACTCGCAAGGCGCTACTGGAACTCATGCACTGGCAGAAAGCTGATAGCTCACTATTTTCCCCTATCCCAGCCGGGAACTGGGACAAAGAGCTCCCCACACAGATGCTCGCCAGCGTGGGGAAATATGGTCTGTGGACCTACTACCTCCATACGGGTGATGAGCGCATACTCCATGAGAGTCATGCTGCTGTGAAGCGCTATCTACATCTCTATGAGCTCGACTCCACTGGGATGGTCATCCCCCGACAGGGCGGCTGGACCTGGGGCGACTGGGGAGACAATAAGGATCTACCGCTGCTCTTTGCGGGGTGGTATGCGCTCGCGCTGGAGTCCTACGCGGATATGTCTGGTATCGTGGGAGATCCTGATGAAGCCCTCTGGGCGGATGAGCGCTGGACATCTCTCTCCAGAGCCGTGCAATCTCACTGGACAGGTAGTGCCTACAAGTCAAGCGAGCATACAGGTCCGCCAGACGGTCGCGCTCAGGCGCTGATGGTGCTCAGCGGTATGGCACCAGCGAGCCATGAACCCGCTCTCATATCACTCCTAGCAGAGGAGAAGGAATGCAGCCCGTACTTTGAGAAGTATGTACTCGAAGCGCTCTACCGACTAGACCAACCAGACATAGCTATAGACCGCATGCGCTCGCGATACCGCGAGATGATCGAGAGTCCGCTGACCACGCTGTGGGAAGGATGGAGCCTCAATGACGCCAAGTGGGGCGGCGGCACTTACAATCATGCCTGGAGCGGTGGACCGCTCAGCCTTCTCTCGGGCTACGCTCTGGGAGTGCAGCCAGTGAGTCCAGGCTATGACACCATACATATACGCCCACAGCTAGGCCCTCTGCGCAGAGCATCTGGATCCCTACAGAGCCCACATGGCGAGATCACTATATCCATACACCAGTCCGATGATGGACTACAAGTCACATACGATGTACCCAGCACTATCCACGTCATTGAAGAATACTAAGTACTACCTCCTGCTCTCTCTGCTGATGCTAGGGAGCTCTTGCGAGCAAATGCCAACTCCGCCTGAGATCATCGGCTCACAGCCCAATATAATACTCATTGTCGCGGATGATCTGGGAGGTCGTGATCTATCTTGCTACGGAAGCTCATTTATAGAGACACCGCACCTGGATGAGCTGGCCGCCTCGGGCATGCTATGTACGCAGGGCTATGCCGCTGCACCTCTTTGTAGTCCCACCAGAGCGAGTATACAGAGCGGCTTGCATCCAGCGCGGCTAGGCATGACTGAGCACATCAGAGGCCATCCTCAGCCTCGACCATGGATGCAAGTCATACCCACCCGCAGCCTGCAGGGACTCGATAGTACGCACCATACTTTGCCACAGCTCTTTGGCGCAGAGGGATATCGCACAGGGCATATAGGTAAGTGGCATCTTGGTAGCGGCCCGTGTATGCCTGAGGCACATGGCTATGAGATGAATTTTGCGGGAAATTATGCAGGTCTGCCCAGGACATTTCACTATCCTTTCTTTGATCCTGGTGTCCTAGAAGAGCTCAAAGCCTACAGCAAACAAGGCGACTA
>JAHDBH010000215.1 GCA_020630495.1 Saprospiraceae bacterium
TTGGCCGCTATAATCTAGATCTGGAGTGTAGAGCACCACATCCACTGCCACAGAATCCACGCTTCCGTGATTGGCTGGCGTAGATAGGGTGAAATCTGATCCTGGCAGCAGGACTGTTAGCTCTGTATTCTTAGTAGTGGCATATCGCACTGTGTCATTGACAGGCTCATGCCCTGGCTCAATCACGCATACTGTGACTTGACCACTCTCGCAAGTGCCTAAACTGTCACAAGCTACATAGTTGATGTATGCCATTCCAGCAAAGCCAGGGTCGGGGGTGAAACGAATCATGCCATTCGCCAAGACTTCTGCAAAGCCATTATTCACAAGAGCGATCGAGCTTACGTATAGCCCACTCGCAGTCGTTTCGTCATTTGCTAGGACGTCTATGTCGTTGTCGTAGCTGTCTTGCAATACACCCACGTAGTCTTTGGAGGTAGTAACAATGCTTTCGACCACCTCAATGTCAAATGCCAAGTATTCTGTAACAAGAATTGGCCAAGTGCCTGCTTGGTACTTCACGACAACCTCATCAGATCCTAAGATCGAATCCGCTTCCACATCGAGTCTCCATAGTCCTGATCCCAAGTAAATATCACTGGAAGAACCTAGATCAGACCGAAACTGATCAGTTATATCTGAAAACGCTGCCTCGTACTCGTACGACCAGGTAGTATTCTTCACTACCTTCACCGACGTATATGGATTCTGTCCACTCAGTCCCGTACACAGGACTAAAGCTGTGATCACACAAAGTGATCGAAACATGTGAATCATTTGGCTGGTCTGCATAGATCTCTTCAAAGATACGTCTACCGCTCTAATGATTGAGCGCTCAGAACGTTAAATTATGCCAAAGATGGGACATTTCGGAAAGACATTTGACAAGATAGAACAAAATTCAACAATATATAAATCTTATCTAGTCAGTAGGCTATACATTAGAGATACTCTATACATGAGCGCCTCATCGATAGGCGCACAATTGCACTTTTCAATGATTACATCATGCATAAGACGAAACTTTATCGGGTCCTCAACAGCTTTTCAAGAGTCGATCTGAATCGCTTGGAGAAGTACATCAACTCACCGTACTTCAACCAAAATGAGACGATCCAGCAACTATTCGCGATTCTTAAACAAGACATTATAAAACCAAACTCAGATCTGGCTGAAGCACAAGTTTGTCGAGATCTAGGCTTCGCATTAGATGATCTGCAGTCTTATCGTAAGGTAGCCAGTCAAGCTCTGGCTCTTGTTCTAGATTTTATGGGTCAAGAAGTATATAGATCCAATACACTACAACAGGCCAACTACCTCCTACGAGCCACGAGTGAGCGAAAGCTGAACATACTTAAAAACACTGCACAAGGAAAAGCCAAGAGATTAGCTGAGAGAGTTCTCCATAGATCTTCCGACTATTTTCTACAACGATATCAGTTTGAGCGACTGTATTATGATCTCACTGGTGTAGAGGTGTCTCGTGAGAAGAAAGTAGTCGCCAATCTTAACACGGTAACAACTGCACAGTATCTAGACATCTTTTACTTCATAGAAAAGCTCAAATCTGAGATCAATCTGCTCTACTGGGGTAATGTCTATGAGCACCAGTACGAACTGACCTTCAAGAGTGAGATATTGGAACACCTCAAAGACACATCCTATGACCACGATGCACTAGCCATCTATCATCTAGCGTACTTATGCTATGCCGAACCTGACAATGATGGCCATTACTTCTCTCTCTATGAGCTGATTAGCAAGCGTATGGATATTTTCCCAGACGACGAGGCCAATGATATCCTATTCTCGGCAATCAATTATTGTCTTCGCAAAGCAAATCAGGGTAGACAAGAGTTTCTCCGAGAAGTATTCAAGCTTTACGTCAACGGACTAGAATCTGAGACACTTTTTGTCAACGACATCCTACCCTCCGTCACCTTCCGCAACATCTGCACCACCAGCCTCCGACTCAAAGAATACCATTGGACTCTCGACTTTATCAAAAACTACCAGTCAAAGCTCCCCG
>JAHDBH010000216.1 GCA_020630495.1 Saprospiraceae bacterium
GCAGATGGCAAGTCTTTTGCGATATGACGAGGACATAGTCAAGTTGCACTGAGCTTGGGTAGATTCTCGAAGACATTTTCACGAAAGTGAAATATGTATGGTGCGGCACGTCCTGGACTCAATGATATGCTCGGAGCAAATACAATCTGAAAATCTGAATCCTCATCGAAATCGGGAAACTGCACAATGAATCTGCTTTCTGGTGAACTACTGTAATCGCGCTCATAATGAACATACGAGGACCGAATGGTGTCACCAGCGACCAAGCAGGTGATATCTCTGTGTATCTCGAAACTCGCGTAGTATATCCGCTGCTGTCGAATGGCTTCATCATCGGTCACGTCAGAAAAAAGATCAAATGAGCCACGCTGAGGACGAAGGGTCAGTAGGAACTCTTGGGTGCTGGCATACTCTAATCTATCAAAATGAATCCCTCTCTTCTGATCCATGGCGATTCGCCAGTCCAAGGGGCGGTAAACAAGTGTGGCAAGTATGTGCTGATCCGTTGATGATACATTCAACACATCTGAGTGACTCTCCATCTCTTGAAGATAGTCCTCTATAGACAAACTACCTTGAGTGCAGCTCGCTCCTAAAATGGCTATGAGAAGAAGGACTCTCATATCCGCGTGATTTTTTAGAAATAGTTTCTTGACCATAGGTCCAGCGTAAGAAATAGTCACCTGAGGGCAAGTTGTAGTCTATAGTCCAGATATTAGTGCCAGGATCCAGAGTAATTTCAAGAGGTTGGCTGACTGCTATCATAGTGGTAGAGAGAATTTGTAGACTGCCGGTAGTTGGTTTATGAGCTCCAGGGACGAATTCATAGCTAAGCGTGAGTAAATCATTATAGCAGAATGCTGTGTTGGCGCTAGTCTCAGTGAATAGTTTCAAAGTCATTTGTCCATCTGCGTTTTCAGAGCGGCTCTGATTTTTGAGTGGTCGAGGCTTGGGTAGGGACTGTCTTTCTTGGATCTGATCGCGGAGGCGCTGTTCCTGTCGCTGCTGATCTGAAACCAGCTTATCTGCCTGCTCTCGTAGCTGAGCCAACTCTGCAGGTGAAGCCGTAGATGCTTGATCTATGATGCTCTTCCATTTGTCCTGAGCTGAGTTGAGTATTTCCTCTTTTAATTTGTCTGGAGTATTCTTTAGCTTGCGCATCTGTTTCTTGGCTCGTTCTTGGCTTCTGCTGTCAAAGTTTTCAGCTTCGCTTCCCAGTAGAGATTTGATTTTGTCTGTCCGTTTGTTGATTTTTCGCTGTGTCTTGAGCGATTCTTTGAGCTGAGACAAGCTTGCAGTCTGTGCTACAAGTGTCGGACAGGCGCCTACGAGTAGGACGATCATCGTGCAGATTGAGGCAGGAGATATAATGTAGGATCTAAACACTCGAGTGGGTTAGTTCAAGATGAAAGTATATAAAATATCAGTTTAACTGTAACTTGGCGAGTAAATAATTCTGTAAATTGAAATATACTTACACATATCTGTTGTTGTTTATCGTCTTACAGGCAGTGGGGCAGATCAATGATACATGGATATATGGTACAGGAGCTGCGATCAAGTTTCTAGAGGAGGAGGTCATCGGCTATGAAGTCGAAGGCTACTCGCAGCTTGAAGGTGGAGCAGTGATCTCAGACGAGAATGGGAACGCTTATCTCATATCAGATGGTAGGGCAATTTATAGGGCTGATGGATTGCAGATTGCTGAAGAGTTTGAATTGTCAGGTGGTCTTAGTAGTACGAACAGTAGTGCGATCGTGCCTGTGCCAGGAAGCACGACTTCATATTATGTGATCAGCACAAATGACCTGACTCATCCGACTTCGAGGAAGTGGTCTAGGCTATGTAAAAGTGTCAAAAGCTGGTATCGATGGAATCGATACCAGCTATGCAGAGCTCAGGGACGAAAGCCTGATGACTCAAATCGGCGAAAAACTCGCGATCGCTCCACATGGAAATGGGATAGATTACTGGCTAGTCGCTCGCTCAAAGAATGATTACCTCGTCTTTCTCATAGATAGTCTGGGT
>JAHDBH010000217.1 GCA_020630495.1 Saprospiraceae bacterium
TGTATATTCCTACAGCATTGACCCCCTAGTTCTTACAAGCTGACCCCCTTGTCAAAGAGTGGTAGATGAAGGTACGCATATGTAGGTATTCCTACAAGCTGACCCCCCTAGCTATTTCCTTAGGCTTTTGCCTTTTAGTTCTATTTTGGAGCTCTTGGCTGTCAGGCGATCCATGATGGCATCAGCTAATGTGGGCTCGTCTAGATATTCATACCAAGACTTTACGGGCAACTGTGATGCGATGATGGTAGAGCCCTTGCCGTATCGGTCTTCTAATATCTGTAGTAGAGCAAGCTTTACATCGTGGGACAGGGCTTGTAGACCAAAGTCATCTAGTACGATCAGCTTGGCCCTTTGCAGTCTATTGATCCACTTGATGAAGGTGCCGTCGATCTTGGCTACTGCTATCTGCTCGCATAGGCGATTCATGTTGAAGTAGAGCGTCCGATGACCCAGTAGACATGCTTGATGACCTATAGCGCATGATAAGTAAGATTTACCGCAGCCTGTGGCGCCTGTGATAAAGATATTTTCCGATCTTTCGATAAAGCTGCAGTCCGATAGCCTGGCTATAGTCTTGGTATCCAGATTTCGCTGAGCTGAACATTTGATATCTTGTAGGGAAGCGCTGTATCTAAGTTTGCTCAGGCGCAGCAGCATCGTATCCATCCGAGCAAGCCCGTATTGCCTACCTCAAGGAAGAAGCCTATAGAGCTCTGATAGCTTAGTGGTCGCCACTTGATCCAGCGTCTCCTTGAGCCAGGTATGTGGATTGACGCCTTTAGCTTGACATGAAGCCATAAAGCTATACATCATAGCTATTCGCTGAGCCGCGTCATGGCTACCAGCAAATAGATAATTCTTACGCCCAAGAGCAAGTGGACGGATCTTGTTTTCTATCTTGTTATTGTCAAGCTCCAGCTGCACATCTTCAAAGATGGCCATGATCTTAGGCCATTGATTGATTGTATAGGTCATCGCCTTTCCGATAGGACTCTTGGGAAGAACCTTTAGGCATTCTGCATCTACATATTCGCGCAAGCGCATTGCATAACTACGGATTTGCTCCCTAGCAGCCTCACGTTCTGATAGATCAGAGGAGTCACGTATTCCTCTTTCTATTTCATAGATCTTTTTAAACAGATTCAGCACATAGGTCGATCGTACAGAATCTGAATTTCGAGCTTCGTAGTATTTTCTGCGTATGTGCGCTGGGATAGCCGTGAGGACGCCTATCACGCTTATGCAGCGCGATGCGCTCTACACCGTGGTAGATCTCTACCTGGCGCGAGTTATAGATCACCTCTGTATGCTTGCCTACGTGATGATAGGGCACGCTATACTGATGCTTGTCTTGGCCTAGGACGACGTGATAGTTGCGCTGCACCTTGGCGCGTGTACTTCGCTGAATCTCAAAAAGCTGCTGTGGTAGCGGCCTCAGGCTGGCTCTTTCTTGCTCATAGAGGTCTTTACGACTGTGGCTCTTTCCTTGATAATTCTTCTCATTGAGTATCTGTAGTCGGGCTCGTATGGCTCGATTAAGTGCCTCTATGCTGTGATACTGCTCATCGCGAAGTGGGCCATAAATCTGATGGTAGACAATGGCGACGTGACGCTCCACATGGGCCTTATCCTTGGGCTTACCACTGCGAGCGGCTTGTAATTCTATCCCATAATACTTGGCCAACTGTAGAGCCAGCTCATTAAAAGTGGGCTCATACCGATCGCTTTTGATCACAAAGCTCTTCAGGTTATCTGACTGCACAATCTGTGGCAATCCACCAAAGTACTGAAGGGCTAGATTGATCCCATGGACGAAGTCTTCTTGTTTCTGGCTCGCAAGGGCTACAGCGTAGGTGTAGCCCGAGGCTGGTAAGGTACACACAAGCACTTCGCAATGGTGAACCTCGCCAGTGCGCTGGTCTACCCAATGGAGCTTCTTGCCTGTGTAATCAACACTTAGTACATCACCGTACTTGTGCGTAAATCTGATGGTGACATCTAGTCTAGCCATGTAGG
>JAHDBH010000218.1 GCA_020630495.1 Saprospiraceae bacterium
TTATGACTATCTGAACAGAGACGATGTCGGCGCCTTCGGCTTATCGTCTCAGGGATTTGACCTACAGTCGAGTATTGATGGGGAAATTTCGCGATCAGGTGCTCGACACAAAGATGAAAGAGAACAGCGTGCCCAGAATGTACAGTACATTAAGAATCGCGACCTGATCAACCCAACTAGCGGACAATCTCTCAGCCCCGAGTATCGTATAGAATATCTCGCTCCCGATGACAGTAAAGTTCAGCTTGATAGATCCGACCGAAATCCAAATCATCTGGCAGGCATGACGGTGCTACAGGGAGATGGCCTGAGATATGTATATGCCCTACCCCAGTCAAACCTATCACAGGAGGAATATGTCTACAGTGTCTCAGATGATGCAGCCGAGCTCGTCACGACTAATAACATTGTCAGCCGAAACAACACGCAACAGAGATTTCTAGAGCACAGGTCTGTGCCTAGATACGAGCAAAACTTCTTGCTCACCAGCATCATAGGTGCAGACTATGTAGACTGTGACAGCATCCCTGGAGTGAGCTCTGGAGATCAAGGATACTGGGTCAAATTTACTTACCGCAAGATGGCCAATAGCACGTGGAGAGCCCCATTTGTGGGAGCCAATCTGCTCAGAGGAGAGCTAGCCACAGTATCCGACAATCGCGCATCATTTGTCTATGGACAGCGAGAGCAGTACTACCTCGCAGAAGTAGAGTCCAGAAGCCACAGAGCAGAGTTCATCACCTCGCAGAGGTCAGATGCTCAGTGTCCAAGTGACCTGGAGCCCGCTGGTAATACATCGAGATATGCTTGCTCACAGCAGCTAGATCGAATCCAGCTATACTCCCGATTGAGACCTGAGGAGCCACTAAAAACAGTAGTCTTTGACTATGACTATGAGCTAGGATCACAAGTACCCAACTCTAGTACTGGCAAGAAACTTACGCTTAAGTCTCTTCACTTTGAGTATGAATCTAATACTCGTGGACGATTATCTCCCTACACATTTGAGTATTCCACCAACGATGAATCCTACAAGCATGGCATGTACGATCGATGGGGGGCTGTCTCTGAGAAGCCTCTATCTGAGCTCTCTCATGCGCCATACACTCCTCAGGGCAGGATGCTAGACCTGAATGGTCAAGCCATGCAAGATGAGCGAGATCGCCTAAGCTCACTCTGGCATCTAGAGACCATCACACTCCCAAGCGGGGCTGATATAAATGTCCAATATGAAGCTGATGACTATGCCTATGTCCAGGATAGGCAGGCCATGCAAATGATGCATATCACCAATGGGTTATTCATCACCGAAAGGGTAAGCGATGGCGATGATGAATTGCGAGTATTTTTCGATCCAGAGTTCCCTGTAGGCTCTAGAGAAGATGTGAGACCATATCTCGAGGATCTGCACGGCATTAAATTTAATCCAGCAGGAGACATTATCTCCGATCAGACGCAGGTGTTCTTCTCTGTGAGAAGTCACATACGAGACGCTAGTCAGCCTATTCAAACGCAAGGATATGCCCTTGTAGAGGACTATGGATACGACCCTAGCTATGGCCCGTACATCCTCCTCCAGCCGCTCGCTCTCGGGAAGTCTGGCAACAAAAAGAAATATCACCCGATTGTGGCCACCACATGGCTCAAGATCAAAACCCAGATTCCTCAAGCACTCAGATCTGATGACCTAGACTACGACGAGTCCGGTTTGCTCGATGCTGTGGCTAGATTTGCTGCGAGCCTGGATGATATACTCAATATTTTCGACTCCTACTTCAGATATTGTTCTCGTAATGGTCTGGGCTCGGCAGTAGAGCAGAATCTGAGCTTTATCAGACTCTGCTCACCAGATGGGAAGAAGTATGGTGGTGGCGTGAGAGTCAAGTCAGTGACTCTAGATGATCACTGGAATGGCGTCGAGTACGGCCAAGTATATGACTACACCAAGATGGAAAACGGCCGACGAATAAGTAGTGGCGTAGCGGCCAATGAACCATTCATCGGTGC
>JAHDBH010000219.1 GCA_020630495.1 Saprospiraceae bacterium
GTCACAGCGCTCTATGAGATCATACCCGTGGGAGCTGAGGTCTCATGGCCAGGCCGTGTAGATCCACTCAAGTATCAGCAAGTCCTTCCAGAGGCAATCACGTATCCAAGTAATGGTGAACTCTGCATGGTCAAGCTGCGCTACAAGCGACCAGATGAGCATAAGAGTCAGTACCTGGATCAAGTGGTATCATCGCAGATGGATAAGAGAGCAGATCGTACTACCTACCTAGCTGCTGGCGTAGCCGCTTGGGCCCTCAAGATGGGACGCTCAGATTATCTGAGATCGGTGAGCTATGATGACATCCACCAGATGATCAGTAATCACCGATCCACTGACGAGTATGGATACATCGCTGAGATGCTGACGCTTGTATCTAGCGCCGCACTGCTAGACCGTACGGAGCAGGGTAGTGGATATGGAGTGGGGAGGTGAGATGCCTGACCTATTCTTCCAAGATACGCAATCGAGCATCATGTGAGTCTCCAAAGGCATGAGATCTCTCCAGTTTATCTTGGATAATATCCGATGAGGCGCCGTGAATCGTGGAGCTGAAATGATGTGCGCGCGCGAGCATCTTGATGTAGGGTATTGGTTCGTTCTTTCTCGTGAGCCTTCTCAAAGTGAGCAAATAGTCATCTCGGTATACCGTAGGAATTATGATTTTGGATTGCTGAGCAGAGAAAAGTTCAGCATTCATCATGATTCGAGCCAGTCTTCCATTGCCATCTAGAAATGGATGAACCTCGCTTATGAGAAACATCATAAACATTGCCCTTGACAAGGGATCTTCCAAAGCTGCGTAGAGATCGTAACCCTTCATGAGAGTGCCTCTTACGAGTTCTGGTAGGACAAATACAGTCTGACCCGCTCGATTAATCACATCTTTAAACATGCCAGGATTGACTTCTCTCCGCGCGCCAAGTAAGATTGCATGACGTGATTGGATGATTTCTGTCAGCTCGGAAGGAGAGCGTGGAATCCTGTTCATCTCGACTCGATTGGATACCAGTCGGTAGGTTCCCAAAATGTCATGAGAGTCAAGATTACGATTGGGAAGCGCTTGCTGAGTCTCTATGATAGTTTTGGCTTCATCAAGTTCGAAGATGGTCCCTTCGATGTAATTGGAAAAGTAACTTTCGTAAAATGCGAATGCTTCAAATGATTCATTGCTGGTATTTTTCTCAGGTCTTCGCTCAAAGTCCGATTGCTTCAACTCTCGGAAGAGTATTTCAAAAAGATTAAGTCTGTCTGGGTCATAGGGGTGTCCAGCCGCTCGAGCAATCGCGACAGAAGAGCTAAGAACTTTGGAGCTATGTGTGGATAGTATAGCACCTATGATCTTATCCAGTAGTCGATATTCTCTTGTCATGCCTAGGGAGTCGGCAATCTGTCTAGCCCGATCTCTGATTTGATATAGTTCTTCTTCGCCATGGATGCGTACGATCTGGTCAAGCCGTTGCTCTAGATACGATCGAGCCACATTCTTAGATTCGGGTCCAGATTGTCTGGAGATACTGAGATTTTCGAGAATCGCCCTTTCTCTTTGGGATACTCTGAGGCCTGGCGCGATGGTGTGATCACCTTCTACAGGCCCCGGCCCCTGAAGCAGTCTCACGGTGACACCAGGAAGCTTGATTCGTTTTGTGTAGCCGTAGCTGAGGAATATTTGTCCAGTTGAAGTTGGCTGGAACTCCAGCGCAGATCTATGACTGAGAAGTGAATCTGGATACAGTTTTCCCAACAGTGCAAATAGATGGCGTCGTACCAGCACCTCTGGCGACGTGATGAGGTCGGCTGTATAAATCCTAGGGGCTATCTTTCTCAATCGACCTTTGTCTACGAGCCTTTTTATCTCCCGTGATATCTTAGGGTCAGATGAGCCAAGTATGAGCTCTTGATCAGCAAATGGCGTATTTTTTTCCACAGAAATTTCAATTCTCGCGAAAAACTACAAAAATTTTCCAGAGAAACGCCGAAAATGACAAATTTTTTCCAGGAAAAAT
>JAHDBH010000057.1 GCA_020630495.1 Saprospiraceae bacterium
ACACTTGCTGAGGCACGTGTCGTGAGCATGCCCAGCCTTGCAGTAGAGCTCAGACCTACGCTGGCAGCGGCCATGGGTGGGCCTCGGTTCGTAGGACTTTCATTGTAGCCACTACCTAAATATTGGCCTTTGGAGAAAGCAATTTTTCTTATCAATAAAGATTCTTGACTTTGCGCAATCTTAGAGAAATGTACTAAATCAATTAAATCCAATAGTGCGCTCCTGTCCATATCACATTCCCCCGAGGAAAATTGATGGAGCCCATCAAGTATCTCCAGCTGTCGAGAGGGAGTGGACAGACAGCATAGCAGCGTAATTGCGATGAGTATCGCTCTCATAGGCCTTAAACTTCGTAAAATTTAGGCAGCCTATTCTTCCATTTCCAGAGGAGTCTCGATATATCTCTAAGATGACATGCTCCTTGAAATGATCATAAGTACAAGTCAGTTGGCATCACTTAATCCCTACCCACACATCAGCACCGCCAGTGCCATGTCGGCGTCATCATTCTCGATATAGTCACGCGCAAGTTGCTCTGCACTGTAATCAGAAGTCTCCAGTGCCTTGAGGGCTTGAGCTAGATGCGTGTCATCAGGCATCTCATGCAGACCAGCCAGGATGCCGATGTCATTACCTGTAAGTATCTTGCTTTGCTTGGCTATGTCTGGTAGGGCTGCGTAGCCTATGCACGCCTGAGTCACTGGCTGGACGATTGGGATCACAGCATCTCCACTCGCTCGCACGTAGTAGCTGCGGCCCATACGGCCCATGAGATCTATAAGGTGTGGATCGATCCTTCCTCTCTCATCGATCACGCTTTCTGCCACGTGCATCTTGACGACATCGCAGAGGATGAGATGCCCAGCTCCACCCTTATCACCGAGCGTGATGATATCACTCACTTTGCACTCGAGGTGCGCCGGTGACTCTTTTACCCGAAAGGGTGCCACCATATCTGAGTCCATACGAGTGAGTCCCGTCTGATCAAACTCGCTATCCTCCGCGGGCCACTCCACAGCCGCTACAGCCATCTGTCGCACGATGGCGTGATTGACCACATTGATCACCACCTCGCCCGTATCCTGGATGTTTCTGAGTGTGTCCTTGGTGGTATTATCGAGTACTCGACGATTGCTACTGAATACCACCATGGGAGGATTACTGCTGAAGGCATTGAAAAAGCTGTAGGGCGCAAGATTGGCTACGCCATCTTTGCTGATCGTACTAGCAAAAGCGATAGGCCTGGGCGATACACAACCCAGTAAAAACTGATGTAAATCTCTGGTGGCGATCTCACCAGGTGTGATGCTGCGCATACTCATAGTCTCGTGATTTGTCTACAAGTGTACACACTGGACAACATATAGCAGCGCTTCCACATTAAGATCACATGAAAAAATCTCGATCTTGGATACCGCTTATAGTGCTTCTGTGCTTGCTAGGATATCTGGTGGTGTGGCCGCGGCTCAAGTCCGATATGGACACCGCTCCTGATGTGGAACTCGCTCTCCGCGATGGCTCCACAGCGCAGCTCTCAGATCTACGCGGCTCCTACGTGTTACTCGACTTCTGGGCGAGCTGGTGCGCACCGTGTATCAAAGACATCCCCAAGATCAAGCGACTGGATGAGACTTATGCTGGCGATGACTTTCAGGTGGTGAGTATAGCTCTGGAGAAGAAAGCCGATCGATGGGAGCGGGCACTAGACAAGTATGGCATGGACTGGAAGTACAATGCGCTTGATCAGGCAGCTTTCGTAAGATTGTCTGCTGCGGCCGCAGCCTATGGAGTGACGGAGATACCGGCCACATTCCTCATAGATCCGCAGGGGAATATCCTCGGTCGGAATATGAGCCTAGAGGAGATATCTGCCTTACTGGATGATAAGCTTTGATCTGCCTGGTAGGCAGTCGATAGGCTTAGATCAGGGTCATCCTGTCTCACATACACGGATGGACTGTCATATTGTCCGCTATCGCGGAATGGCGCAGGATTTGCCTAAGTAAAACCGTGTACAAACGACTTAAAAATCTCATGGGAAATAAAAAACAGGAAGACGTGGAGATCCAAGACGAGCAGGCCAAGCCAAAAAAGTCCAAAGGATCAAAGTCCAAGAAGGAAAAGCTACAAGCCAAGTGTGCAGAAATGGAGATAGAGCTGCAGGAGCAGAAGGACAAGTTTCTCCGCTTGTATGCCGAGTTTGACAATTTTAAGAAGCGCAGCGTAAAGGAGAAAATGGAGTTTCTTAAGTCTGCCTCGTCGGATACTCTCCGAGTGCTGCTACCTGTGCTGGATGATTTTGACAGAGCTAAAGCTGCTGCGGAGGATGGAGATAATGACGAAAAATTTCCAGAAGGCGTCAATCTAGTCTATGCTAAGCTTTACTCGCTTCTAGAAGGCAAGGGTCTCAAGCCTATGGAGAGCGACGGAGAGACATTTGACCCAGAGGTCCATGAAGCAGTGACTAATGCTCCTGCACCATCCGAAGATATGAAAGGTAAAGTGCTCCACACTGTGGAGAAGGGCTATTACCTCAATGACCGCATACTACGCCACGCCAAAGTGGTCGTAGGAAACTAATCAGCTATGGCTAAGACAGACTATTACGAAGTACTCGGAGTCACCAAATCAGCGGACGAGAAGGAGATCAAGAAGGCCTACAGGAAAGTGGCCATGAAGTATCATCCAGATCGCAATCCTGATGATGCCGAAGCAGAGAAAAAATTTAAAGAAGCCGCAGAGGCCTATGGAGTCCTCAGTGATCCTGATAAGAAAGCACGGTATGACCGCTACGGCCATGCTGGTGTAGACGGACAGTCGGGCGGCTATGGCGGCGGATCCATGAATATGGAGGATATCTTCACCCACTTTGGAGACATCTTTGGCGATAGTGGGAGTCCTTTCAGCAGCTTCTTTGGAGGTGGCGGCGGTGGCAGAGCGAGTACCGGGGAGAGAGGCAGCAATCTTCGGATCAAAGTTTCTCTCACACTCGAAGAAGTAGCTAATGGAGTCACCAAGAAAATCAAGTTAAAAAAGCAGTCCAAGTGTGGTACCTGCAGCGGTACAGGAGCTAAGAGCAGTAGCGATGTAGTGAGCTGTAGCACCTGCGGAGGTGGCGGCTACGTGCGGCAGATCCGCAGCACATTCATGGGACAGATGCAGACCACTGCGCCATGTCCTAACTGTAGCGGAACAGGACAGACCATCAAGGCAAGCTGCCCCACCTGCAAGGGCGATGGTCGCACCATGTCTGAGGATACCATCGAGATCGAAGTGCCGACAGGTGTCGAAGACGGTATGCAACTAAGCATGCGCGGCAAAGGAAATGCTGGAAAGCGCGGTGGGCCACACGGTGATCTGATCATCCATGTAGAAGTAAAAAAACACGAGGCTCTCAAGCGTGATGGCCAAAATCTGATCTACGACCTCTATCTCAATTTTGCAGACGCTGCGCTAGGCACAAGTCAAGAAGTGCCTACGCTAGGAGGAAAGGTGAAGATCAAAGTACCTGCAGGTACGCAATCTGGTAAGATCTTCCGACTCAAGGGAAAAGGCCTGCCATCAGTGCAGAGCTACGGCAAAGGCGATATGCTCATCCATGTCAATATCTGGACACCCAAGAAGCTCTCCTCTGAGGAGAAAGCACTCTTGGAAAAGATGCGCGACATGCCCAATTTCACACCCGAGCCAGGAAACTCCGATAAGGGTCTCTTCGAAAAGATGAAGGAGTACTTCAGCTGATGAAACTCGCCTATCTCGTAGTCGCGGTCTTAGCTCTGTGCTCATGCACAGATGACTATGTATATCATGATCTACGAGACATACAGGATGGGCGCTGGATCATAGGTGACAGCCTCAGCTTCACTATCCAGCCACCAGATACGATCTCAGAGTACTCTCTACTACTGCTGATGCACCATAGCGACGCCTATGACTATCAGAATCTGTACGTCAAGACCCTCACGGTGTTTCCTGATGGTAAAGAGGTAGAAGGACGCACTAGTCTGCAGCTCGCTCAGCCGAATGGCGGCTGGCATGGTAAGTGCAGCGGTGGTAGCTGCAAAGTGCGGATCGAGCTACAGGAGCGACTCAGATTTGATGATACGGGAGAGCATGTGATTGTCTTCAGTCCCTACATGCGCATGGACACAGTACCAGGTATAGAGAAGATAGGTCTGGCGCTGGAGCCTTGGGCTGAAGCTCAGAATTAGGCCAGACTACGTCTTTATCTCCATCTTTGGGGCTGTGCAGAACTCCACCTCCAGATGGCTGGGCATGATCGCCCTATCAGTGTGCATGCTTGTAAGCAAACTCAGCTATCACGAGATGTGGAAAGATGAGTGGCAGGCATGGCTTGTCGCTAGAGACCAGAGCTGGCCAGAGATGCTATCATTTCTCTACTATGAGGGACATGGATCACTCTGGTACATCTACCTGAAGATCTGGACCTATCTCACGCCCATCCTTCCAGATCCTCTGCTCATCACATTGGCGCATACCACGCTTTACGTAGCTTTTCTCTATGTACTGTGGAAGCGACTGAGCGCTCCACTACTGGCTACATTACTGTTTTCTCTAGGCTATTTTGTGTTCTATGAATACGGAGTGGTGCAGCGCGGATATGTATGGATCATGCTTTTGCTAGCGCTGCTGATAGAGAGATTTGAGAAGCAAGATTATGGTATATACACGGGAGTACTTTTGTTGCTCCTTTGCCAGACGGAAGTCTACGCTTGCGTCGTGGCAGTGGCTCTGCTCTTCTATAAGTTTCGCGATCATGAAGGGTCTATGGTAGATCGATTGCGGACCATCAAGGTTCCTGTGATCGCGACGCTGATAGGTCTAGGGCTCTTTGTGTGGACGGTATTTCCGCGTGGCGGAGTAGCCGCCAAGCAGTCAGGAGTCTATCAGCTGGACAGCAGGCGCATTGTCGATCTGCCGCTGCTAGCCCTAGATCACTTGGCACAGTGCTTTTGCACGCCAGTGCTGCTCATAGACTCTCTTGGAGTACAGCGCCTGGCGGGATTGCTGGTAGCAGCAGGACTTTACATAATCCTTAGACGATCGCGCGCTGCCCTATGGGCTGCAGGGGCTTATCTGGTCGCTGTGACGGTGTTCAGCTGGATGATCTATGAAGGAGGGCTCCGTCAGTGGGGAACTGATTACCTCCTTATCATGGCGCTCGTATATCTCGTCTACAAGCAGAAGACTAGCTTGACGCAGCTCCAGAAATCACTCGTGATCCTATTCCTCAGCCTGCAACTGATTTATACCTCTCTTGCGGTGTACAAAGACGCGACGAGGCCCTTTAGCCATGCAGAAGCAGCTGGCACTTTCATAGCAGATCAAGTACCACCGCAGGCCGTTCTGGTAGGCATCAATCCCATGGAGATGGCACCAGTCATAGGCTACGCGGGAAGATCTATGTCAGGTCTACCATCTGGTGACTCTTACACGTACTTCCGCTGGCTCGAGCAAGTCTACTTACCGCCTCCGAGCGAGCTCGAACTCTACAGACAGTTTCGCGGTGTGAATGGATTATTTGTACTCTCTGATCGGCCCTTACCTCTCCAGGTCTATAAGAATCTGGACCTCTGGAGGTCATGGGAAGGCGGCTCTATGAAATCAGAAAACTACTATCTGTACAGCCTCTCTGCACAGGATAAATAGATAATAAGTTGGCATTCACAAAGTCTTTGCGTATATATGCTGTTTGGTTCAGTGTTTTAAGCATTTTCATACACGATTATCTCACTTATTTTTTTATAATTTCTTACTATGAAGACAAGACTAACTACATGTCTCATGACAGTCTGCTTGCTCGCGCTAGCTACGGGGGCTTTCGCCCAAAACGTGGTGAAAGGGCAAGTCACAGACAACTCCGGCGATCCACTCATAGGAGTGACCGTCCTGGTGGATGGCACCCTGATAGGGACCTCTACAGACATCAATGGCAACTTTGAGCTGGATGCCCCGAGCGCAGAAGGCAGCCTGGAAGTATCCTATATTGGCTACAAGACACAGAATGTCCCTTATGTGGGCAAAGATTTTGTGAATGTGCTACTGATAGAAGATGTCAATCAGCTAGATGAAGTCGTAGTCACTGGCCTCGCCAGTAGCGTCAAGCGATCCAATCTTGCCAATGCCATTGCCACCATTGATGCGGAGCAGCTCACAGGTGTGACTACCCAGCCCACCGTAGATGGAGCCCTATATGGCAAGTTTACAGGAGCAGACATCCGATCCAATTCTGGTGCGCCAGGTGGTGGATTCTCCGTAAGACTTCGCGGTGTGACATCCATCAATCTCAATCAGCAGCCGCTCTTTATCATAGATGGCATATTCCTCGATAACTCTAGTATACCTCTCGGCACAGACATCGTCACCGCAGCAGCGGGTGGTGGTAATACATCGTCCAATCAGGATGATGCGTCCAACCGTATTGCCGATATCATACCAGAAGACATCGAGTCCATAGAGATCCTCAAGGGTGCGTCTGCAGCTGCCGTCTACGGTGTAGGTGGAGCTGGCGGAGTGGTCATCATCACGACCAAGAATGGAGGCTACAATCAAGACAATCGCATCTCCTTCTCCCAGACCATAGGCACACAGAAACCCATCACTAAGCTCGGTGATCGCGGCTGGGATGAGGCCAAGGTGCGTGATGTTTTTGGTGATGATGAGGTGGAGCGCTTTCGCGCAAATGGCGTACAGGATTACGAGACACTCATATTTGATAGCAACAGCCCTTTGAGGTCTGTATCAGCTCTGAGCTTCAGTGGTGGATCAGATAAGACCAAGTACTACGTGAGTGGTACGTACAGAAACGAAGACGGCCTAGTACCAAATACTGGCTACGAAAAAGCCTCCGTAAGACTCAATATAGGCCAGAAAATCTCGGACAGAATCGAGGTGAACCTTGCCACCTCCTACGTAAGCGGTACAGCCGATCGTGGACTCTTCAATAATAGTAATGCCAATACCACGGTAGGCTACGCACTAGCATTTACACGACCGTGGGATGATCTGCTACAAGACGAAAACGGCAACTTCCCTGGCAATCCTCGCGTGGGAAGTAATGCCCTAGAAACTGTCAATACGATCACCAACCGCGAGAGTATCAATCGATTCTTTGGTAGTCTCAAGGCTACATACTCTATACTACAAGATGCCAATCAGAGCCTCAAGTTTGGTGTAGAGGGCGGACTCGACACATACTCACATGAGGCTCGTGGTCTATTCCCGAGGATACTATCCTACTACAGAGATCCCAATTCGCTCGGTGGTGCATCTATCCAAGGATTTACGGGTAGTACCAGGACAAATATGTCAGCATATCTAGCTCACAATCTAGTGACGGAGAGCAGCATCAATATCGCCACGCAAGTGGGTGTACAGCAGCTAGACTTTGATCAGAATAATCTGACCACTATCGCTACAGGCCTCAATGGATCTCAGGAAAATGTAGATCAGGCTGCTAATCAGTCTGTCACTCAGACACGTCAGCTAGAGCAGGTCAAGTCAGTATTTGGCCAGACACAGATCAATGTGGATGACAAGATCATCGCAACTGTAGGTGTACGTGGTGATAAGTCAAGTAATAATGGTGATCCTAATGAAATCATATGGAGCCCCAAGGCAAGCCTTGCGGTAAATATCCATGAGCTCACTCCGATCAGCAGTGATATCATCAGTGCAGTGAAGCCGCGTGTAGCATGGGGCCGATCTGCAAGGTTTGCAGGATTTAATGATCGCTTCAATGCTCTGAATCCCTCAGCCATACAGGGCAATGCTGGCTTGATCACCAATCCTCTACTCGGTAATCCTGATGTACGTCCTGAGTCTCAGACAGAGCTCGAATTTGGAATAGATCTAGGATTTCTCGACGATCGATTTGTGTTAGGAGCTACCTTCTATCAGAAAAATATCGACGATCTGCTACTACGTGCTCAAGTGCCTGCGTCTACAGGATTTACTAATCAAGTGACGAATGCTGGTGAGCTAGAGAACAAAGGAATCGAGATCCAGCTACAGGGTGCACTCGTGCAGTCTGACAAGGTCAGCTGGTCCACAGGCATCAACTGGTGGAGAAACCGCTCACAGATCACTCGACTAGATGTACCTGCCTTTAACATAGGTGGATTTGCGGCTTTCCTAGGGCAGGGACGTATAGAAGAAGGTGGAAGTGCTACGCAGCTCATAGGTACCATAGATCCATCAAGATGTGATGGTGATGACTGTAGCAATGTAGATCCAGAGGGAGACGGATTCATGACCTTTGGTGATATGGAGCCAGACTTCAATATGAGCTGGACCAATGGTGTCTCCATAGGCGACCTCGACATCGATTTCCTATGGCACTGGAAGAAAGGTGGTGACGGAATCAATCTAAGTACGCTTCTCTATGACCTCGGTGGAGTCACTTGGGACTTTGATGACACCACGCTGGATCCATCAGGAGACTTAAGCAACGGAGACTTCCGTCTAGCTGCTCTAGGTGTACACCCAGATGTATACATCGAAGACGCAAGCTACATCAGACTCAGAGAGATTGGTGTATACTACAACTTCAGAGATAAAATCTCCTTCGGCGATGTAAGAGTCGGTGTATCTGCTCGAAATCTGATCAACATATTTGACTACAACAGCTACGATCCCGAAGTCTCCAACTTTGGTAACAATGTACTCATCAACTCTGTGGAAGTCACGCCATATCCAAGTGCTAAGAGCTTCAACTTCCACCTCAATATCACTCTATAATCACGATAATTATGAAAAATTATATCATACTCCTGCTCACAGCATTGACGCTCGGTCTGTCTAGCTGTGAAGTAGACGAGATACTCAATCCCAACTCTCCTACGGTGGAGAGCTTTGAGAATGGCGCTACACTCGCCGATCTGCAGCTCCTGGCTCAAGGCCTGGAAGCAGTAATCCGCAATGACATGCAGTTTCACTATTGGACGACAAACATAATAGGACGAGAGTACTATGATCTACGCGGTACTGACCCACGCTACACCAGTGAGCTTCTCGGTCAGAATGGCGGTGTCCTGGATAACAATGGATTCCTCACCACTCGGAGCTACTTTGCTCGCTACAGATCCGTGAGAAATGCTCTGCTCCTCAAGAATGCAGTGGCCAACACCGTCGCTACGCTTTCTCAGGGTGAAGTCAATGCCTTCAATGGATATGCTAACACTATCCAAGGATACGAGATGCTTCTGGAGGCCATGCGCCAAGAAGATAACGGTATCCGACTTGACGTAAGTGACGTCAATAATCTCGGACCCTTCACAGGTAGTCTTCAGGAATCTCTCGATGGTATCAGAGTCATCCTTGACGAAGGTTATAATCAGCTACGTGATGCTTCGGCAGATTTCCCTTGGTCTCAGAGCTCTGATGGATTCTCGAGCATCCCAGGTACAGAAGCGGAGGCCATGGCACAGTTTAATCGTGCTATAGCTGCTAGACTTGATATCTACCGTGGTAATAAGTCAAGTGCGCTCAGCACTCTTGAAAACTCCTTCCTCGATCTGGACGGAACTATGGATGTAGGAGTATACTACTCCTTTGGAGGTGCTACAGGTAATGACCTGCAAAATCCTCTATTCTACATCCCTGATACAGATCTTTATCTAGCCCATCCTTCATGGATAGAGGACGCCACAGAAGGTGACGCGCGACTCAGTAAGGCGGTGCTACTTGATGAAGAACTATTTAGCCTTCCGATTATTCTCGATGGATTATCAGGCAGCTATCAAGTACGGCTCTATGATGCGTTTACCGCTCCTGCGAGTATCATCAGAAATGAAGAACTAATACTTATCTATGCTGAGGCTAACATAGGAAGCGATAATGACGAGGCGGTAAACGCCATTAATGTCATACGCTCCGCTGCTGGTCTAGATGACTATGATGGTGGCACGAGCGATGCTGAATTACTTGACGAAGTCCTTTACCAGCGTAGATACTCTCTCTTTGGTGAAGGTCACAGATGGATCGACGCTCGCCGTACGGGAAATCTCGATGATATTCCTACTGACAGAGATGGCGATGTAGTCCATGAAAGATTTCCTAGACCTGCCAGTGAGGTGTAGGTATACATTCACTTGAAATATTTAAGAAGCCCTGTGGTAGATGCCATGGGGCTTTTTTGTGGAATTATAGAGCGTCTAGACGATCTTGCGCAGGTGTTAGTATAGATTATCGTCTGTCTCCATTTAGATCAATAAGCATTTATTGTATATCATAGAGTCAAGTAACATCTAGTAAAAATCGTTTAATGACATCACAGACCTCGATTATTAGTCACGTCGACGAGCCACTCTTAGCACCAAATGTCCATAAACCATCTATAAATATTATTTAATAGCACTTCATACTTACTAGGTGCAAGGTAAAAGTCTCATTCGTGCAAACAGTTGTATAGCCGTTTGCTCCGTAGATTTAGGCTATTCTATATTTATAGTAATGCCTTCAATGTATAATTCCGATGAAAATCTCTCTGCGCAGACGAATATTTGAAATCTCTGCCTCAGTCATCACAGGACTGGGTAAGATTCTCTTCGTAGATGTACTGGAGATGAAGTTTGGATTTATCATTACAGCCTGCCTGTTTTGGATCGGATATATCCTCTACCGATATAAGCAGGAGCCGCAGATCATGAGATATTGGGGCTTGTCGATGGATCACTTTTCAGAGGTCTTCCGTAGGCTATTGCCTTATGCTCTGGTGTGTGTTGGATTATTTATCGCGTATGGGATATATCGCGATACGCTTATTCTTCACTGGCATATCATTCCTATCATGCTACTGTATCCACTCTGGGGTGTGATACAGCAGTTTCTGGTAGTAGGCTTGGTGGCTGGGAATCTAGATCATCAAGATAAATTCTCTATTCCCAAGTGGATTATAGTTTTACTGACGGCGATATTGTTTTCCGTTGTTCACTTTCCATCACCTCTTCTGATAGGCGGGACATTCTTGCTGGCGATCGTGTATACGATTGTCTATCTTAGACAGAGGAATTTACTCGCACTAGGCTTGTATCACGGATGGCTAGGAGGATTGTTCTATTTCTTTGTGCTTGAGAGAGATCCGTTTCTGGAGGTATTTGGCCAGATGTAGATGTCTCGTCCATCCCAAATCTATATACTGGTAAATTAAAATGCCAGACGCTTACGCTTCACGATCTGTGGCAATGTCACTACGGCAAGAATTATGATAGCGACTATACTCGTATACTTGATGATGGGATATTCACCGCGCTCTACGATCAGCGCTGCAAGCGCCCAGATAAATACGAGTGGTACCACCATACCGCGATTGTATGCCATGAGCATGCCTATAATAACAAGTGCTCCTATCACCACAGCAGTGATGATGACCTGTATCTCTAGCGCTGGCTGTACGCCGACTTCTGTAAGAAGAAGGGCCGTAGAAATAGCCGTAGCGGCACTGATCCATCCTAGATACATCTGCGTGGGCATGAAGTACCAGTGAGTGGCAGGATTGTTTTCTAGGGTAATCTGCCGACGCAGAGAGACGAAAAGCCAGATCAGAGCGAGTAGATGCCATATGATATTAATAAATCCAAGCCACTGTAAATCGCTGTGGCTGATTGGTACAAATGCTATGCTAGCAAGTCCAGCCAATATCCCTGCCTTAGTCGCTGCTGTCAAGTGTGTGCTTTCTACACGCGCACTCTGCATCTGGTACCAACTATAAATTATCATCCCTAGAAATATCGGGCCCCAGATCGCAAAGGCATATCCAGCTGGCTGTATCAGCACCTCTGCATCATCACTAAAGGGAGAATCATAAAGCAAATTACTGCCAAAATTGATAATGGGTACCAGCAGAAATATAGCAAACTGCAGCCTGCGAAGAGATATGGAAGTCATAGGAATGATTTTTTACATATTGCGGCCGTATATAAGTCACCATGCCGCGGCAAATAGGTGTATCCGTGTATAAACTACTTGTTCAAGATTTGTAGGCTGATAGTTGTTCGGCTGTAAAGCCACCATGGCCTACCACAATTTTTTATCCTTACTGCCCTAAAACCTCAAGAACAGCACGCGCCTGTCTATGGAGACTTTCAGCATGTCGGGTTGGCTTGCTATCTAGACATTCCTGAGCACATAGGCGCGCAAGATCATACTCTTCCCGTAGTATATACAACTGGGCGAGCGAGACCAGCGCTGCGCTGCGATAATACTCGTGAGAGCTATCGTAGTCATCTACATACGCCGTAAGATGCAGAAGTGCCCGGGATGTATCGCCACTTTTCTGGTGGGCCCTAGCTAGACGATATGCCAGCTCTTCTTTGTGACCTGTAGTGATCGCACTGGTGTCTATCCGCGATAGAATCTCGATAGACTCCTTATATCTTCCAGCATCCTGGGCTATCCTTCCGTGGAGGATCTCCGGATGCGGTGGTGAGGCTTGCAACTCCGCTCGTGCTGCCAGGTCCGCATCTATCACGTAGTCACCAGATAAGGCTGGTAGATCAGCTGGCATACCGGTCTTGAGTATCTCTGTCCAATATCGGTAGAGGGCCGATTGCGCTTCCAGATGTGGTCCCTGTCGCAAGTCAGATGATCTATCGAGATGCTCACGTACCTCATCATACTGCTCCAGATATAGCGCTGCTTTGCCTCGTAGAAAATACCACTTTGACTGATCCATGGGATATCGATCTAGCAATACAGCTGCCTCCTCAGCTCTTCCGTGCTGCAGATCTATACCTGCGCGCAGCAGCGCCACGACTCCGCCCTGTATGGGTAGCCCATCTAGCACCTGCTCCGCAGCGACACGGTCACGCGCGGAGTGAATAAGCGAGAGGACCAGAGACGCCTCCATTCCCATGACATCAGGCATAGTGGCTGCGCGCTCTAGTCTGCCTATAGCATCATCTCCATTGCCATCCAGACTTGTAAGTCGCCTCACCCAGCGCTGCTGGCCAGGCGTCATCTGCGATACGAGCCACTCTATGATACCTAGAGACTTTTGCACGTCAAGTGCCTCTGGCCACTGGGTCTCCAGATCTATCAGAGCATCATAAGATCTGTGCAGCCTCCGCAGGCCCGACCATCTACGATCGCGAAGTATCTCTACCACCGCATCATGCAGGAGCAGATCCGCCCTGAGATACTGAGACTGTGGTGTGTCAGCTGATGAAAGTATATCAAGATTAGCCTTTAGCCGCTCTTTGTACTGATCTAGCAGCGACCACTGATCGTGCATGATGAGCTCCATCCAGAGCGCATAGCTCTCTACATAGACCAGCAGCAAGTCAGCGTCGCCCGCAGAAACATCTAGGTGCTCTCCTGCATAGAGGAGGAGCATATCTGACTCAGCAGATTGTGTCCAGTCTGATAGGGAAGTCTGCGCTCGTAGACCTATGGTACTACATGTGTAGATGATCAAGCAAGCGCCAAGGAGAATGGTCCTAGACGTTGCTTTCCAGGATGTTTTCATCTACGAGGACTCTGCCACAGTGCTCACAGGCGATGACCTTTTTGCGCAGGCCTATCTCGATCTGTATCTGTGGTGGTATCTTACTGAAGCATCCACCGCAGGCATCACGCTCCACGTGTACCACAGCTAAGCCATTTCTATAGGATTCACGGATGCGGTCGTAGGCGCTTAGCAGGCGATCTTCGATGAGTTTGCGCTGCTTCTCGCTTTTCTTTTTGAGTTTTTCCTCTTCTTTCTCCGTCTTGACGATAATCTTCTCTAGCTCTTCCTTCTTTTTGTCCAGAGCTTCTTTCTTCTCTGCAAATCTCGCTGTGGCGGTTGTCAGTATCTCTGACTTTGCTTCGCGATCTTTCTCTATCCCGCCGATCTTCTTCTCGCTGAGCTGGATCTCGAGCTTCTGCAGCTCGATCTCTTTGGAGAGGGCATCGTACTCACGATTGTTCTTCACGTCGTCCAGCTGCTTGGTATAGCGGTCTATGAGGATGTTACTCTCTTGGATATTGGTATTGTGATTAGCTGCCTCAGTATTGAGTTTGTCCAGCCCTTCTGTGAGCTTATCTATACGCGTCTGCAGACCCGCTAGCTCGTCCTCTAGATCGCTCACCTCTATGGGTAGCTCACCCTTGAGGATCTTGATATCATCCAACTCAGAATCAATGAGTTGGAGGCGATATAGTTCTTTCTGCTTGTCTTCTACGGAGAGCTCTTTTGTAGCCATATTATAGGTAATAGTCTATTGGATTAGTATCCAGATTTGTGCAATGGGCTGCAAAGTTATCAAATTTATCCTGGATCAGCTTCTGCAAGAGCGTAATCACGTGACGCTCACTCTCATAGTGTCCTATGTCCAGGATGACGATGCGCCCGTCTGCATCAAAAAACTGGTGATACTTATAGTCTGATGTGATGAATGCATCTGCACCGTGACGCACCGCATCTTCGAGCAGAAAACTTCCGCTTCCTCCGCAGATCGCCACGCGCTGTATGGGCCTATCTATAGGTGCGGTGTGCTTGAGGACACGTAGCTTCAATCGGTCCTTCACATAGCCCAAAAACACCGTATGGTCCATCGCTTCAGGTAGATCTGCTACGAGACCGGCACCCACCGTGTGCGTGCTGGGGTCTACAGACGCATTTGGTCGTAAGACCTCTCCTGCTCCTAGTCCGAGGATCTCTGCTAAAGCGCTATTCACACCACCGGGGTGGACGCTATCCAGATTAGTATGCACAGCGATGATGGCGATATGATGACGGATGGCCTGGATGATCGTACGCTCGATGTAGCTGGCGCCCGTAAGTGACTTGAGACCAGAAAAAACAATAGGGTGGTGGGCCACTATGACATTGCAACCACGATCTACCGCCTCGTAGACGGTATCTTCTATGCTATCCAGCGTGCAGAGTACGCCCGTAATTTCTTGATCTGGGCTGCCTGTGATGAGGCGAGCATTGTCGTAGTCGGCCTGGTAGGCAAAGGGAGCATGTGCCTCTAGATGCGCTAGTAATTGATGTACTGTGCTCATGAGCGGATGTGTGATATGATGTCTGTGGTGCTGTGACCCGGTGAGAAGGGGATGACCTCCACCTTACCGCCCCAGCCACATACTTCCTGGGCGCCGACGATATCATCTGGTGTATAATCACCGCCCTTGACGAGTAGGTCTGGGCGCAGAGCCAGGATGAGATCCAGTGGCGTGTCCTCGTCAAATAGCACGATCGCATCCACACTCGCCAACCCCGCCAGTACGATGCTGCGAGCATGCTCATCCTGTACGGGCCGCTCATGCCCCTTGAGTCGGCGCACGCTGCGATCCGTATTGAGCCCTACCACGAGCAGATCCCCACGTGAGGCCGCATCATCTAGATAGAGGACATGACCTGGATGGAGGATGTCAAAGCAACCATTAGTAAATACGAGACGGTGATCCTGTGAGCGCTTTCGCGCAAATGCTACCGCCTCATCGCGAGTCATGAGCTTAGACAATAGGCTCATCGATGGTCTTTTTCTTGCCATTATAGAGTGGCAGCACGATCAGCGCCATGATGCCAAATAGGATATTGCCGAAGATCTGTACCGTAAAGAATATCAGATTGGCATAACTAAATCCATCATACTCCGTCACGCCGTAGATGGCAAGGCCAGCCATGAGCATAGCATGATAGCTTCCCATGCCACCAGGAGACGGTATGATCATACCTATAGCTCCCATCAAGAATATGACCAGACCCTCTTGCCAACCAAGAAATGCAGTGGGCTCATAAGCAAAGAAACACAGATATGTCATGAGGTAATAGCACACCCATATGGCTATGGTGTGAAAGACAAATGCCACTGGCTTGTCCAGTTTTCTCACCGTGCCGATGCCCTCTATAAAGCCTATGAAGAGCTTTTCTATCTTCTTGTAGATCGTGTAGTGCGATAGACGCTCGCGCATTCGCCATGTGATATAGATACCGCCTACCACGATAGCTGCAAAGATCCCGAGCTTGATGCCCTTGGATCCTGCACCATCTGTCATGCCGCCAAGATAATCTGCTATGAGCTCCGACTCAAATACCAGCGCCAGCACGATGATCACGGCCAGGCAGATAAAATCCATGATGCGATCCACTACGATCGTGCCCATAGACTTCTCAAATGCCACGCCCTCATAGGCCGTGAGCGTGCTCCCACGGACAAACTCCCCAGCTCTCGGTAGTCCCAGATTAGCAAAGTAGCCGAGCATGATGGCAAAGAAAGAATTAAGAAATTTTATCTGGTGGCCTAGTGGCTTGAAGAGCATCTGCCAGCGGATAGCTCGCGATACGTTACTCAGCATAAACACGAGTACGATGCCTGCTAGCCACCAGTAGTTGGCCTCCTGAAAGTCTAGCCATATCTTATCTATCAGCTTGCAATCAGCCGCTACGTTGCCTTTGGCTAGGCAGTCTTCCATGTAGCTCTTGCTCACACTGCGAAATACGAGGTAGAGTATCACGGAGCCAAAGGATAGGAAGCCTACGGCTTTGGCAATATTGATCCAGATTTTTTTCACGGGAGTGATTTATACTTCGGGGACGCGATTATTCTCATCGGGGAATACAGACTTCGCCTTGAAGGTCTTGGCCTCCTCTGGTGTCATCCACCCATAGGAGATGATGATGACCACATCGCCGACCTCTACCTTGCGCGCAGCGGCACCATTGAGACAGATGACACCACTGCCGCGCTCACCCTTGATGACATAGGTCTCCAGGCGCTCGCCGTTGTTGTTATTGACGATCTGCACGCGCTCTCCTTCGTAGATGCCAGATGCGTCTAGGAGATCTTCGTCTATGGTGATACTCCCGACATAGTTGAGGTTGGCCTCGGTGACGGTAGCCCGGTGAATCTTGGACTTAAAGATTTGTAGTAGCATAGGTATAAAGGTAGCTATAGAGATGGCACACAATCTGGCTGATTCCTAGATCAGCCCTGTGCATAGCTATTAACGTCGTATGCTACAAATAGTGCATGGATCGTCATGTGTCGAGCTAGCATAGATTCTGGATAGCTCTTTCTTGGGTGGTGGGACTGGAGAGACACTAGGCGATTAAGCGAGCGATACGCCTTGAGATGGATTGCAGTTGATGTATTGCCGCTATATCTAGTGCACTGCCACCTGCAGCTCCAGTATCCCCAGCTCAAATGACCTTCTGATCATACCTGCTGTGTTCTTCACTTTGAGCTTCGCCAGGATATTTTTACGATGGGTGGCTACTGTGTTTTCACTGATGTACAGCTCCTGGGATATATCGGATCGGGTGTACTCGTGTGCGATGAGCTGGATGATTTGATTCTCTCTGGGGGTGATGCGGATCTGGTGAGTCATGCTATACAGTCTTGCTACTAGGAAGTGCGTGATTACATGGACAAAGAAAGCTGACTCGCTACTGCTGCTTCCCACATGATCATGTAGTATTTTGATAGGGTCGTCCATAGCTGAGTATACCTGATCTGCCATGTCAGCAGCCACCAGCTTAGACCCAATTCGTGCATTAGGAATTTTTTACAAGACCATTTTTTGGGATAAGCATCCGGTATTCAACGACTTAT
>JAHDBH010000058.1 GCA_020630495.1 Saprospiraceae bacterium
ATGGTAATAATACAAAAAAGCCCAAATCTACTGATGTAGATCTGAGCTTTTTGGTAAACACCCTTTACCTTCTCTTTATAAAAAAGATGGAGTAACGCTCTTTTCATTAGCGATACTCCTCTCCCTTTTTTAGTTCTTCAAGACGATCAATCTTCTATTGATCACTTGTGTTCCTATATTCACTCGTACCGTATAGACGCCATTCACTAAGTAGCTAATATCTACTTGGTTGTTATGGAAACCAGCTTTTAGCTCTTTATCTAATACATCTGCTCTTACTAACTTTCCTTCTGCATCCCAGATGCTTACGCGGATCGTACTCGTCTTACTCAACGTCACATCGATATTGACCATATCCACCGTTGGGTTTGGATATAACTCGATCTTGTCTTCTCCTTTTCTCACCACATTGACACTTACCACGTCACTGTAGTCATACTTACCATCTACATCGACTTGCTTCACTCTATAGTAGTATACGCCATCTTCTGCAATATCGTAGTCATCACTGCTGTAGTCACTTACTTCACTTGTCGTTCCGTTCGCTGCTACTTTGCCTACTTGTACATACTCCTGCTCGTCTTCGTATCTACGCTCTACTTCATAGTGACTTGCATTCTGCTCGCTTGCTGTACTCCATGTTACTTTGTTGTACTCGCCTACATTTTGAGCATCTATGTTTAACCACTCTACTGGTAGTACACTGCTTACTCTAAATCCTACATCTACATGCGGTAGATCATCGCCTGGCTTGAGACTATACATGCCAGTCGTATTCGCTCCATAGCTACCATCTACATCACTATCCATCGATTCATCGCCTCCTGCATTCGCAAGCGTTGCTGACATCCCTGCTGGTGGTGTAAAGTGGATGTAGTAATCATCTTTCGCTAAGTAATCTAACTTGTAGTTACCATTCGCATCGGTTACACTCTCTGCTACTTTGACACCAGCCATATCGTAGGCTTTCACTACTACTCCACTGATCGGTGACTCATTGCTATCCTGTACTCCATTTTCATTACTATCATTCCATACTCTGTCTCCTACTTCTGCCATCGGATAGTATCCGTGTCCTAGATCACACTTCTCTTGTCCACTCAATACCGTGAAGCTATCTGTTGTGCCTACTCCATTCGCATTGGTCACATCACTATCACTCTCCTCATCATTGCCTACATTCGCAACCGCTGGTACTAGACCGTATGGTGGTAATACTACCTCAACATAATAGGTGCCCGGAGGTGCACAGAATTTATAGTAGCCATCATCTGATGGTGTCCCTGGCTTATGGCCTGTATACGTCGTCTCATAGATACTGTATGTTCCATCTGCATTCTCTCTCCATAGATTCACGACTAAGCCGTTGATTCCATTTTCGTTTGAATCCCAAACGTCATCTTCGTCGATATCATACCATACTAGATCTCCAATAGGTACACAGATATAGTAGCCTGCATCCCAGTCTAGATCATTCTCCCCTGGACTTAAGGTCGTTACTTGTGTCGTTCCTTCTCCATTTGTACCATCTACATCACTATCTGTACCGTCATTGATACCCATATTAGGGAAGGTCAACTCATAGCCATCTGGTGTGATGAACTCTACGTAGTAGTCGCCTGGGTACAGTAGATCAAATAAATAGTAGCCTGTATTGTCTGTCGTCGTCGTAGCAATAAAGTTGCCATCGCCATCATATAGATTGACTGTAACTCCTCCTATACCTGGCTCATTGCCATCTTGGATACCGTCTCCATCTAAATCATGCCATACATAATCGCCTAGGCTTGCTAAGATCAGTAAACCAGCATCATAGGTACTGTCGTACTCGCCTCCTTCGATACTGACACATGGTCCTACTCCACTGAGATCTACATCACTGTCCTCCTCTTCATCGTTTCCTACATCTTGGTATGTAAAGTCACAGCCCTCTGGTAATCCACTGATATCAAAGGTCGCTTGGTAGTCTCCTGGTATCAGATTGTTAAAGAAGTAGAAGCCTTCTGAATCCGTTACTTGCGTATCGATCACATTACCTTCACAATCTGTCAAGGTCACTACTACGCCCGCTACGCCTGGCTCATTTACATCTTGGATACCATCGCCATCCAGATCTTTCCATACCGTATCGCCTAGTCCGCCTACCACTAAGATATCGGCAGCATCATTGTCATCTTCATCATCATCGCCTTCTCCAAATGGATCATTAGGATCTTCATCGATCACATTATCATTGTCATCTTCTTCATCAAAAATCGGATCTTCATCATCACCATCCACTAGATCGTTATCATTGTCTGGATCCGTATCTGGAGTACTATCTGCATCGACTGGATCTTCATTGTTTGGATCCGTATCATTATCCGCTCCACTGATCTCTGCTTCGTTGTACCAACTCTCAATACTCGCTCCTTCTGGTACGAATACTTCTAGATTTAATACTAACTCTACACTATCGCCTGGTGCTATCGGTCCTGATATCGTCGTCTGTACTAGATCGCCTACTTGTGTCCAACCTGCATTTGCAGCAGCATCAAAGATATAGCCTTCATTGAGGTAATCTGTCACTTCTACATTATATGCATCTACATTTCCTTGGTTGTATACCACCATCTTGTACTCTGCTATATCGCCTGGGTTATAAGGCCCTTTGTCATCAATGTACTTGATAAACGCTAAGTCAAAGATCTCATTTGTCGCTGGATCATGATCATCCTCATCTGGATCTGGTCCTATACAATCACTACATGTGAAGTAGAACTCTTCGCCTCCATTGATATTGAAACTCTCAAAGTCCTCGCCTGGATACAATACCGAAATCGATACAATACCCGTCGCTGGATCTAAGGTCTCTTGTACATTGTAACCTAAGGCTAAACAATCCGCTAAGAATTGTGCTGCCTGTGCTGGATCATTTAGATCATATGGATAATTCGGTAAGGCTAATGGTGCTCCATCTACCATTACGGCTTCCACCACAACATCAGTGCCCGCTCCTAACGGTACTTCTACCGTCTGGATACAGTTGGCACAACTACCAACTCCCGTCGTCTCATCATCCGTCGGATCGCCATCATTATCGGGATCATTGTCGGGATCACTATCAATGTCATCTTGTGGATCTCCATTCTCATCTTCGCCGCCTGTAATCTCTGTTACATTCGTCCATGCACTCGCCTCGCCTTCATAGCATGGCTGTACTTGTAAAGTGATACTGTAGGTCTCCGTCCCTGCTGGTGCTATTGGTCCAGCTATCGTCCTGACTGCTTGTCCTGTCGCTGCATCATAACTCCATCCATCAGCATCGTTGCTAGACATATAGATATATCCACATGGAATGTAATCTACGATATCTACATTCGTCGCCGTGATCGTTCCTTGGTTGATCAAGGTAAAGTCAAACTCTACTAGATCTCCATAACTGTACGGCCCGGATGCTGCTGGCTGCTTGATCGTCGCTAAATCATAGAAGCTTGGTCCTGCTGGATCACTGTCATCCTCATCATCATCATTCGGATCTTGTGGATCATTTGGCGTATCTTCTACCTCATCATCGTTATCATCGCCTGGCTCTACTGGATTATCATTATCCGGATCATTGTCTGGATCACTATCGGCATCCACTGGATCTTCATCTCCTGGATTCGTATTATCATCTGCATCGCTAATCTCACTTCCGTTGTAGTAATCACTACCACCACTTCCTGTCTCGATCAATGTCAATAATATACTCACCGTTACCGTCTCGCCTGCAGCTACTGTTGCGATCGTTCTTGTAGCTTCATTTGTACTTGCATTCAAACTCCATGCTGGATTCGTTCCATTATCAAAGCTATACCCTGCTGGTATGTAATCACTTACGACCACATTGAAGGCATCTACATTTCCTTGATTGATCACATTGAAGTTAAAGGTCAACACATCGCCATATGCATATGGTCCTCCTGTTACTAATTGCTTTTGTAAGGCTAAGTCAAAGATCTCGATCGTCTCTGGATCATGATCATCCTCATCTGGATTATTCGGATCATTTGGATCGCCATCAACTTCATCGTCGTCTGGATCGCCATCATTATTAGGATCATTGTCTGGATCACTATCCACATCTTCTTGTGGGTTACCATCCTCGTCCGTTGCACTTTCGATCTCCGCTACATTCGTCCACGAGCTACTCACATCTCCGTAACATTCTTTTACCTCTAGGGTAATGTCTACTACTCCAAATGCTCCTGGATTAATAATCCCGGTGAACGTTGTCGTTGCCATACCCGTCACTGCATTATAACTCCAGTCTCCATCATTGCTGCTTACATATTCTAAGCCACATGGGATAAAGTCATTCACCACTACATTTGTTGCTGGTATATTTCCTTGGTTATATACATTGATCGAATACGTAACTTGATCTCCATATCTGAATGGCCCTTCGTCCGTTGTTACTTTATTTAACGCTAAGTCAAATACTTCTACTCCCGCTGGATCATGATCATCTTCATCATCTTCTCCTGCTACTCCTGGGTCTTCATCAATAACATCATCGTTGTCATCCCCGGGTACAACATCATTGTCATTGTCTGGAAAGTCATCCATCTGACTATCGATATCCTCCTGTGGATTGCCATCTTCATCTGTAGCATCACTGATCTCCGCATAGTTAATCCAATCTGTACTACCTCCTGAGGTCTGTACTAACTCTAAACTCAAGGGTATCACTCTACTGCTCGATACTCCTAGTACCGTAGTCTCTACATACGTCAATGTACCATCTCCATTATCCGTCCAGCCTGGGTTATCCGCTGCATTGAACGCATAGCCGATAGGCATGTAATCGGTAATCTCGATATTATCCGCCGCTACATTGCCTTGATTGTATACTGTGATCGCAAAATCTACATTACTTCCAAAGCTATAGGGGCCTACTGATGTTACCGTCTTAGTCAAGGCTAAGTCAAACATCGGGGTGATAATGAATATCTCCGCATCGTGATCGTCTTCATCGCCTCCATTCGTACCATCTTCATCGGTCTCATTATCTGTCGTATACGTATCGTTATCTGGATCATTATCTGGGGTACTGTCGATATCCGTCACTGGATCGCCAGCTCCATCCGTCGCTCCACTGATCTCTGCCCAGTTGTACTGATCGCCTGCTTCACAGTCGCCTACTAATAAGCGAATGTCTACATTCATACTCTGCCCTGGTGTCAATGGTGACAATAACAAGCCATTCGCTACACTCTTCGTGATACTTGCACTACCGTCGCCATTGTCTGTCCAATCTGCATCTGCTAGTGTCGTACACGATGGGAAGTAATCGATTACTTCGATATTATCCGCGGCTACATCGCCTTGATTCGTTACTTGGATTCTAAACGTGATAAAGTCACCTGCACTCACCTCACTTACTTGGCCTGGTGCCAATATCTTGATCAAGGCTAAGTCAAAGTCTTCATCTACTTGATCCATCACTTGTACCATCTCCTGATCGTGATCATCTTCATCATCTGTACCGTCGCCATCTAACTGGTTATCTGCTCCATATTCATCATTCCCTTGTTCATCATCTGGGGTACTATCGATATCTGTTACTGGATCGCCATTGCCATCCGTCGCTTCCTCGATCTCTGCCCAGTTGATAATCGGCCCTACTGGACATCCATTCAACTGTACCGATATCGGTACCGTAATACTCATCCCAGGCCCAAGGGGTGACGATAAATCGCCTCCTATTACACTCAGAACCCGTACCGCTGTATTATTACTACCATCATAGAACCAGTTTGGATCTACTAAGGTGAAACAACTCGGTAAATAATCGATCACCTCGATATCATCCGCAGCTACATTCCCTTGGTTGTATACCGTGATATCAAATACCACTACATTACCATTCGCTACATTCGAGGATTGACCGTCTGATAAGGTCTTGATCAAGGCCAAATCAAACTCCGGATCTACGATTGGACTAATCATAATCACTTCTGGATCATGGTCATCCTCGTCGTCTACTCCATTGCCATTTGTCTGGTTATCTGCTCCATATGGATCATCATTCGTCGTATCTGGATCACTATCTATATCTGACACCGGATTACCCATGTCATCTGTAGCATCCGCAATCTCTGCCCAGTTGGTATGACTACCTACTGCACAGCCTGAAAAATCCATCGTGATCTGTACCGTCATCTGTTGTCCTGGTGGTAATGGAACCGCCATGTCTCCATTCGATACACTCAACAATATACTCGCCGTACCATCGCCATTGTCTGTCCAGTTTGGATCTTGCAATTGGGCACAACTCGGTAAATAATCAATAATCTCGATATTATCCGCTGCTATATTTCCTTGATTAAATACATTCACATTGAACGTAACTACACTATTCGTCGGTACCGTCCCTGACTGTCCAAATGGTAAGGTCTTCGTCAAGGCTAAATCAAACTGAGGCTCTAGCTCATCCATCACCGTGACCGTCTCCGGATCATGGTCATCTTCATCATCCGTCCCGTCTCCATCTGTCTGATCGTCTTCTCCTAATGGATCATTACTATCATCACTATCTGGAGTACTGTCAATATCTTCTACTGGATCACCATTAACATCCGTCGCTTCCGTGATCTCTGCAAAGTTTGTCTGTGATGTACCACTACAGCTTCCTACTTGTAGTGTAATCGGTATCGCTACACTTGTCCCTGGTAATAAGGCTCCGGTCAAGCCACCATTCGCTACACTTATGGTGATACTTGCTGTCGAATTGCCATTGTCTGTCCAATCTGCATCCGCTAATGTGAAACAACTTGGTATGTAATCGATTACATCGATATTATCCGCCGCTACATCCCCTTGGTTGATTACGTAGATCTCATAGTCTACAAAATCTCCCGTCATCACTTCTGAACTCTGTCCTGAGGCTAGTACCTTAATCAACGCTAAATCAAAGTCACCAGGTTCTGCTGGATTCTCTACTTCGATATCCGCAGGATCATGATCATCTTCATCGTTTGGATCATTCGTCGCATCATCGATCGGATCGCCATCATTGTCTGGATCATTATCCGGATCACTATCGATATCTTCTACTGGATCGCCATTGCCATCCGTAGCTTCCGTGATCTCCGCATAGTTCGTCGTCGTTCCATTTGTACAGTTTACTAGTTCTAAGGTTACAAATACAGCTACATTATCTCCTGGTTGTAGTGGGCTACTCAAGCCGCCATTCCCTACACTCAATAATATACTCGCCGTACCATCGCCATTATCGGTCCAATCGCTATCGTTCAATACCATACAAGATGGAATATAATCCACTACGGATATGTTATCTGCAGCTACATCCCCTTGGTTATATACTGTGATCTGGTAACTTACCATATCGCCATTCGCCACTGGGCTCGTCTGGAAGGCTGCTACTTGCTTGATCAACGCTAAATCAAAGTCGCTCGGTGCTACTGGATCAATCGTGATTACCTCTGGATCATGATCATCCTCATCTGTCAATGGATTATCATCCCCTGGGGTTCCACTTCCGTCTCCTCCTGTAGTATTATCACTAGCTCCTTCTGGATTACCGCCCCCATCATTGCCATTCGTATCATCTGGGGTACTATCTACATCTTCTACTGGATTGCCAGAGCCATCTGTTGCGCCACTGATCTCTGCATAATTTACCACACTACCTGTACAGCTATTCATATCTACCGTAATCGGTACACTTACACTCTGATTCGGGGCTAATGGAGTCGTTAAACCACCATTCCCTACACTCAATAATATACTCGCCGTACCATCGCCATTATCGGTCCATGCTGGATCGTTTAACACCGCACAACTTGGTAAGTAATCTATCACCTCGATATTATCCGCTAATACCGCACCTTGATTGAATACCGTAATCGCAAACGTTACACTACTCCCTGGGGCTACATTCGCTGATTGTCCATCCGCTAATTGCTTCACTAAGGCTAAATCAAACTCTGGCTCTACTGGCCCGCCATCTGGATCAAATGGTACAACCGCTGGATCATGATCATCTTCATCCGTACTCGGATCATCATCTCCTGGTGTTCCTGTCCCGTCCCCATTGATCACATCATCACTATCACCATCTGGATTACCGCCACCATCATTCGTAGGATCACCGTCTGGGGTACTATCTACATCTTCTACCGGATTGCCATCGCCATCCGTAGTTTCACTAATCTCTGCATAGTTTACTACACTCGTACTCGTACATGCTCCTACAACAAAGTTGATCGTCACCTGTACATTCTGACCAGGTCCCAATGGAGTCGTCAGTCCACCATTCGATACACTCAATACTCGGGTCGCTACATCGCCACCTGCATCTGTCCAATTCGCATCCGCTAGCGTAAAGCAGCTAGGGTGACTATCACTAATCTCTATATTATCCGCTGATATATCTCCTTGGTTATACACCGTAATATCAAAACTCAATAAATCTCCTTCTACTATCGGTAACTGCTGTAATGGAGTCAATGTCTTCGTTAAGGCTAAATCAAATACTAATACCTCCGGATTCTCGATCGGTACCTCCGCTGGATCATGATCATCTTCATCTCCTCCATTGTTACCGTCTCCGCTCGTATCATTATCGATCATGTACTCATCATTGCCTTGATCATTATCGGGAGTACTATCAATATCTGTTACTTCATTGCCTGCTCCGTCCGTAGCTCCACTGATCTCCGCCCAGTTGATCTCCGTACCGTCACTACAGCTGTTCACCAATAAGCTAATCTCTACCATCAAATCCATTCCCGGTAGTAATGGGGTCGTTAAACCTCCATTCCCTACACTCAATAGTATACTCGCTGTATTATTAGCACCAGCCGTCCAATCTGTATCACTTAAACTCATACACGTGGGTATGTAATCGGTGATCTCTATATTATCCGCAGCGACATTGCCCTGATTGAATACTCGTACCTCAAAACTCACTACATCACCATTCGCTACCGGTACCGCCTGTCCTGCACTTAACACTTTCGTTAAGGCTAAATCAAACTCCATTACGACATCCTCATCTACTTGTATCACTTCTGGATCATGATCATCTTCATCTGTCGTTGGATCATCGTCTCCAGGAACTCCACTTCCATCTCCGTCATTCACATCATCACTATTGCCATCTGGATTACCACCAGCATCGTTACCATTCGTATCGTCTGGGGTACTATCAATATCATCTTGAACTTCGCCTTCCTCATCCGTTGCTCCACTGATCTCTGCATAGTTCACAATATCTCCAGCTGCACAACCACTCAAGGTCACCGTGATCGTCTGTACAATCTCCATACCTGGCTGTAGTGGAGTGGCCAAGCCACCATTCGCTACACTCAATACTATACTCGCCGTACCATCTCCATTATCTGTCCATGCTGGATCTGTCAATACTAAACAACTCGGTAAGTAATCGATCACCTCGATATTATCCGCTGATATACTCCCTTGATTCTCGATCGTTACATCGTACGTTACCGTAGCGCCATTACCAAATGGACCCGTCTGACCAGCACTTAAACTCTTCACTAAGGCTAAATCAAATACCATATTCTCCGGATCAATCACCGTCACACTCGCTGGATCATGATCATCCTCATCACCGCCCTGCATTCCATTATCTGAAATATTGTCGTCACCATCAAATATGTCATTATCCTCATCATTATCCGGTGTACTGTCGATGTCTTCTTGATCATCGCCATACTCATCCGTAAAGTCTGAGATCTCTGCCCAGTTCATGATCGTCCCTGTGGCACAGGATTCTACCGTAAACGTAATGCTTGTCAATACACTCTGACCTGGTGCTAATGGACCGCCTACTAAGCCGCCATTCGCTACACTTAATACCTTATCTGCTGTACCATCTCCATTATCACTCCAGCTACCATCTGTTAAGGTCATACATGCTGGTAGATAATCCGTGATCTCTATATTATCCGCTGGCTCTGTCCCTTGATTCGTTACTTGGATATCAAAACTTACTACATCGCCTATCTCAACAGCATTCTGCTGTCCTAAACTCAAGGTCTTCACTAAGGCTAAATCCCATACCGGTACTTCTACCAATACCGTCTCTGGATCATGATCATCCTCATCCGTAGTCGCTTCATCGTCACCGGCTACTCCCGTGCCATCGCCATCGACTACATTATCACTCGCTCCATCTGGGTTTCCTCCCGCATCATTACCATTCGTAGCATCTGGGGTACTATCTACATCCTCTTCTACATTGCCTTCTTCATCCGTAGCTGCACTGATCTCTGCATAGTTCGTCTGTAACTGAGTGCCACATACGCCTACCGTAAAGGTGATTGGTACTGTAATACTTGCTCCTGGTGCTAGTGGGGATGTTAATCCACCATTCGCTACACTCAACATCCTGCTCGCGGTGTCGTCACCATTATCTACCCATGCCCCATCATTCAAGATGAAACAACTTGGATGATAATCCGTCACGACAATGTTATCTGCAAACTCATTTCCTTGATTCGTAATATTCACCTCAAAGGTGATATCATCTAACCATGCATATGGGCCCGCTACCGCTAAGGTCTTCGTCAACGCTAAATCAAAAATCTCTACAAATTCTGGATCTGAATCATCTTCATCGGTCCCTGGATCATCATCGCCAGGAGCTCCTGTCCCATCTCCATCTACCACATCATCACTATTCCCATCTGGGTTTCCTCCGCCATCATTGCCTTCGGTATCGTCTGCATCACTATCTATATCTTCATCGGTAACATCATTGCCCTCTTCATCGGACATCGCACTTACCTCCGCTACATTCGTCCACGCATCCGCTGGTGCATCACACATCGTTAATACCAATGTTATCTCTACATTCATCGTCGCCTGTGGCGCTAATGGCCCAGCGATTACACTCGTCGCATTGCCCGTAGCTGAATCTAATGTCCATAATGGATCATTGCTCGCTGCATACGTGAAACCACATGGTATGTAATCTGTAAGCTCAATATCTGTTAATACGACACTTCCTTGGTTGATTACCTCAATATTAAACACTACTTCGTCGCCCCATGTATAGGGTCCTTCACTTATTGTTGTCTTCGCTAAGGCTACATCTACGATGAATACTCCCGCTGGATCTTGGTCATCCTCATCCGTCAATGGATTCTCATCCCCTGGTAATCCACTTCCATCTCCATCAATCACATCATCACTATCTGTATCTATCTCGCCACCTGCATCATTATCTTCTGTTGCATCGGGTGTACTATCTACATCTTCGGTGACATTCCCTTCTTCATCACTCGCCTCACTAATCTCCGCTACATTGATCCAACTATCAACGCCATCTGTATTATCAGATACTAACGCTAGTACAATCTCTACCGTTGTACTCGTTCCTGCTGCTAGTGGACCCGCGATCGTTGTTTCATAGTGATCTCCATTCGCTACCCACGCTGGTGTACCACTTACATAACTATATCCACTTGGAATATAGTCCGTCACTAGGATATCGGTTGCCGTTACGTTTCCTTGATTCGTAACTTCGATCGTAAAGGTCAACTCATCACCAAATACATACGGTGCCGGGGTATCTAATACTTTCGTTAACGCTAAATCAAATACTTCGATCAATACGGGATCATGGTCATCTTCATCCGTAATACCATCTCCATCACTGTCCATCCCATCATCATCGACATGATCATCTTCATCGGTATTCGGGGTGCCTCCTACATCATTGCCAGCATTGTTATCCGCATTACTATCTACATCATCATCACTCACATCGTTACCCATATCATCTTCCATATAGCTCACCTCTGCGTAGTTCAAAAATGCATTCTCTGTACTACTTGTACATGGTATGACTTCTAAGTCGATCGTTACAATCATACTCGTACCCGCTGCTAATGGCCCTGCGATTGTCGTCGCATAATCCGTTCCATTTGCTCCAACGGTCCACGCTTGGCTTCCGCCTACATAGCTCAATCCACAGGGTACATAATCTGTAACTTCGATATTCTGAAGATCCATATTACCCTGATTGAATACCTCTATACTATACGTCAACACTTGGCCATACGTGTATGGTGGTGGGGTACTTAAGGTCTTCTGTAGCGCTACATCTACTACTGTAAATATATCCGCTGGATCATGATCATCTTCATCTTCGCCTACACTCGGTCCGCCTCCATCTATGTTGTTGTCATCGCCATCTCCTGGCTGTACATCATTGTCATTGTCTGGATCATTATCTGGGGTACTATCGATATCTACCGTCGCATTACCGTCTCCATCTAAGGCACTTGTAATCTCGGCATAGTTCCACCAGTCTTCGGCTCCGCCGCCAGTAGTCATAAACTCTAACTCAATCTGTACCGTCATACTTGCGCCTGGCGCTATTGGGCCAGCGATCGTTGTCGTTGGGTTTGGTCCAGCACTCCAGCCATTCGCTGTGTTCACAGCTGTGCTAGCGTCATAACCAAATCCTACAGGAATGTAATCACTCACAACCACATCCGTCGCCATTACATTTCCTTGGTTGTATACCGTAATATCAAATACAACCATATCTCCAAATGCAAATGGTGGTGGTGTACTGATCATTTTCTGCAAGGCTAAATCGAATACTTCGATCTGTGCTGGATCTTGATCATCTTCATCGGTAGCTGCGTTCTCGTCGCCAGGGGTTCCACTTCCGTCCCCATCTACTACATTATCACTGTCTGTATCTACAGATCCTCCTCCATCATTCGTCGAATCTGTATCTGGTGTACTGTCAATATCCTCACCACTTACATCATTGCCTTCATCATCTTCCATCGACGATACCTCCGCTATATTTAAATATGCATTCTCGGTCGTTGAGCTACAGGGTATTACTTCATAGTTGATACTCACTGTTATACTTTGTCCTGGTGCTATAGGCCCGGCTATCGTCGCTACATAGTTTGCTCCACTGGCTAACCATGTTGTCGCAGAGCCTCCTACATAATTATAGCCACAGCCTGGATAATCAATCACCTCTATATCCGTCAACGTAACCGTCCCTTGGTTAATCACCTCAATATCAAAATTGATCACATCTCCATAACTATAGGGACCTGGTGTATTGACCGTCTTGATCAACGCTACATCTACACTCTCTAAATCTTGACATTCTTCGTCTACTAGATCGCCCTGACCATCATCATTCGTATCTAATACCGCCTCATTGTACAAGCCTTCTCCTACACTGCCTGGTTCACTGCCGCCCTCTCCACATGCCGTATAACTATCATCACCAACTGTACCATCAAATAGATCATAAGTTACATTCACCGTTAAAGTGTATATATCTGTATTTCCACCATCGATACTTTGATCTGTGGCTAATACCCAGCCGCCTGCAGGTACTGTCGTTGCTAAACTTGGATTGCTAGGTCCTGCATCACTTGTATAGCTTGCTGTATTTATCACGATGTCATCGTCAAAACTTGGATTATCGTTTAGGTTGTAAGTACCTGCTGCACCTCCAATGTTATTCACCGTAATCGTATACACAATCGTCCATGTATCATCCGTTTCTAACGTCGCACTACTCTGCGTCTTTTCTAAAGTGAAATACGGTACATCATCACAAGCTTCTGCCTCTTGATCTGGAGTGCCATCATTGTTCGTATCTAACTGCGCTACATTGTATAGCCCTTCTCCACTTTCTGGATCAATAGGCCCATTTGCAGTACCGCAGCTCGCATCATACGTATCATTGCCTGTAACGCCATCTTCTAAATCTAGACATACATTTAAAGTCAACGTATAACTATCTAGCTTACCCGCTGCAATCTCCTGATCATCTGCCAACTCATACGTACTTGGATTCGCTGCTAATGCATTTCCTGGATTTCCTACCGCATCTGTCGTATAGCCCGCTGAATTGATCGTGAAATCACTATCAAACATCGGATCATCTACTAAATCATACTCCCCTATTGCGCCTCCTATATTTTCTACACTGATCTCATATACTACATCATAGCAGTTTATACTCGTCTCCGTTGTACTTACATGGGTCTTAGCTAAGACCAACTGTGGTAAATCTCCACAGGCATCATCGACTTCATCAATCACCCCATCATTATTCTCATCTATACTCGCTACATTATACAAGCCCTGATTTGGCCCTGCTACGCCACCACTACCTTCTCCACAGGCAGTATAACTATTATCGCCAATAGCTACATCCGCCAATAAATCCATACTTACATTCACCACTACCGTATACGTATGACTCAACATACTACCAATCACTTGATCATCCGCTAATAACCAGCCTGGTGCCGCGGGTACTGTAGCACTTAATGCTCCATTATTCGCTGTATTACTCGTGTAACTTGCACTATTCAGTACAATGTCATCTTCGTATATCGGTAAATCAAATAGGTCATACTCGCCTGACTCGCCGCCTGCATTCGTCACCACAATCTCATACGTCACATCATAACTACCATCTGCATTCTGACTACTCACTTCTACCAGATTCTTCGTCATCATCAAATCACTGATATCTGTACAGGCTTCATCAACTATATCGATCTCTCCATCATTATTCACATCTAATTGGGCTTCATTGAACAAGCCTTCACCGGCACTACCTGGTGTCGTACCCCCTGAGCCACACTCCGTATATACATCATCGCCAACTCCATCCGTCAAGTCTATACTTACATTCGCCGTCAACGTATACGTATGTAGTACGCCTGCTCCGATACCTTGATCATCCGCTAATAACCAGCCTGGTGCCGCAGGTATACTCGTACTTAAACTACCGCTGTTGCCCGTATCACTCGTATAGCTGACACTATTGAATACAAAATCATCGTCTGGACTCGGTAGATCATATAAATCATACTCGCCTTCTGCTCCTCCGATATTTTGTACCGTAATCGTATACAATACATCAAAACTACCATCCGCTTGGATCGTCATGCTCGCTACATTCTTCGTCAAGACCAAATACGGCACATCATCGCAAGCTTCTGCACTCTCATCTGGAGTACCATCATTATTCACATCTAAAGTCGCTTCATTGTATAAGCCTTCTCCATTTGTTGGATCGCCTGGGCCATTCGCTGTGCCACAGCTCGCCGTATATACTTCATCTCCTACACTAGCTGAATCTTCTAAATCGATACATACACCCAATACTATCGCAAAACTATCGACCTTACCTGCCGTAATTACCTGATCATTCGCTAATACATAGGTACTACTCGTCGTCGGTAAACTACCACCAGGATTACTAAATGCATCCGTCGTGAATATCGCACTCGTAATCACAAAATCATCATCAAAATCGGGATCATCGATCAAATCATATACCCCTTCAGCACCACCGCTATTCGTAACCTTGATACTGTAGGTCACATCATAACAATTTACACTCGTACTTACCGTACTCTCATGCGCCTTCTCTAAACTTAAATATGGTAACTCCCCACAATCATCATCTTGTACTTCTTCCGTACTTGGATCATTGTCTAGATCTAAACTTGCACTATTATATAATCCTTCTCCTGGTCCTGCATTCTCCGGTCCGCTACCTTGTCCGCAACTCGTATAACTATCGTCTCCTACTGTACCATCTGCTAAATCAATCGTCACTACATAACTCACCGTATACGTATGCGTAGAACCTCCATCTATACTCACATCATCACCTAATAACCAGCCTGGTGCCACTGGTGCTGGTAAACTCAATCCACCGCCTGCAACACCCGGTGCATCACTGCTATAACTCGCTACACTCGCAACAATATCTGTATCAAAACCTGGTACATCATATACATCATATTCTGTAGCCAAACTCCCTGGATTCTCTACACTAATCGTATACACTACTGTGTATTCATTCGGATTTGACGTCGGCGTTATACTCGTCAAACTCTTTTCCATTAATGGACAAGCATTGACATTGAATACATTACTCCGTACCGCACATACTGCTCCTAGATTTCGATACTCCACATAATATTGTCCCTCTGCCGTAGCCACATAACTACTCTCGCTACCACTCGCTACCGTCGTCTCACTTCCATCACTATTGATCCGTATCCAATCATAATTACTATAGCCCGTCGGTGCCTCTAGCGTAGCCTGATCAGTACTACATAAATTTCCATCTTCGATCACCTCTTCTGTAAGCTGCTCCTCTACCGTCACTGGATAATTCGCCGTATAGCTACACATCCCTTCTTCTGTCATGAAGTTTAACTGTACAAAATAATTTACATCACTCTGCGGATTACAGATCGTAGGCGTCAAACTCGTATTGTCATCTAAATATTGATTCGGTAACCACTCTACCGTTACACTACTCGCATAGTCCGAGGGTATATTCAAATTCAATTGCTGACAGCCAACTGTACAGGCGTCTACGCCCGCAAACGGCCCAAACTCAAAATCACTCAAACTATATAACTCAATCGGAAAATCAAAGGTACTACAGCCACCACTCGTACTCATTACATTCAATATCACTGGACTACCGTTCCCGAATCCTGGATTTAAATTGATGAATAAACTATCATTCGCCGCATTTGGAGTGATACTCGCCCCATTGCTTGGACTTACACTATACGTCCAACTTCCACAATTTGGTATACCAAAAGGTGTATCTGGACATAAGGTATAGCTCGTCT
>JAHDBH010000059.1 GCA_020630495.1 Saprospiraceae bacterium
GGTCTGTCGATCTGTATTTTCTTTTGAAATCCTTGACAGAAAATGATTTAGCCATGGCAGGTACTTTCTCCCGCACGCTACGTCACTTATTCAACGTTGTAATGATTGTTCCTATAATTATTGATTACATGATTTCTATTTTTCGGTGGTGCGGCCATATACTGGCGGTCATCCTGCTGACGGTGTTAACTCAGTGGGGAGGAATACTGTGGATCATTACATCCATCGTGAGTAGATATACAGCTCCTATACGGTCGTCCATAGTAAAGAGGACTGTCTTATTTCTGTGTTTATATCTTTTTAGTTGCTTTGTGATTGTACCTCACTTGGCAGAACTGGGTGGAAGAAGAGCACTACCACTATCAAAACGCTCCGTTTTGAGACCTCACACATATGTGAGCGTCCTGCTAAGTCGAAATTACGTCAATGATCAGCTGTACGATACCTTGATCCGCACGGCAGATAATCTGCGTGCTGAATTTCCTGGTGCAGATCTCTCTTATCTGGACGCATGCTTTCCATTTATCGACGGATTTCCTCTACTACCTCATCTTAGTCATGACGATGGCAAGAAGGTAGACCTCAGCTTTTATTATCTAGAGGATAATCAGCCCACTAGCAAAAAACCGAGCCGATCAGGGTATGGCTATTTTGTTGAGTCTCAATATTCAGATCCTATGGCTGCGAAGTGTGAAGAGGCTGGATACGCCTCATATGATATGGCCAAATACTTCACCATGGGTACACGCGACGACTTAACATTGGATGAGACTCGGACACGCAGGATGGTGGAGATATTACTGACAGATGCACAGACGGAAAAGATATTTTTAGAACCACATCTCCTACGCAGGCTTGGTCTGAGACACGATAAGCTCCGCTATCACGGATGCCACTCCGTGAGGCATGATGATCACTTACATATACAAGTGAGGTAGATGCACTCTTAAGGGAAATGCAACCGCTAGATATCGCGTACTTTGCTCCTATGAATCGAGACTACAAATCACTATTTTCCCTTCGCGAAGATGGTCACTATCTCAACTGTGCCGCCAAGGCGCCGCTGCTGCGATCTGCAGAAGCCGCTGGACATGAAGCTATCATCTCTCGGCGTGATCCATCAGGTGTGGTGGCGGAAGACTATTATAAGTATCCTGATCGGATCAGGGAGTTGTATAGTAAGCTTTTGGACGTAAGTCCCTCTAGACTAGCCCTAGGATCTAGTGTGAGCTATGGTATCGCTAATATCATGAATAATGTGGTGCCCAGATCCCAAGAGACCTACGCCGTCATCACAGGACAAGAATTTCCCAGTGATTATCTCTCTCTGCATAGCTGGGCCAAGCAGCACGGTCAGGATATCAAAGTCGTAGACGAAAATCATGGCCATGAGACGATCTCTGAGGCTGTGGTGGATCAGATATCAGAAGCTACTTCACTGGTCCTCATGAGTCCCCTGCACTGGATGAATGGCACGCTATACGATCTCAAAATGATTGGCGATCGCTGTCGAGCTACTGATACGATACTCATCGTAGATGGCACCCAAGCCGTAGGAGCTATGCCGATAGATGTACATGGATGCCATATAGATGCCATGCTCTGTGCAACCTACAAGTGGCTCATGGGACCATACGGCATGACGATCAGCTACATGAGTCCAAGATTTGACAATGGTCAGCCAATAGAGGAGTCATGGATGAACCGGGTGAATCATCGCAAATTTGCCGAGTTGACGGACTATTCCCTCGAGTATCTGCCTGGTGCTGCTCGCTATAGCACTGGCCAGACAAGCCACTTCATCCTGGGTCCTATGATGATCAAGAGCCTGGAGCAGGTGCTCGACTGGGGAACCGAGCGAATACAGACTCACTGTGCCGCTCTCAAGTCTCTACTCCAGGCGGAGCTAGGCGATCACATCATGCTGCCCCCAGAGCCGACTGCGGAGCATCTCTACGGCGTCGCTTTTGCTGAGCATGTCAATCTCGAGCGCCTGTCTACAGAAATACAGCGTCGTCACATCTCTGTATCCCAGCGTGGCAGCTATGTACGTATATCGCCACACTTGTATAATACACCAGATGATATCATGGCTCTAGTAGACGCTGTGCACTCGGCGGCATAATCGTATAGACATACTGCCGATCTTGTGCTAAGTAAGGTTAAGGCCTTCCTAAATGTCGGGATGAAATCAACAGCTGGGCACTTTAGCTCTTCGGGCCGCATTATCTTTGTATCGTAGAGCGCAAGCTGCGCTGTCACAACATTAAGAAAGACTTATCATATGAAATCTCTTATCCTATCCACACTTCTACTCACTCTCGGACTTAGCACATCTCACGCTCAAGTAGCACTCGAAGATTATACAGCTGGCAATGAAGGCTGGCACGTCATCGTAGAGGATGCTTTCCAAGAATCAGAAAGAACTGGCAAGCCTATCATGGCCAACTTTACAGGCAGCGACTGGTGCGGCTGGTGTAAGAGACTCACCGCAAGTGTGTTTAGCAAAGCAGACTTCCAGGCATGGGCTGATGAAAATGTGGTGCTCCTGGAGCTCGATTATCCTCGACGCAGTCAAGTACCTTCTGAAATCAAAGCACAGAATAATAGCCTCAGAAGTGCCTTTGGCATCCGTGGTTATCCTACGATTTGGATTTTTGATCTTGAGAAGGATGCTAATGGTCAATATAGCGTGAGTGCTCATGGTAAGACAGGATACTCCCCTACTGTAGAGCAATTCACTGAGGCAGCTGACCAAATTATCGCTCAGCGCAGCAAATCTTAGAGCTACTTCTCAGGCAAGTGATACTTGCCATGGTCATGATATGATCTGATACTGTGAATGCAGTGCGGATATGTGAATCAATTCTCTCATATTTGCGTTTTTATATATGTTGTCTCCTATGCATCTATGCTATCACAGCCATTGAAGAGCAGAGAAGACAATTTTCACACGATTAAGCCTACTGACTATGTCATTTGAAATTACAGGAAAGCTCTTCAAGAAATTTGAAACGCAGAGCAAGACACAGACCTTCCAAGCACGAGAATTTGTCCTCGAGCATAGCCCGACGCAGTATCCGCAGTACATCAAATTTCAGCTCGTACAAGATCGCTGCAATCTGATCGATGACTACGCAGAGGGGGAAGAAATGAAGGTGTACTTTGACGTACGTGGTAACAAGTGGACAGATCCCAATACTCAAGAGGATAAGTTCTTCACTAATCTCAATGCATGGAAGGTAGAGAAAGGTGCAGCCCCTCAAGTCGCGCAAGGCCCAGCGGCTGCCCCTGCAGCTAATCCCGTAGCCACTGGTGACCAGATGGATCCCATGGGCGAGGATGATCTTCCGTTCTAAGCTGATATCAACTCATATCTTATCATGACCAGACGCATCGCCTATCTATGGATGGTATGTGCTCTGTATATCAATAGTCTAGCCGCACAGGAAATCTCGTCTCTCGGCAGCCGCCTGGACAATGATCTGACCTCATGGGTCTACTATGACAGTCTAGGCGAAGAGATAGGTACTCTAGAGATGACCTGGCCAGGCAAAGATGACTGGACAGAGTGGAACTACCGACTGGGCGATGATAGCGGCGATATCCAACTCAAGTGGTCTGACGACCCCAATCTCTGGGAACTTACTGGCTACTCTGGCACTATCACCATGCGCACACAGTGGGCGCGCGACTTCTCCGTATGGCGTGTACAAGGCCCTGATGGGACACTGGTGTTCCGCTCTAGATATCGCAATGACTTCAATGAATGGTATCTAGAGGACGAATCGCGCGGAGTGTTCGCTATATATACTACAAGAGAGGGAGACCCTCGCGACTGGGACATCGTAGATGAGCTAGATGCAGATATTTCTCTTGACACCAAGCTCTCACTGATCTTCTTAGCTATGTATCACTCTATACTGGAGTAAGCTCAGAGATGGAAATCACAAGTATCAAGATCACATGCTGCCAAGAGGACATCTAGGCACCGTCCTTGGTGAAACACCCTTTTGATCCAGGCAATAGGATGCGCCTCAATGATAGGTGTTGCCATCGCTGATAGCGTCCGTCCGGTGAACTGGATATTCTCTCGTCACACAGTCAAGACGCGTGCCATTGCCGAGTAAAGCTTGGTCATCAGATGGCTAAGCGCAATAGAGAATAAGGCCACCTGTAGATGAGATGAAGAGAAAAGACTAAGTCTGTGTGGATAGGATTACCCTCTCGGCTATTTGCCGTCGCTCATGAGCTTCTCGGGGTTGATGATTTCGATTTCTTCGCTGTGGTAGAGGTCTTTCAGCTTCTCAGTCTGTGATCTAGAGATGGTGTCATACGTGAGATATCTGTATGTGGTCCATGCTTTCTGTGCGGTAATGATCTCAATACTGGTTCCTACTATCATCTGTGTTGTTCTTTAAAAAAATGGCTGGGACTGCATGCAGTCACCGAAAAAAATTCAGTTGAACGGATTGCGAATATAGGATAAATTCTTGATATTGTCAAGTCCTATTGTAGCGTCTTGATTCTCTGCTAGTTAGCCATAAGTCTGACCTTAATTGAGAATGCTACTAGACCAGTGATTAGCTCTTACCTGTACATCTCGCGGATGTGCTCGGCGCACTTTTCTGTGATGACGCGTCGCTTGAGCTTCATAGTGGGTGTGAGTTCTGCAGCAGTACCATCATCACGCGTTGCTTCCCATGTAGCAGGCACCAGGGAGAAGCGCTTGACCTGTTCGATGTGAGAGAACTCAGGATTGCACTGATCTATAGAGTCTTGGTAGCGCTTGATGATACGCTCATCCAGGATGAGCTCTGCCACATCCGTACCTGCGATATCATGGTCGGCTGCATATTTGCGAAGTGCCTCTGCCGCTGGGACGATAAGTGCTGAAACAAATTTCTGCTTGTCGCCTACGATCATGACTTGCTCTACGAGGAAGTCTTCTTTGAGACGGCTCTCTATGGGAGCTGGGGCGACATACTTGCCCCCTGAGGTCTTGAGGAGTTCTTTTTTGCGATCTGTAATCTCGAGGCAGCTGGTACCAAATCGATTTTGGACAAATCGTCCTATGTCGCCCGTACGGAAATATCTCTTGCCATCGATCTCCGTGAAGACCTTTTGATTTTCCTCGGGCTTCTTATAGTATCCCATCATCACATTGGGGCCATGTGCTAGGATCTCACCTTCACCATCACGATAGGTAGACTCTGGATCATCTATCACCACCTCCACTCCATGGATCAGTGGCCCTACTGTACCTATCATAGCTTGGTCTACAGGGGGCATATTGATACTGATGGTGGGAGATGTCTCTGTGAGTCCATAGCCCTCGCGGATCATGATGCCTGCAGCATTGAAGATGCGCATCATCTTGGGTGGGCATGGGGCTGCACCTGTGATGATGAGATTGATCCTACCGCCGAGTGCCTCTCTCCACTTAGAGAAGATGAGCTTATCGGCAATTTTCCATTGCAGACTTCGCAGGCCTTTGGGCGAAAGCCCTATCTCATAATCATCCGTAAGGCTCAGTGCCCAGAAAAAGAGACGCTTCTTGACACCCGTGAGCGCAAGACCCTTATTATATATAGCCTCGTAGATCTTCTCAAGCAGACGTGGGACAGTAGAAAAACACACGGGCCGCACTGTGGCTATGGCTCCATCTGGTCCCGCAAGTGCGTCTGTAGACGCATAGTGCACGCTCGCTCCCAGATATATGTAAGCCATAGACACTGCACGCTCAAAGATGTGGCACATGGGTAGAAAACTGATCACGGGCTCGGCAGCCTTTACATCAAGACAAGGCATGGTATGTAGGACGGCGTGTATGATATTGCGGTGACTGAGCATCACACCTTTGGGTAGTCCTGTGGTGCCTGAGGTGTAGATAATCGTAGCTAGGTCGTCTGGCTGGATACTAGCTCGGGCCTTTGCCAGGACGTCTTGGTCAGGATCGACCCAGATGTCCTTCCAGTGCTTGACATTGCTCGAGGGGTCCATAGCATATATTTCCTTTAAGGAAGATACGGAACGCTGTGCCTGTTGGAGCTTATCTATGAGGTCTCCGCTTCCGCTAAATGCCGCCTTCACCTCTGCCTCTTGTAGAATGTACTCGTAGTCTGAAGTGCTGATGGTGGGATACAGTGGTACACTGATAATGCCCGTGATGGACATGGCAAAGTCAACTATGGTCCACTCAGGCCGATTAGTGTATGCCACCATAGCGATCTTGTCCCCAGGCTGGTACCCAGCAGCCAGTAATCCTGCAGCTGTACGATGTACCGCATCTATGATATCATCTGTACTCATAGATTGCCACGACTTACCATCAGCAGATCTATAATTGAGCGCCTTGTCTAGTGGATGATGGTCGCGCTGGTGGTAGAGGAAATCATGTAGGTAGTGTATGGATGAGTGATCTGTATGAGCCATAGTCAGGTCTTGCATTATCTAGCTAGAGATTGAGTATATGTCTGGGATCTTGCAGCCTGTTCAGCGAGTGCGGCAAGAAAATCGGTTTTGAGCTCGGCAGCGAGATCCGCCACTGGGATGGACTTATCTATAGCGCTGACTCCCTGACCAGCAGACCAGATCGTCTTCCAGGCTTTGGCTTCAGCTTCTGCAGCATCTAGCTCCTTGCCAAAGTCCACCTTGGCTTTCTGCTCCCACATCTCCTGGGTGATACCCATAGACTCCAGACTGGGTCTCAGAAAATTGGCAGGCACTCCTGAGACAGCGGCAGTGTAGACTATGTCGCTGGCTCCGCTGCTGATGATCATATCCTTGTACTCGGCACTAGCTCTGCTCTCCGCAGTAGCGATGAATCGTGTACCCATATATGCAAAGTCAGCACCTAGCTGCATCGCAGTAGCCACATCTCTACCTGTGGACATGGCACCACTGAGTATGATCTTCCCGTCGTAGAATTTCCGCACATCTGAGATCAGGCTGAAGGGACTGTGAGTCCCAGCGTGCCCTCCTGCACCAGCGCACACGAGTATGAGCCCATCTACTCCAGCCTCTGCGGCCTTCTCAGCATGTCGCTTCTTGATGATATCATGGTATACTACACCGCCGTAGCTGTGTACAGCATCTACGAGCTGCGATACAGCTCCTAGTGAAGTGATGATGAGCGGTACTTTGTGCTTGGCACATACGGCGAGGTCTGCCTGCACGCGAGGATTAGTCTGATGGACTATGAGGTTGACACCAAAAGGCGCGGCAGTCCTACCTGTACGCTCTTCCCACTCATCGAGCTCTGTCCTGATCTGGCTAAGCCACTGATCAAAACCCTCAGTACTGCGCTGATTGAGCGCTGGAAAAGTACCTATGATACCCGCTTTACAACACTCTACCACCAGCTGTGGTCCACTGACGAGAAACATAGGTGCGGCAATTACAGGTAGATTTCCCTCCGCTAAAAAAATATCGATGGCTGTAGACATGGGCTAAAGATGAAGATTACAGTTCACAATTGCAGGATTTTTTGTCAAGATGGCAACTAGGCAGTATCATTCAAATTTCCATTCGTCAATTTTTCAAAAAAAGTCGCAAGCAGGACAGTACAGGATTGTCGTGTATCGTGTATCTTCGGTGTCCTTTCTAAAATTCACCTTTAATTCAATTAGAAATTATGAAAAAAACTTTACTCCTTACATGTTGTATGGCACTTATGACAATGATGACAGCGCAGACAGTCTATCTAGATCACGAGAATGCCGCTACATCCACCCTTTTCCAGTATTTTGGTAGTACGCTTGATGGCACCCTGAGCCAGGTCATAGCTAACCCTGACCCATCTGGTGCTAATACCAGTGACTCTGTAGGTGTCCATATCAAGCCCGCCAATTCAATGGTGTGGGCAGGTGCATTTACCAATCCGGATTTTGACCCAGCGATAGATCTCTCTACAGAAACCGATATCTGCATGAAGGTCTGGATGCCAGAAGCAGGAAGCGTACGGCTCAAACTAGAAAACGGAACTCAGGCCAACTGGGAAAGAGATGAAACTGTCTCTGCGGGTATGGAATGGGTGGAAGTATGCTGGAATACTCGAGAGCCATCCATTGCTGCCCCCTTTGAAGTAGCTTCAGGTGGTAGCTATGCTCGTGCCGTGCTCTTTTTCAATTTTGGTACTGCCTTTGATGAGGATCAGACCTATTACTTTGACGATCTAGTAACACAGGAAGCCGCTTCCACTTCTAACGATGTCACATTCTCTGTAGACATGAATGACTTTGATGGCAGCTTCACCACTGTGTATATCAGTGGAACATTCAATGACTTCTCCGATAGTGCTAATCCGATGGATGACACAGATGGAGATGGTGTGTGGGAAACTACCATCACAGGTCTAGAGAGTGGTGCGATAGAGTATCTCTTCCAGCTGGATATGTTTGATCAGCAAGAGATGTTTACTGGCTTTGAAACGTGTGTGATTACAGATCCTTCAGGTCAGTTTACTAATCGTCGCTTATCTGTAGTGGAAAGCACGATTGTGCCTACTGTGTGCTACAATAGTTGCTATGCATGTGGAGAGGCCGTGAATATCACCATCAATCTGGGAGACGCTGGAGTAGACGTGGATCCTGCTGGGTTCTTCATCGCCGGTGGAGGCAACTTTGGTAATCCTGGTGACTTTCCTCTCACTGACAATGGCGATGGCACACATTCCATCACCATCGAGCGTGAGATGGGATTCACATCGTTCTATACATTTACTAATGGCGCTTGCCCTGACTACAGCTGTAAAGAAGACATCGCGGGTCAAGATTGCGCTAATCCAGGCAACTTCAATGATCGTGACATGGGCCCGATCAACTCTGATACGACGCTGTCTACTTGCTTTGGTCAGTGTACTGAGACTACAGACTGCGCCGTGATAGAGCCAGTGAGTGTAACATTTGAGGTGGACATGGAAGACTATGATCCTAGCTTCACGACTGTCTTTGTCAGTGGAACATTCAATGGTTTCTCACCTGACGCCAATCCTATGGAAGACGCTGATGGCGATGGAATATGGTCTACGACTATAGATCTCAATCCTGGTACGTATGAGTACAAGTATCAACTTGATATGTGGAGCGATCAAGAGTTCTTCACCGATGGAGATCCATGTACTGTCACTAGTCCCAATGGTAACTATGTCAATCGCTTCCTAGAAGTAGATGATATGACTGATACGATCTGCTTCCAGTTTGCTCTCTGCCTAGAGTGTGGCATAGTAGCAACGCGAGATCTGGATCAGGTAAGTGATCTATTCACTATGATCCCTACCATCGCTACTGATCAAGTCAATCTCTTTCTCAATGCACCTAGTGCTGATGATGTACAGATCACCGTATATAATCAAGTCGGAGAATCTGTAATCTTGCAAGAGTCTACGGGTGGCCAATCCACCATGACACTCGATACAGAGCATCTGGCTGCTGGACTGCACATCGTGCATGTGCAAAGCGGATCTAGCTATCAACTAGAAAAACTAATAATCGTCAGATAATATCTTGCGAAAATTACCAAAAGCTGACGGATACATTTCCGTCAGCTTTTTTTTCTTATCCAACTGCCTTCTTTATGAAAAAACTATTTTTTTGGTGCATTTGCACGCTTAGTGCTGCGAGTATATATGCTCAGTATACAGTACAGGGACTCATCACCGATGCAGCCTCAGGAGAAACTCTTGTAGGTGTCAATATACTTGAAATCGGCACGGCTAACGGGACTACCACAGACTTGGATGGGCGCTACCAGATCACGGTGGCTGATGAAAACGCTACCTTAGAATTTACCTATATCGGATATATAAGTCAGCAAGAGGCCGTGTCCGGCAAATCCAATATCAATATTACGCTCTCTGAAGGAGGAACAGAGCTGGACGAAGTCATAGTGGTAGGATACGGCACGCAGAAAAAAGCGGTGGTAACTGGTGCTATCACACAGGTAAAAGCTGCCGATCTCGAAGATATGCAAGTGATGCGGATAGAGCAATCGCTCGTAGGTCGCACATCAGGTGTACGTGTCACGTCCAATAGTGGACAGCCTGGAGAAGGTAGTACCGTAAGGATTCGTGGTACTACGACCATAGGCAACAGTGAGCCACTATACGTAGTAGATGGCATACCCATACTGGGCGGTATTGATTTTCTTAATCAAGGAGATATAGCATCCATAGAAGTGCTCAAAGATGCAGCCTCAGCAGGGATCTATGGCGCTCGATCAGCGAATGGCGTCATCCTAGTCACGACTAAAAAAGGTGCTCAAAATGGTACTACACAGATAAACTACAGCGCTTACTATGGTACACAGGCTCCATGGCGCAAACTCTCGCTTCTCAATGCTCGCGAGTATGGCATCCTCATGAATGAGTCTAGTGTAGCTGCAGGTGGAGAGATACTCTTTGACGATCCAGATGCGCTAGGAGAAGGTACAGACTGGCAAGACCAGATATTCCGTACAGATGCCCCTATCATGAATCATGAATTGCGTCTCACTGCAGGCAATGCTACTTCGCAATACTTTGCCTCCTTTGGGTATTTTACACAAGAAGGTATCATAAGTGATGAAGCATCTGATTACAATAGATTTACCGCTAGATTTAACTCTACACACAAGATAGGCAATCGATTCACATTTGGCAACACACTTGGCTATAGTCGCGTGATGGCACAGGGTGTATCTACTAATAGTGAATTTGGCTCGCCTCTGAGCAGAGCTATTAATCTAGATCCACTGACTCCAGTGCTAGAGACGGATCCTGAGGTGCTTGCCTCTAATGTATTTCAAAATTTCCCCGTGGTCAGAAATGCTGATGGAGTACCCTATGGGATATCCACACGCGTCACATCTGAGATATTAAATCCAGTGGCTGCCCTAGAAATCCAACAAGGGTTTGGGTGGAGCGATAAGATCGTGGGTAATGCCTTTGGAGAATTCCAACTCGGAAATTTCAAGTTGAGATCCAGTATCGGAACGGATCTCGCATTTTTTGGTGGTGAGGGATTTACGCCTGTTCACTATCTCAACTCATCTAATAGAGTGGACATCAATAGCTACTCCAGAAATCAAGCCCGAGGGCTCTACTGGATATGGGAAAACACACTATCCTATAGCAACCGTATCGGCGATCATAATGTCACCGCTCTTGTAGGTACTGTCGCTGAGCAAAACAAAGGACAGGGAATAGGCGGCCGTGTGCAAGATATTCCCGTCGACAGGCTTGAGGACGCGAGTCTTCTCTTTGGCACACCAGTAGAAACACAAGCATTTAATGGATTTGAGTATCTCAATACACTTACGTCCTACCTGGGAAGAGTCGTCTATGACTATAAGTCAAAATATTTATTCTCAGCAACCATGCGCGTAGATGGTTCTTCTCGCTTTGGACAGAATAACCGCTTTGGCTTTTTCCCATCGATATCACTAGGCTGGGTCCTGAGTGAAGAAAACTTTATCTCCAATAGTTCGGCTATCAATTTTATGAAGTTGAGAGCGTCCTGGGGTGTAAATGGTAATGACAGGATAGGTGACTTTCGATTTATTTCTACCGTCGGAGGATTTCGCAATTACACATTTGGTCTAGATGATCAACTCGTGAATGGCTTCAGCCCCAATGCTATCGCCAATCCTGATCTGCGCTGGGAACAGACTACTCAGACTAATGTAGGTCTAGATATGCGCGTGTTTAAAAATCTCACTATTACACTCGATGGATTTATCAAGGAGACTACGGATATGCTTCTACCCATCGTAGTACCTGGCTATGTGGGAAATGAGGGAGGTATAGGTAATGTAGCCAATATGGAAAATCGAGGAATAGAACTGGAGCTAGGCTATGACAAAGAAATGAAGAATGGTCTCATCGTAGGAGTCAGTGGCAACATCACTTATATAGAAAATGAAGTGACATTTCTGGGTGATGACAAGGATTTTCTGCTAGGTGCGACATTTGGCCCGCAAGGGCTACAAATATCCAGGACACAAGAAGGTCTGCCTATAGGATTTTTCTTTGGATATGAGACAGATGGCATATTTCAGACCCAGGCAGAAGTAGATGCTTATGTGAATGCTGAGAATGAGCTCATACAGCCCAATGCCGCTCCAGGCGATTTTAGATTTGTGGATAGTAATGGTGATGGTGTGATAGACGCTGAGGACCGAGGCATGATCGGCGATCCTACTCCTACCTGGACATATGGAGCGACTTTTGATTTTGAATACAAGGGAATTGATCTAGCTATATTCACGCAGGGTGTAGCGGGAAATGAAATCTTCAAGGCAACGAGAAGATTTGATCTACAGGGAGCTAATCTCACTAGTGATGCACTGGGAAGGTGGACTGGTGAAGGCACGAGTAATACTTATCCACGCCTAGTGCAGAATGATCCTAATCAGAACTTTAGTCGCAGCTCAGACTTCTATGTCGAGAGTGGCGGCTTTTTCCGTATCAAGACATTTCAACTTGGATACACCTTGCCACAGACACTTACTCAAAAGGCAAGTATAGATAAGCTCCGACTCTATGTATCGGCTAATAATCTCTTGACAATAACGAAGTATACAGGTCTTGATCCTGAGATCGGCGGTGGTTCATTTGGCATAGACCGAGGACTTTATCCCCAGCCGCGCTTCTTCGTATTTGGTGTGAATCTTACTCTATAATCTTCTAGAAACTCAGATGATGAAAAATATACTCTTTTTACTCGCGGCATTTATACTGCTGATATCCTGTGGTGAAGACCACCTCGATATAGAGCCTCGCGGTACTACGCTGGAATCAAATTTCTACAAGACGCAAGATGACTACTTCTCAGGACTTGTGGCCATATATGATGTGCTACAGTGGGGTGGCACTGGAGGATGGAATATGCAACTTGGATTGCTCAATGCTGCCTCTGACGATTGTCACGCAGGAGGAAGTGATGCCTCTGATCAACCATCGTGGGTAGCTTGGGATCAATTTACCCTAGATCCAGAGCTAGGGCCTCAAAGTGGATTTTGGAACAAGGGTTACGCTGGCATATATAGAGCTAATCTTCTACTAGAGAAGCTTGCAGAAAGCGAAAATCTCGATGTCAGTTTTGTAGCACGCTCAGAAGCTGAAGCAAAATTTCTACGAGCTTATTTCTACTTTGACCTCGTACGACACTTTGGGCGCATACCTCTCATAACTCAGTCTCTCGGGGCTGACATCATATATGATCAGACACAGAATGATCCTAGTGAAATTTATAATCAGATCGAAGCTGATCTGCGTGATGCTATTGCTACCATTGAACTACCATTTACAGTTCCTGCTGAAGAGATCGGTCGAGTGACACAGGGTGCCGCCAGATCTCTGCTAGGCAAGGTCATCATATTCCAAGGCGATGACAATCGTATGGCGGAAGCGGCGGCCATATTGGATGAGGTCATAGGCTCTGGTATCTATGCCCTAGAGGATGAGTATGGCGCTATATTCGCTCCTGATAATGAATGGGGAAGTGAATCCATCTTTGAGATTAACCACTCGGGAAATCAACAAGGCGACTATGGGCAGTTTAATAATGGTACAGAAGGTAATTACAACGTGCAGTTTTTCGGAATGCGCGATTATGTAGGACCTATCTATGCAGATGGATGGAGCTTCTGTCCTGTAAGCCTAGAGCTTGTAGAGTTCATGCAGGGCGACCCTAGATATGAGCATACGATCATCGATGGTGTTCAGCTACAGGAAGCAGGTGCTAGCTATACGGCAGGTTTCCAAAATACGGATTACTTTATACGTAAGTATAGCTCCCGACAAGAAGACCGCGCCACTAGTGGCGAACCCGCTCTCAACTGGGCCTATAATGAAAAGGTAATACGTCTCGCTGATGTGCTCCTACTCGCAGCAGAGGCCCATCAGCGCTCTGGAAATGATGTAGAAGCTCGCCGAAATCTGAATCGAGTGCGAACGCGTGTATCATTACAACCAGTCACTAACGCTGCAGGAGCCGCTCTGCTAGACGTCATCTATCGTGAGAGAAGACTAGAACTGGCAACTGAAGGACATAGATTTTATGATCTAGTGAGAACTGACAGGGCTGTAGATGCCTTAGGTGATAGAGGATTCATTGCTGGAAAGCATGAGCATCTTCCTATACCTCAATCAGAAATTGACATCACAGAAGGATCCATCACTCAAAATCCAGGCTACTAATTGCTATAAACTCGCATATAACATGAAATCAATAAAGTATATATACCTCGCGCTGCTCGCACTGATATTTGTAGGATGCGATCCAGAAGAAGATGACAAAATAGACTTAGGCTCAGCTCCGATTGCAAGTTTTGACATCTCCTCTGGAGACACTCCCAATGACTTCACCCTTATCAATACATCTCCAGAGACTTTTTTGACTCAGTGGAGTGTAGAGGGCAATGGAAACTTCTCTGGTGATATAGTGGAACTCTCCATCCCTCGCCGTGGAGAATACGTAGTAGAAATGACCACGCTCGGGGCTGGAGGATCAGCGACTGCTCGCCAGACCTTAATAGTTGAAGAAGATGATCCAGATGCTTGTACACCTACTGTAGAACTACTGTCTGGATGCGATCGTAAAGTATGGAAACTAGCTCCAGAGGCCGCTGCCTTGCACGTGGGACCAAGTCTATTTGAGACATGGTGGGCCAATAGCGATAGTGATGTCACAGGGCGCGACTGCCAGTGGAATGATGAGTACATCTTTACTGGTGATGGACAGTACATTTTTGATACCAAAGGTGACATGTATGCGGACAGTGATGCCAATGGCTCCATTCCTGCTGATCTCGGACTAGGAGTGGGATGTCACCCTACCTCTTCATGGCCTGAGCAGTATGCGGCCTGGACAGATGGGACTCATAGCTACACAGCTTCTGAGACGCAATTGACACTATCTGGCCTCGGTGCTTATATGGGCTTGTACAAGGTGGGTTCTACTGCGGAAGTTACCACTCCTCAGAGTGCTGTCACCTACAACATAGAATCCCTGACAGAAGACCGTATGGTACTTTGGGTAAATTTCGGTCAAGGTATCTGGAGATTTACCTTCACCTCAGAATCTTAAATAATGCAATCACTTATCCGACTCTCCACACTCTGTCTATTCTCGAGCCTTTTCCTCATGGGATCATGTGATTCTGAAAATCCCGATCCGCGCGAGGAAATTACTCCTGAGATGAGTATTGCGAGTCTGACACGATTTGAAGGTGATGATGCATCCACATTTTCATTCCTCGTCTCTATCAATAGGACATCCAGTACTGATGTCACTGTTGACTATGCTACAGAATCACATACTGCCGCAGAAGGAGAGGATTTTCTGCAAGCGTCTGGAACATTGACCATCCTAGCTGGCGAGAGATCCGCCATGATCGATGTACAGATCGTCGCGGACACGCTTAAGGAAGCGGATGAAGAATTCTACATGAATCTTAGTAATGTATCTGGAGCCACTCTTGTCACTGACCGTGGTACAGCGACGATACGGAATGATGATACTTATGTGTTTGTGCCAGCAGACGGCTACATCACACCAGACAACTATGCTGGATTTGACCTGGTGTGGGCTGATGAATTTGATGAGCCACAGATCAATAGAGAAAACTGGATCTACGAAATCGGTGATAATGGATGGGGAAATCAAGAGCTGCAGTACTACACCGAGCGATTGGATAATAGCCGCATACAAGATGGCCAGCTCATCATAGAGGCGCGAAAAGAAAACTTTAATGGAGCTCCGTACACATCTGCTAGGATGATCACACGTGATCTGCAAGAGTTCACCTACGGTCGCGTAGACGTACGGGCAGTGCTGCCTGAGGGCCAGGGTATCTGGCCTGCTATCTGGATGCTTGGCGCAAAATTTACAGAAGTAGGCTGGCCTGCATGCGGCGAGATCGATATCATGGAACTTGTAGGACACGAACCCTCTACAGTACATGGTACAGCTCACTGGGGCCCTCAAGGACAATCTTTTTCCCAAAACAAGGGCCAAAGTACCGTGCTGACGGAGGGAAAATTCTCAGATCAGTTTCATGTATTCTCTATCCTCTGGGAGCCTGACAGGATCATATGGCTTCTTAATGATGAAGAATTTTTCCGCTTAAACAAGTCAGATGTCAATGGCACCTACCCATTTAACGAGCCGTTTTTCTTTTTGCTCAATATTGCAGTAGGTGGTCAGTGGCCTGGCAATCCTGATGAGACTACTGTATTCCCTCAGCAGATGATAGTAGATTATATCAGGATATTTCAAGAAGACTAAGTCTCTCGTATTTTACGAGGCTCAAGTCTTACGTATCTCGTAGATATAATCTTGCATGAAATATAAAGAGCCCACTATGTGAAATAGTGGGCTTTTTTTATGGTATGACTCTGGAGCTTGCAACAGGACAAGTCATGTAAGTAGAA
>JAHDBH010000220.1 GCA_020630495.1 Saprospiraceae bacterium
CTCGGCAAGCTCTTTGTCAAACCAGTATTTGAGTTTTTTGTGGGCCATGGGTGGTAAGTTACTTCTTAAGACAACGTAGAATCATGCAGACTGCACTGGGAATAGTATGTTTGGATAAGGTTCCACTCTATCTTAAGTATTTCATTTAAGTCGTTTTTGTCATATGAAGATAACATCAATGTCCTTTTGGTTGCTCCAGATGGTTTTGTTTCTAGAGCCGCTGTCTGCCCAGCCAGAGCCCATAGCTCATAGGTTTATAGAGGTTCAACCTCTGTGGAGTCACTTAGTCATAGACTCAAATTTTGTCTACGATGAATCTGATCCCTTTGTGACCATGCATTCGCAGCTTGATCCAGATCTGGTGCAGATAAGTGACACTCGGGTCTTCCTGATGTCTCCTAATCGCACCGCAAATCAATACGTATTAGAGTCAATTGATATTCAAACTGGTTCCTCAGGTTGGTATCATTCGACTGTTGATCCTCAAGATACCATAGCCGTGCAATTTTCTCAATTGTTGTTGAGAAATGATCGTGAAATCGAGCTCGTTGGAATACATCGACTCGGTCAAGCTTTTGATTCTTTAAGCTGGAATCATTCTGATTATCGGTCGGGATTAGCAAGGACAATTCATGATATACGAGATGGTGCCATAGTCCGTCAGGATTTGTCACTTGAACCGATTACTCTAGATCCAATGCCAAGGCATGATTTTCGGATTTTTGCCAGTGAGAAAACTTATGAAAGTGCGGCTTTTAAGTTGTCTTCATTAGGAGCTGGTGCAGACAGGATGGTTAAATATGATTTACAGGTCAGCACCTTTAACGAAGAACTTGATGTCATCAAGCAGGACAGTGCCCACATTCCTTTTACTGATTTAGATTTATTTAGTATCAGACAACCGAACTTGATAATCCAGACTGCTGACTGTCAACAAGCAAGCTTGGCTTTCAAGAACAAGTTTGATAGAGATGCGGAGAAGGGTGTCATTATTATGTGGACCAGCAGCTGTGAAGGATCTGAGGACTTTATTCAGCAAGTCCTTGATATTACCGACATTGTGCCAGAGTCAGTCAAGCCGTGGGCGACTTTTAACTATGGAGCCATGGATAGATCAGTATTCATAGCGCATGAACACTACAGTCTGGAAAATTATGTAGACCAGAGCTACCTGATCTGGCTCAGTAATACTGGAGAGGTGCTATGGTCATCAGACGATGTGAAGTATGATAATCATCGCTATCAATACGTGAATATGATCTACGCGGAAGACGACAGGGCCTATGTCACAGGGTATCCATCGCATAAGGGAACTGAGGGTATTGATTTTCTGGAAGTAAATCGCGGTGATAGTGTACTTAAATATGTCAGTTCACTATCTCTGGATATAGGACAGCGACATATGAATAGATATATATACGATCTCTCGCTCGATGGATACTTCGTGATAGGCCTGGAAGCAGTAGATGATACACGACCCAATATCCTATCAACACAATATCACGCTTTTTCTACGGCTGATCTAGGTCTGGAGTTCACGGTCAGTACTGAGGATGTCGCTCGAGCAAATAGTGCCTTTGACGTATACCCCAATCCGACGAGTCATATCGTCCACTGGAATCCAATGGATCAGCGACGTGTAAGTCTGGTCATGCTGCATGACGCTCAAGGAAAACAGGTGATGCTGCCGAGTGATGCTATCGAGGCTCAGCAGATTGATTTATCGTCATTAGCGCCAGGGATTTACTACTTGGTGCTGGTTGATGAAGACGCTCGCTTCCGTGAAGTGCACAAGCTAGTGAAGATGGCTGAGTGATGATGTGATTGTCTGGAAGTAATTTTCATGTCCATCGGTCACAATCGCCCATCTCTCGACATAGTAAAGTGATGTCAAG
>JAHDBH010000221.1 GCA_020630495.1 Saprospiraceae bacterium
CAGCTTACTTCAGATCCAGATGGACCTGGAGGACTGAGTGATATAGATGGAGACGGCCAGTTTGATGATTTGGCAATCGGTGAGTCATTTACCGTTACACTCAAGCACACCGTATTTCCTAAGGGTGGATGCCCTGTATCGAGATCTAGCGGCAGTTACAAAGGGACGACTCTCTACAAAGATCAGTGTGATGTGGATGCGGCACCTGTAATCCGTAGTGTAGCTGGATCTTTTAGTGATTTCTCAGGTGATGGTCCTGGATCACTGGTAGGTCCGTCTGATATCGATGATGGACAGACCTTCATGATAGAGATTTGCGGTAATCAGCGCTTTAATGGATCCATGGTAAGTTGCCCGACTAATAGTCTGACTCTTCTTGGAGATCTTCCAGCGGGCTTCACATTATCTCCAGGCGCGACTGCCACGAGTGATGGGTCTGCCATCACGGTGAACTCTCAAGCCCAGGTAGGTGATAGCATCAATTTGCAGATCGCTTTCCGCACCTCAAGAACGCTATGCTTTCAGCTAGAGTTGACGCTTGATTGCGCACTCTACGATAATACAGGATTCACTTTTGAGTATGTATATCTATGCGATGAGGCATGCGGTGTTACCGAGAGATTCTCTTGTCCAGTATATGCACCAGTGGTACACTGTCCGCGACCTTGTCCCGAGGGCGGCCTTACGACCCGATCTGCCGTAGCGGTAAGGCAGACGCTGGGATTTGCTTCTCCTACTTCATTTGGCATGTATGCCGATCCTGCAGATCTCTCAGATATCCAATTGTCTCGTGCTCTACCATGTGATACGGTGTGCATCATTGCTACATCTACTCAGGTAGATGGCACCGAGCCAGGAGCAAGTGGCAACTGGACCAATGCATTTATTGACGTCCGATATGACCCCACATATAATGGTCGCAACATACGCTACACAGGAGGAACTGTAGATGTAGTTAGCAATGGCGTGAGGACGACGTGGCCTCTCGCAGCTCCATCAGCTGAGACAGTTTCCACCACATTGCACTCTATGACCTATGATCTTACAGATTGCGTTCCTGCTGGAGGTCTTCTTGATGGGGACAGTGTCAATGTCAACCTAAAAGTCGTAGTGGAAAAGACGGGATCTCTTGATAATGATGTGCCCACTCTGCTAGAAGACGTACGGATACAGCACTATAACCTTAGAGATACTACGATCGGGTCCAATGGAATGGCACCGCTGGTAGGAGATGGTGTCCTAGACAGGACTAGCTGTGACTTTCGCGGTCTCAGCCTCTATCTACACGATGTCGCGTTTGGTGGTGGCGGTGGTCTGACTAATCAAGCACCTACAGGGTGTAATAGCTTCCGACCAAATAAGACTGCACCATTTAGTGGCGCGCCTATCGATTGGTATCCAGGAGAGATTCGCCCATACTACGTCATAGATTCGCTCGTCATAGATTATACCAGTCGAGATTTCCTTGATTTTTCTGAAGTGAGATTATTTAGCGAGGGAAATACCGCTGATGGCTATACAGAAGCTAATCAACGCATCACAACACTTCTCGGACCTCCAGATAGAACCCTCATAGATGGAGACCGTCAGAGGTACATATGGATCAATGATGGTACTTTCCCCTATGGAGACCAAAACGGACGGTTCAATGGTGAAGGTGGTTACACCTTTAACGCCCTATTTACTCCTAGTTGTGCCAGCCAGGATGGTCGTTTGACTATGGGATACTACTTCCAAAAATTTGGTTATTCGCACGATCCAAGCTGCTTTGAGCCGGCGACTAATATAGCTACAGTTAATGTCACTCCCAATATCTCTGAGCTTGATATAGTGGATCTATCAGGAGAGCAGCTAGCCACCACGGATACTGTCGAGTGGACTTTGGATGTACGTAA
>JAHDBH010000222.1 GCA_020630495.1 Saprospiraceae bacterium
CAGAAGCGAAGCTCATGCTGGCTACTCGTTCGTTGTGCTTAGCGGTGGGTTTCATTTATTCGATACGTTGAGTTGTCTCATATGCATGTCTTACCGAGCGCGTATCATTCTGAATTTTGTTACGTAGATTCCGGCCCAGTCGGGCTTTGAACCGTCAGGATACGTCTCGTCAAACATAGTGAGATCCATTTCGTCATCATGTATGGTATAGCGATAATATTGCTTACCGCCTTCAAATCCTGGGACTTTAGCGATTGAGGCAGTGGTGACCAAGGTAGAGTCTGTAATGATATGGGTGCCAGCATTAAATACTACGGATCTGAAACCCGAAAGGATTTCATCTTCAGATGGATTTGAGAGATTTTGAAAAGATATGCGCGGTTCTCGAGTGGGCGTCCACATAGTAGAGTACCTAGCTGAGTCTATCATGAAGATTCCTGGTTGGGCATCAGAAATAACGTAAGAAGTATCGGCGGTGATCCACTCGATTGATTTAAGCTCCCAAGATCCTATAAGAGATAATTGTTCTTTGAAAGCATTAATAGTCGCCGGCTTATTGCAGGAGCTTATAAGTCCTACAGATATCATTATCATGGCACAAGTGCATGCTTGGCGAAAGATGGCAGTGCGAGTTCTTGTAGAGACGGATGAGTCTGTCATAGTTCCTATTCAGCCTTAAGCGATCAAGTTTGATGAGCTAATATACGCGTATGAAGAAAGAGTCTGCATGAAATGACGGTCATTGACTTGTAAAGATGGCTTGAATTCTCACTATGTACTGAGAATAAATAGCGCGGGATTGCAGTAGTTAATAGTTGAATATCCTTCAGTCATGCTTTCTCTCGCTTCGGATCTGCTCATGTGCAGTACGTAGCTGCTCGTCAGTAGGAGATATGTGGCGGTGTTGCCATGCTCCATCGCTCTCTAGGCTGAGATGTACATATAGTGGAAAATGGTCTGAGTTGATATCACATCCTCGCTCTGCCGTCATCACTCTGAAGTGTCTCGATACGAATATGTGATCAAGTGGCCAACGCAAGATTATGTTATTGGCATTGTAAGTATTATAAAATCCTCGACCTTTTCTTATATCCAATAGCCCGCTGATGGATTGAAACAGTTTAGTTGATCTGGACCATGCGACGTCGTTAAAATCTCCTGCGACAATGACAGGAAACTGATGATCCAGGGACTGTAGTGCGATTTTCATCAGCTCTGCATCTCTATCTGTTGAGCTAGGATTGTGCTGAGGCGTGGGCGGTGTAGGGTGTATAGCATACAATTGTACAGTATCGCTAGAAGGTAGGACAATAAGAGTGTGAATGGAGGGGATACTATCATCTACGAGAAACTTTACCTGCTGATCTAAAAGGGGAAACTTAGAGTAGAGCAGCATACCATACGTATTATCAAGTGGATGTTCTACCTTGTGCGCGTAGACCAAGTCCAGTCGAAGAGCCACCTCTGATCTCCATCGCTCATCCGTCTCCGTGAGGAGAACAATATCTGGGTCGTATGTTCTTACTTCGGCTAAAAGTAGGTGCGATGAGGTGTTTTCTTGAAGTACATTGGAGGTGAACATGGATAGTGTTCTGCTGCTATCGACAAGATCATTGGCTAGGATCTCATGAGGTGCTATAGGTGTGTAAGGATATATTTTATAAGCTTGATACGCTAGGCAAGCGATAAGACCTATAGTGATCACGACATCAGCGCGTGTTGCCTTGCTTAAACGGATAGCATATATAACCGCAATTGCGAGAGTAAAGATGGTGAGCTGAAAGTGAGGGAAATCAAACACACGAATCCACCAGTAGTCAATGGCGAGTATAGGTAAGAGCGTGAGCAATATAGCTAGGATCGCTAATACTCCTAGAACTTTTCTATATATCAT
>JAHDBH010000223.1 GCA_020630495.1 Saprospiraceae bacterium
AACTGTAGTCTACATCTTGTAGAAAATTCCCTTCAGAGTGCTCATGTAGTGACTTTCTTTTCATCTGATCACTTTCTGTATAGTTGTACTCTACTATTTTTTGAGGACCAGTACCATGGTCGAGAGAAACTGATAAAAGACGCGCGGCATAGTCATCATAGACCATATTTTTCGTCATTGCGTATGACTTGCTATAAGGTGCGACACTCGTATGTACTTGCTCCTCAGTAGTATATACGTCACGTAAATCGTAGTTGGTATAGGATATGGTATTTGTCGCTGTAGGATCTATTGATTTGACGGTGCTTACTCGACCATAAGCGTCATAAGTGTACGAGGTTGAGGTAGTCCCACTTCCACCTATAATTTCCGCTGATTCCTTATCCAGTTGACCACGAGATCCGATTGTGGCGCCATCTGGAAAGTACGTATAACTCCTTACTGTTCGTCCCGTCTTACTGTCAGCGTTCACAGTCAATAGATCACCATATTCGTTATAAGTGTAAAAGAACTGTGACCCCTCTGGATCACTGGATTCTATGACGAGACCTCGCTGATCTTGATGCTCTATATATTCACCGTTAGCACCTGGTATAGTTTTTTCAGTGCGCCATCCTTCCGTACCCATTTCGCTATTCGCTTCCCATGTATATTCGTAAGTAAATGACTCACCATTGGGTTGGGACACACTAGTTATACGCCCGTAGGCATCATAGGCGTAGGTTGTGGTGGCGTTTCCCTGAGGAGCCTTGCGAATGATAGCCACTACCAGACCTCGTCCATCTGTGTAGGATTCTGTATCGATGCCATTTTCATCAGTGATTGTAGACTTTATCAAAGTATTAGCCTCGTATCCTGACAAATCTTCAGCTTCATTAAATTGGGTATCTGTGATCACCGCACGTGGCCAGCCGAGTACTTGAGATTCCACGAGTGAACCAGCAAAATAGTCCTCATAGAAATAGTCTGTCGTCTCTACCAGAGTTGATGATTGGGTCTGTCGACCAAATTTATCGTAGGTAGAGCCTGTAGTCTGATCCTGACCCGATACGGATGAGCCTTTAGTAGTGCTTGAAAGTGTTCGTCCTTGAGCGTCCAGCTTAACCAAGGTGGATGGGATGGTGCTTCCATCGGTTAGACTGTACTCGGTCTCAATAGAGAGTTCACTGCTACTTACCACATAGTCGTAAGTAGTAATAATATTTTCGCCGCGAGATTTTTTTTCTTTTAGTCTTCCCAAGCCATCGTAGGTATATACTACGGGATAAGAGTTAAAAGATGTTCTGGAGTGTAGACGTTTCGTATAGGGCTTATAGACGAATTCTGATTTCCTACCACCGTAATCAATCTCTTGGATACCACCCCAAGGATAGTATTTCACCTTTGTTTGTACATCAGCACCTGAGCTCGTTACGTCACCAGCGTCGTGGTACTTTTCCAATTGACCGTAAGCACTATATTCACTGATGGTACGCGAGAGAATCTCATTTTCTGTAGAGAGGTCATAAACCTTATCAGGTAGTATATGTCCTTCAAAGATCGAGTAAGACTGACGGCTACCGCTAATCCTTTCTTCATTAAAAAAGCCCTCCACTTTATATGGTTGTGATATGCGGTGTGCACTTATCAGGTCGAGGTGATGATCATTCTCCTTATCATCAAATACGTAGTGCATGACACTTTCTGATTTTCCCCCATCAATAGCCACAGACTCACTTCGACGTGGAAGATGATAGCCATCTACATACTCCGTTGACGAAGACATTTTTGCTTCGTGACCAGCTTTATCCCAGACAGAGGTATTCGTTCCCACGAGTTTGTGATCTGGAATAAGAAGCTTGTAGCTATGTATGTAGCGGTGGTAAGAGTCGATTTCCGGATTATCTGAATCA
>JAHDBH010000224.1 GCA_020630495.1 Saprospiraceae bacterium
TATATCTTTACCCACAAGCTAAACACCACATCATGCAAACCGCGACAAAAGAGGCTATAAGCGCCACCGATACATTTCCCATACTCGGCACAGATCACATCGAATTCTATGTCGGTAATGCTAAGCAGAGTGCGATGTACTATCAGGCCGCCTTTGGCTATGAGCTCATCGCCTATCGGGGACCAGAGACGGGAAGTAGAGATCTGGTCAGCTATGTGCTGGCACAGGGCAAGATCCGCCTGGTACTCACCTCCGCCCTTAGCTATGGTCACGAGATCCAAGAGCATGTAATGGAACACGGAGACGGCGTCAAAGTCCTAGCACTATGGGTGCCAGATGCCACGCAGGCATATCACGCCGCCGTAGATCGCGGTGCCGTATCAGCATTTGAGCCCTACACCATCGAGGATGATCAAGGCAAAGTGACTCTTGCAGGGATCAAGACCTATGGAGAAACAGTTCACACCCTCGTGGAGCGCAAGGACTACAACGGCACGTTCTTACCTGGCTACATGCCTATGAGCAGTAAGAGAAAGGTGGAGCCTGTGGGACTGAAATATGTGGACCACTCCGTCGGTAATGTGGAGCTGGGCGATATGAACCGCTGGGTGAAGTTTTACCAAGACGTACTAGGATTTAAGCTGCTCATCACATTTGACGATAAGGATATCTCCACGGAGTATACGGCCCTTATGAGCAAGGTAGTGAGCAATGGAAATGGCTACATCAAATTTCCGATCAATGAGCCAGCTAGTGGTCTTAAGAAATCTCAAATCGAAGAATACATCGAGTGCTATCGCGGCGCTGGTGTGCAGCACATAGCCATAGCCACGGATGACATCATCCATACAGTGGATGCTCTGCGCAATCGAGGCGTGGACTTTCTCTACGTACCTGAAGTCTACTATGACGATGTACTCGATCGTGTGGGTGAGATAGACGAGGATATCCTAGAACTCAAGCGCCTCAATATTCTCGTGGATCGCGATGATGAGGGCTATCTCCTGCAGATATTTACCAAGCCCATACAGGATCGCCCTACAGTATTCTTTGAGATCATCCAGCGCAAGGGAGCGCAGAGCTTTGGGAAGGGAAATTTTAAAGCGCTTTTTGAAGCTATCGAGAGAGAGCAAGGACTACGCGGAAATCTGTAACTGTACTGTGAAGGCTTACTTGACTGCGGATCCGCAGCCTTCATAGCTTACACCTTCTATCTCAAATTGCGCTACGGTCTTTCGACGTCGACCATCTAGGTCTACACAGGACTCTTGCTTGACGTATACAGTGACCCCTCCTAGCTCGGTACCTAGCTGTATCTGTGCACCATCTGCCAGTATAGTCGCTTGCCCTTCGTGCTTTTTCATTTCTTTGATGAGGTACAGCTCATAACGTAGTACACCTTTCCTTTCCATCACTTTGAGGTGCCACGTACCATCAGCTCCACTGGCCTTGTAGCGTAGAGAGGCTGTAGGCTTGGGTGCTCCAGAGGTCGTCGATTGCTGAGTGGATACTGGCTTATCATCCTTCATATCACCTCCCTCTTGAGCTGAGCAACAAACGAATAGGCCCAGCAGACTAGCTATAGCCAGGGCGCGAGAAATGGTAGAAGCAAGGCGATAAATGCGACTAGATGAGGTCATGAGACAATGTGTATGATGAAAATCTGAGTATCCTCCTCTTACAGAGTACTACAAATGTATAGTAGATCTACGGTGTGTTTCTAGCATATGGACGCTCATGGAGAATCTTGGGAGCTGAGGCTATGCACAGATATAGAATTTTGATGAATTAAGAGCCAGGGGGATTTGCCTGCTCTCGCCCTAGCGGAGAACTCCCGACCTTTTGATCCCGTGGATCTTGAAATACTTAACATTTAGTAGTGGAGCCAG
>JAHDBH010000060.1 GCA_020630495.1 Saprospiraceae bacterium
ATTGAGCATATGGTGGGGGTTCTAGAGACTGCTGAGGCTGATCAGCCGTATCTACTCATGATGTTTTCAAATGTCTTTACGATGGTCTGCGGTCTGAAGTGTGCCAGGTGAGCCGTAGGCACAGGAGGATTTCCAGGCATATCCATGACCTTCTGGATCTTGAGGCACCAGGCCGATAGATCGCTTGCATCAGCATAGTACACCAGGTCGCTTCCAGCCTCTTTCATACTGGCGTGATCATTGACCACTACACGTCGACCTCGACTCAGCGCCTCTGCGATCGGTATGCCAAATCCTTCGATATGAGACGGAAAGACACAGACGCTAGCATAGTCATACCACTGCCAGAGTTGATCCTCTGAGATATAATCCGTGAGGATGATATCTTCACGATACTTGCTGCGCTTAAGCTTTTCTAGCAGTTTACGATTTTTCCAGCCCTTGCGACCCACAAAGACGAGCTTGAGCTTATCATATTGCGGTCGCAGCCGATCAAATGCCTCTACAAGTCGACCCAGATTCTTGCGCGGCTCTAGCGTTCCTACATGGAGGAGATATGGCTCGTCGATGATGGGCTTCAGAGTCCTGATGCCCGTATCTACAGGTGGGATGATAGGGTGTAGGACGTCCACTTTGCGTCTATCTATTCCAAACTCATAGACCACTTGAGTCTTAGTGTATTCGCTATTGGTGATGACGATATCGGCATTTATGGCTACATCTTCGAGGAAATTGGTCTGTATGAGTGCACTCATGCGTGGATGAAACTGAGCGTGAGACACAGCCGTGAGATCATGTATGATCGCGGCACGCTTGATGTCCTCATGCAGCCTAAAAGGTCCAAAATGCGTCGCCTCGATCACCACATCAGGTTTTATATCATTCATCAGTCGAGGAAATGTACGGATGTACCGCCAAAATCTCGGCAAATACTTAAATGATCGAGCAGGCACGATCACCTGCTCAAACCGTGGATACTCGGGACTTTCCACGCTCTTCACGATCACATAGTCATGCGCCGTGCTATGCTCATGCAGTGCATCCAGTAGGTGCCGCATATAGTAGTATATGCCAGCGTACTGGTAGTCAAGAGCGTCAGCGTAGAAGGCGATTTTCATTCATCTAGCAATTTATCATAGAGCTGTAAGTAAGAGCTTATACACTCACTCAGCGGAAATTGGCGTGGAGGTGTAAAAGTCCACATTTGCGCGACAGCGCTCTTCAAGGCCTCTGCAAGACCCTCTGGACTATGCTCCTTCATAGCGATATGATAGCCACCTACCACCTCTGGTAAGGCCGCCATAGCACTATGCACTATTGGGACTCCGAGCTGCACTGTCTCTGCCGCCGCATAGCAATATCCTTCGCTGTAAGAAGGGATGACGACTGCGATGGATCCTCTGATGATCGAGTGCAAGTCGTCCAGTGACACGGGGTCGAGTAGTGTGATGATGTCGGGGTATTTCTGGGCACACTCGTGGACTTTCTTGTATACGACACCTCCGTCATTTTTGCTGATGATCTTCAGGGTAGGGCCTTTCGGCCAAATGCCTCTGTAGACACAATCGATCAGCAGATCCAGACCCTTACTGTAGCCCGATCTGCCATAGTATAGGAAGTAGTCGCTTTCTGGATTAGGCTTTGGATCATGGTAATCACCGACCAGGCCGTTGTAGATGGTCGTCACACGCTGCTCGGGTACACCAGCTGTGAGCAGCGTGGTGGCCGTACTCTGGCTCACGGCCACAAATTGTCCATGCCCTAGATGGGTGATCCATCGCTCAAATGCTTGGTGCAGTCTTGCTGTGACCTTGCTGATGTAGGGCAGGCGCATCCATAGTCGGCCCCAGACTTCGTGAAAAGTGATGACGTCAGGTATCCGTGCCGACCATGCAGCCAGTCGGGCAGCGGGTGCAGCATTGTAACTGGTAGTATGTATGAGATCGTGGCTTTTGGCCTGCTGATAGGCATAGAAAGGTGCCAGCAGAGTATAGATGTAGCGATTTCTTGTAGGCACTTCTACTATAGTAAGAGGATTCTCTGCATGTTGCTCTGCTAAGACTCTATCAGGATGGCGGCTTGTGACCACAGTCACTTGATGTCCAGACTGGGCTAGGGTAGTAGTGAGTTGCCTAAACAAGGTTTCTACACCGCCTATATGAGGGTGATAATTTTCAAGCACGTAGAGTATCCTCATCGTCCTTGGCGTCTACTTGACTGACTCTTTGCTGCTCATAGCGATACCTCTCGGCCTCGCGCATGGCATCCTGCAGCGACTGATCTCGCACCATCTGGGTCATCTGCTTCTGCATGCGCTCGATACTCGTGCTGTAGTAAAAGGTAAAGAGAAATAGCATCCCAAGCGAGACGAAGATGACGGCATTGACATTATCCGCAAATCCCAAAGTCTTTGCCAGATGCTCAGAGACTGCATCGGGAACTACCGCGAGCACGGCTATCGTTGTCCACCAGATAAACCATATGGCAGTACTCCTGAGGCTGCGCTTTTTCTTTAACATTTGCCTGATCAAGCGCGTGATAAAGTAAAGTGCCACCACGGGTACGATCCAGCGATATACCTGATAGTCCATGATCCAAAAGTACAAAAAATGACACTAATGGACTACTTATATCACATTTACCACTTATGCGTAAAGAATTTTCTATCAATGAGAAGTACCTTCGCGATGTGATAATCTAGCTAATACTGAGCATCATTCATTTATCTTAAAACCATCGACCTATTACACCACCGCATTCGTTACGTCTCTCTATATGCATGCACATGCTGACATGCTGGGCTACCGAGCATCCATGGCGCCTTGCATGCTCTACAGTGAGATACTACTTGTTTGCGGTATTTCATAGGGCTAAGTAATTCCCTCAGCTTTGCCACTACGTATAGTTGCGACATTCTTCAGTTTATCTTGGCTCCTCTGGGTGCTTTTGGATTATTTCCAGAAGCACAAGCTCTATGGCGAGGCTATAAGCTCCAATATATATATCGTTCCCCTGGTCGTAGCCGTGCTCGTTCCTGTAGCGATCTATCTACTCATTCGTAGACGTCCAGCGCTAGCGAGATACCTCACTGGAGCAAGTGTCTTGGGCTATATCTTGTGTATCTTCTTCAGTCTTCTGCTTGTCAGTAGATCTCAAGTGCTTGCTGACTACCCACAGCTTACCTTGAGCCCATTGAGCTTTTTGCTCATGTTTTTTAAGGTGATTAGCTTAGTGCTGATCGTGCTTTTATCGGCACAGGCCCTAGGCTCATGGCTTCTCGATCGGTGGACGATTTCACTGCCACGATGGCTATTATCGCATGCGGGATTAGCACTTGGATTATTCGTCTTTTCTCTTCTTCTTTTTCTACTTGGAGCTTGCGACGCATTGTACTGGTATACTGTGCTACCGATATTAATAGCGCCTATCGTCCTGCGCCAGCGACAGCTAAGAGACTTGCTATCGCGCTACTTATTCTCGCCATTATTACCAGCGTCTGGCCTGGCGTGGTATGGCTATGTAGCATTTGCGATCACCGCTCTTATACTCTTCATAGGTCTTGCGCAGTCCGTCACCATTTATCCTAAGGGGTTTGATGCGCTCAATTTCTATGCTAATATCCCTCAGCTCACTGCTGAGGGGCACGGTTTGGTACACGGATTCAGACCGCATGCTTGGTCGTTGATCCAGTCGCTCGGTTATATAGCCTTTGACAGTCCAGAGGTAGCACATATGCTTTCTGCGATAGGCGGATTACTCGTGCCTATCATAGTTTACTACTTAGGTCGGAAGCAGCTGGGATTTTCGCCCGCGCAGACGCTATTAGCTATCTGCGCCTTTGTCACCATACCAGCATATACCACTCAGCTCAGTCATGAGCTCAAGATTGATCTGTCCTTGCTATATCTTCAGCTTGTCTGTCTCTCCTTACTCTTACACCACTTGACTCAGGGTGAAGATCGGCGTGTATTATATCTGATCGCGATTATACTTGGGTTTTGTCTTACCATCAAGATGACATCTTTCTTATTGATATTTGGCGTGCTAGTCGCGATGTGGTACAGAGAAGGAAAGACTGGATTGCCCATGGCAATGTTTTGCTTTATTCTATCAGCTATTCTATTCCTTAAATTGGATCGATTTTCGGGCCTAGATTATCTCCTAGGTGGCAGATATATTTATGCCTCGCTACTCGTGATTATAGGAGTTCTCGTATCTCTTAATCATGCATTGGCTGACAGACATTATATTTTCAGGAGGATCAAGCAGTCAATCTTAGTCGTAGTCATCGCGGGCGCTGTATTTACTCCATGGGCCATCAAGAATGTTGTAGAGTGTGACAGTCCTAGTCTAGACTGCGTATTCAATGGAGCTCCGCATAGCCTCCGCATGACTATCAAGGAGTTAAAGGACAATTATCAACTATCTCAAGGTCGGTGAGGCAGGTATACAGATATATAGCCGCTGCGATACTGCTTCCCATGTCAGCTTTGCTCTTGCTGGCCCAGGATACATCTGTCCGTGAGGAGTTGCAACGCTACATCGGATACGAGCCAGGGACATTTAAGTATCTTACGCTTCCCTATGATATGGTGATGGGAAGCAATGTCGCAGGTAACTATCTAGATATTGGCTTTTTACTGTTGGCGATGGTGGGTCTCATCTTTATAGGCCGTATACCTCGTAAGAAATGGCAATACATCATAGTGATCGCTTGTGCACTGCTCTATCTATCCATGAGCATGCACTATGGACGAGTAGCTCTGGATGAAAATGTATTTACTGCTGTCAATCAAGCTGATTTTGCAGCAGCTGTGCAGCAGGTGGATCAAGGCTGGATAGATCAATTCGTCATCAGTACTTATCAGATTAACGAAGCGGTGATGGGCCCTTTCTGGAACGCTATAGGTGACTTGCTATTCGCTCCTGGAGTAAAAGACTGGATCACCATTCCAGCCTTGACACTCATACTGCTGTTCATATTTTTCTACAGCAATTGGTACCTGAGCTCTCAGAAAAAGGCGCGCGCCTTTCAGCTCACTCTGGCCGTGCTAGCTGGTGTGAGCTTCTATTGGTTTCTATTGAGTGGCGGTGTCCTATGGTATGGGTTTATCATATTTATCCTGGCTTTTTTACTCTTGATCGGTAGCTACGGTAGACAGTATAAGCGGGAGGGTGCGGTGTACTTCGTATTTCTAGCTGTGTTGCTAGGATGGGGATTTCTAGGATTGATCTACAAGACTTCTAATATCTACTACAAATCTGATCAGCCAAATTTTATTGTCGACCCATCCGTATGGATGTACTATAGCGGAGCTGCTACAGAAGACTTTGTATACAATAGCTACAATAGAAATGTAAGTGCCGCACTCACCGAGCTCAATGCGCATCCAGATACCAAGATCTACAAGGTAGGAACAAGCTTCAATTACCTCATTGATAAGAATAATGAGCGAGTCTATGAGGATAATCTACTGAGCTTCTTCGCTCAGATACAGAAAAACTTTCGAGACGAAGAAATTGCCAGCGTCTTAGAAGCCAGCGGCTATAAGTATATCCTCATTGGACTCAAGATGTGGAGCGTAGACGCTACTCCAGAAAAAACTCTTCAGGCAAAGTTTAAAGACTTTATCGGTTTTGTAGAATCTGCTGATAAGCTCGAGCTCGTCGCCACTGATCGAAGAGTCAGGCTGCCAGATGGTACAGTGCAATATAGCATGAAAGGAGGCGAGCTAGTCGACTACGGATACTACGCACTATATCGCATCAGATAAGGACTATGGCAGATTATAGCGATGTATACATAGTTATTCCAGCCAAGAATGAAGCGCTAAGGATCGAGAAAGTGCTTAAAAAAATCCAGAAGCAAAAGCTGCCACACGTGATCGTAGTAGATGATGCAAGCACGGATAATACCATCGCGATATCTCGTCGCTACACACATCACATCGTCAAGCATCGCATCAATCTGGGAGCAGGCGGTGCCACGCGCACGGGTATAGAGTTTGCCTTGCTACAAGGTGCCAAGATTATCGTTACCATCGATGCTGACGATCAGCATGATGCTGGTGAAATCAAGGCAATGGTCGACATGCTTAGAGACGAAAATCATGATCTCGTAGTCGGGTCTCGCTTTATCGAAGAGCCAGAAGGTGTACCAGCGCAGCGGATATTTTACAATCGTATAGGTAATGTAATTTCCAGCTTCGTCACCGGCATCCGAGTCAGTGATAGCCAATCGGGATTTCGTGCCATGACAGCAGAGTTTGCTCAGAATAATCCCATAGAGTGGAATGGATTTGAATTTTGCATAGAAATGCTCAAGAAAGCGGCCGAAGGTAATTACTCCGTAGGCGAGATACCCATCACCGTCAAGTATACTCCTGAGACTCTCAAGAAAGGACAGAGTATATGGATGGGCTTCCGTATGCTCGCACGTATGCTCATGGGAAGCGTGTACAAGTCCTAGCTGACATCGCTACGTATAGTACTCCAGCACGCTATTGTCTGGCACTGGATTGGCAAATTTGCCCTCCGCTGTCGTCCGCAGGTGCTCTTCTTTCAGATTGTAGTACCATATCGCTAGTCGATCAGCATCACCTACGAGCATGGTACGTGGATTTTGCTGGAGGCCTTTACTTTGCTTGCGCACCACCTCTACATCTTCTTCCAGGAATCTTGTCCCGTAGACTTGCAGAGCTGGAAAGAGCAATTTGATCAGCGCTATATCGGTCATATTGTACTGGCGTAAGATGGTCAGCTCATCATGGACAGGATAGAGAGCAAGCACGATGACCATATACTTGTCGCCATATCTGATCAGCTCTATACGCACGCCAGGTAGCTGAAAGTTAATTTCTGTGCTCGCAGGCTTGGTGAGAATTTTACCAAGCACTCCCGACATTTTTCTTTCGTGCGCCTTCATCACAAATCCTCGCTCGCGAGGGCCATAGTGCTTCGTTTTGCGCTTGAGCTGATGCTTAGATCTCCAGAGCCAAGAGCCGTGTACGCTCGGTACATGCGATGGATCTATGAGGCCTATTACAGCATTGTCCATGTCACATTGCAACTCATGCGAGGACACCAGCTTCATCTCTAGATGATCTGGCAATCCCAGATCAGGAATCGCGCTTAGCGGCTTTATACCAGCGCCTGAGGCGGGAGCGGCCGATAGCGGCCGATAGTAGACCCACACCGCGCCGTATCTCTCCTGTACGGGCAGACTCTGGACTCGGATGCTGGTCAGGTCAAATCCCGCATTCTCGCCCATAGCTGGTATAGCGATGCACTTGCCATCTCTATCAAATTGCCATCCATGATAGCAGCACTCGATGCGCTTGCCGTCATAGGTGCCCTCTGAAAGTGGCACCGCGCGATGAGGACACAGATCGCGCAAGCAAAATACCACACCTTCTTCATCCCTACCGAGCACAAGGCTCGTACCATTGATCACGAGACTCTGTGTTTCCTTTGCTTTGAGCTCAGCACTACTGCAGATCAGATACCACACATCACTGAGGACTTCTTTGATTTCTTTGTACTTCGCCATATCTGTAGATAAAGGTAGACAGCTCACTTGAGATCGGATACTCGCTCATGACTGTCGATTACTCATTCTATGCATCTTATCTCGTAAGCACGGTCGTACCTTAGAAGCATAATATTAATCGCCCTATGAATCACTTCACACTCTTCAGATCCAGACAGATTACTTGCTTAGCTCAAGCGGCCATGATCATTGCATTACTCGGCGGCTTATCGTCGTGCAATAGATCCAGTACCTCAGACACTCTACCCCCTCTGACCATCTCGAGCGCTGCAGGTAAGTATATCAGCTCGTACAGCTCCACATTGATCTCTCGGCGAGATGATCTCCTCATCAGATTTGCCCAGCCAGTCATCGACGATGAGCAAGTAGGTACCAAGGCCAGCAGCAAGATATGGGAGATCAGACCTGGTACACCACTCACTGGGACCTGGCAAGATCGATACACACTAGCCTTGCGCCCTGACGTGACACTAGAAGGTCATGATAGATATCGGCTCACAGTACATCTTGATGAGCTATATGATGATGTCCCAGAGGCGCTGCAAAGTGTCGATCTAGAGTATCGGCTCAGAGAGATGAAGCTCTCCCTTGACTTGGATCCTGTACGCATGATACGCATCTCTGGTGCTCAAGAGGTCCAGCTTTCTGGTACGATCTCTAGTAGCGACGCCGTCTCCGTGGACGAGCTGAAGCCGCTCCTACAGATTTCTCAGAAGCCCTCATCAGATCTGAGGATAGAGTGGAATGAAATCAGTCCGGAGAGCCATACATTTTCTATCAGCGGCATCAAGCGCTTTGATCAGAGCTCGCAGGTGCGGATCACATACGACGGAAAATCTCTCGATCCTGACTGGAAAGGACGTCGAGATATCACCATCCTCAGCAAGGACCTTCTCGCAGTGCAATCCATCACTGAGTCTGACGGTAGCATCACCGTGACATTTTCTGACATACTCAGCCCCGATCAAGACCTGGATGGTCTGATCACAGTAGACGGATATGACGGAGATCTTGATATCTCTGTAGACGGCAACATAGCGACAGTCCATGCCTCCAAGCCATTGCCTCAGGACTTTACCGTCCGAGTAGACAAGCGTATCATCGGTTCCTCTGATGCTAAGATGAACGGAGATTATCAATTGACACTGAGCTCTGCGCTTGCTCCACCAGCCGTGCGTCTGATCGGCAAGGGCGCTATAGTACCAGGTCAAGATCGTGTAATCTTCCCCTTCGAGACCATCAATCTCCAGAGCGTCACTGTCGAGATCTTCAAGGTGTACCAGGACAATGTCTTACAACATCTACAGTCTGCTGGGATATCTGATAGCTATCAATATGCGACAGTAGGTAAGGTGATCTATCGCGAGCAGCTGGATCTACCCATGATCGATAGATCACTGGCGCGCTCTTGGCAGCGACAGACTCTCGATCTCGCGAGTATGATCAGCCTGGATCCAGGGAGCATCTACCAAGTCACCATAGGCTTTGAGGCAGCAGATGCACTAGAGACAAGCTGTGAAGCTCTACCTGATAGTCGTATCGCTGCTATGGCAGGCGAGTCAGGGATGGAAAGCATGCGCAACCTCTACATCGACTACGCCCACTACGATAAGCGAGATGATCCCTGTCACTATAATTATTACAACTCATCCCGCTTTGTCACACGCAGTGTGCTCGCTAGCAACATGGGTGTCATCGCCAAGATGGACGCAGATCACGACGTCCTCATGGTCGTCACTGATCTGCGCTCCGTGGAGCCACTTCCGAGTGTGGAGGTCATGTACTACGACTTTCAGCAACAGCCCATGGGCTCCTCTGTCACAGATGGCAAGGGTATGAGTCGCATGGAGCTAGATCGTCCTGCGAGCTTTGCTATCTTGCGCTATGACGGCGAGTACGGCTACGTGAGATTGCTCGATGCACAGGCGCTCTCGCTAAGTGAATTTGACGTAGGCGGTGCTACCATCCGCAGTGGGATCAATGGATACCTCTATGCAGAGCGCGGCGTACATCGACCTGGTGACACGATCTTCCTCGAGTTTATGCTTGAGAACGCTAGGGACAAGTTGCCATCAGATCATCCCGTAAGTCTAGAGCTGAGAGACAGCCGCGGCAGAGTACAATATACACGTAGCAGCACCGCTCACTTGGGAGGCATATACCCCTTCATAGTTCCTACAGAAGTATCTGATCCCACGGGCAACTGGTCTGCCACAGTCAAGGTGGGCTCACACTCCTTCCAGAAGACACTCAAGGTGGAAACCGTCAAGCCCAATCGGCTCAAAATCACCTATCCAGATATTGACAAAATCACTCTCCACACCTCCTCTACGCTACAGCTGTCCAGCGAGTGGCTCACGGGGGCGAGCGCTGGGGGCCTTTCGGCCAAAGTCGATATGACTCTTACACCCATCACCACATCATTTGACGGGTATGATGGCTATGTGTTTGATGATCCTGCACGTGAAAGCAGATCTCAGCAGGTCACGGTATTTGATGATAAGCTGGGTGAAAATGGCGAAGCGACCTTCCAGCCGAAAGTCTCGGCCAATTACCAACCAGCTGGACGAGTCAAAGCAGGATTCCGTACCAAGGTATCAGAAAAAGGAGGCAACTTCAGCGAAGACTACTTTGCCGTACCCGCAGATCCCTATGAGCACTATGCTGGGATCAAGATTCCTGCTTCGCGCTGGGGTAGACCTTATATCCAGCGAGCCAAGGCAACCGCTCTACAGCTCGTCTCAGTTGACACAGAGGGTAGGGCTGCACCCTCACGCGAGCTTACCGTCGGCATCTACGAAGCGCAATGGCGCTGGTGGTATGATCGCAATTCCCGTAGCATGTATCGGTACAATTCTGTGCAGCACCGCGGCGCAGTCAAGACAGACGAGATCACCACTGGTCCTGATGGAACTGTGGACTACCAAGTGCTCTTGCAAGACTATGGTATGTATCTGGTGAGAGTATGCGACGAGGAGTCAGGCCACTGCTCAGGTCAGCTCTTCTACACGGGATATGGATCTAGAGGGTCTACTAGTGATGGACCACAGCTACTGAGCTTTGAAGAGATAGAGGATAGCTATGCTCCAGGAGACGATCTCCAGGTGACTATCCCCACCACAGAGGGTAGCAAGATATTCATCAGTATAGAAAATGGTACGGAGGTCATAGACAGCTACTGGCAGCCTTCGCGTGGCGATAAGACAGATCTCAAGATCACGGTAGATCGTGAGATGACACCCAATGCCTATGCCCATATACACGTAGTGCAGCCGCATAATGATGGCACCAATGATCTTGCTCTGCGGATGTATGGCGTGCTGCCTTTCACAGTCATAGATCCAGACACACGACTCGAGCCCGTCCTAGATCTACCAGATAAGTTCACGCCCAATGATAACTATACTGTCACCATCAGCGAAGATGACGGTAAAGAGATGTACTACACACTTGCAGTAGTGGACGAAGGCCTGCTGGATCTTACACGCTTCGCCACACCAGATCCATGGTCGCACTTCTACGCTAAGGAAGCACTAGGCGTGCGCACATGGGACATCTATGACGAGGTGCTAGACGGATACGGCGGCTCGCTAGATCGCTATATATCTGTAGGTGGCGATGGCGAGATCGCTAGAGTAGAGCAGGGCCGACAGGCCAATCGCTTTACTCCCACCGTCAAGCACATTGGCCCCTATCATCTCGCCGCTGGAGCTTCTAGGACGCACGATCTCGCTATGGGTAACTACGTAGGAAGTGTACGCGTGATGGCTGTGGCTCGCCATGAGTCACAGTATGGTAGCACAGATGCCGCTGTCAAGGTCACACAGCCACTCATGGTCCTTGCCACACTACCCAGAAATCTCGCACCAGGAGAGAGCCTCCAGCTCCCAGCTAATGTATTTGCCCTTGATGACAAGATCAAAGATGTCATAGTTTCCGCTAGCACGAGTGACGCTCTGAGCCTCCAAGGTTCTCGACAGGAGACACTAGCATTTTCCCGAAAGGGAGATCAACAAGCCTATTTCCAGCTACAGGTGCCAGATCAACTGGGTATGGCTGAGGTCACGCTGCGTGCAGAAGGGCATGGAGAATCTGCAGAGGACAGGGTAGAAATAGATGTCGTCAATCCCATGCCCTATACTTCCGAGGTTTCACAGCAGACGATCAAGCCTGGTGAATCATGGCAGGATGAGTTTAGCTATTTTGGATTGCCAGGGACGCAAGGCGCAGTGCTAGAACTCAGTCAACTGCCGCCTATGAATCTCGAGAAGCGGCTGTCCTATCTCATCCGGTATCCATATGGTTGCCTGGAGCAGACTATCAGTGGAGCTATGCCTCAGCTCTATCTGGCGGCACTCACAGAGCTGTCTCCAGCCCAGCAGGCTGATGTGAAGTCTCATGTCATTGCAGGTATCAATCGCATGCAGAGATTCCGCCATTCTAGCGGTGGATTTGCCTACTGGCCTGGACAGCAAAGTGCAAGCGACTGGGCCACAAGCTATGCAGGTCATTTCTTGCTATCTGCAAAGTCTGAGGGCTACTTAGTGGACAATGGAATGTTGCAAGACTGGCAAGCCCATCAGAGACGAAAGGCCAGGAGCTGGCGCCTAGATGGAGCAGATAAGCCCTACGTCAGATCACGTCAGTATCTCATGCAATCTTATCGTCTCTACACACTCGCACTCGCGGGAGCCCCAGAGATCGGTGCTATGAATAGACTGCGTCTCAGTAAGCCAGATGGCACCTCCTCTGTAATACTCGCAGCTGCCTATGCGCTGATAGGTCAGGAGGATGCGGCCGAGGCACTTCTTGATGATTCGAGCTTTGAGGTGAAGGACTATCAGAGCAGCCGATACACCTACGGAAGTGCTGAGCGAGATCGTGCTATGATGCTGTCTGCACTCGTTCACCTTTCTGCTGCAGATGATGCAGCTACAGTTGCTGTGGCTCTCGCCGAGCGTCTTGGTGAGAAGAGATGGTATAGCACCCACAGCTCTGCCTGGATGCTTACAGCACTAGGAAGATATGTCCGCAAGTATGGCTCAGATGACATGTCATTTCAGCTAGCAGTCCAAGGCGACGCAGCACAGTCACTGCAGCCATCTGGAGCGGTCTACCAGTACCGATTTGACCCAGGTGAGTCGCCAGAGTTCTCGGTCCAAAATTCTAGCGAAGCTATGCTATTTGCAAGGCTGATCCGCACGGGTCAGCGCCCACCAGATCCTGATATGGAACCTTCCACATCACACCTCGCTATGAAGATGAGATACCTCGATGAGCAAGGTCAGGTCATAGATGTAAGCAATCTTCGTCAGGGGCAAGACTTCATAGTGGAGACCACCGTGTCCAATCCCGGCACTCGACAGTATGAGGTGGACAATGTGGCACTCAAGCAAGTCTTCCCCAGCGGATGGGAAATCATCAATGAGCGCCTCAGCGATAGCGAATCATCTCTCAAGGATAGCGCTCATGATCACAAGGAGATCAGAGATGATCGCGTCTACACATTCTTCTCGATCGCCAAGGGTAGACCTAAGAAGTTTTACACCCGCCTCAATGCCAGCTACGCAGGCCGATTTTTTCAGCCGCCAGTCATCTGTGAGGCGATGTATGACCATCAGATTAAGGCACAGACGTCTTCTGGATGGGTAATTGTGAGAGCGGTGAAATAAGATGCACATCACCCGACTACATATCACAGCGATTTTGATGCTCACGTGCTCTTTGATCTTTTGGTGGAGTCTGCCAGAGACCTTGTTTGATGTGCCTTACAGTACAGTCATCTATGCGGATGACGGACAGCTCCTGGGGGCAACCATAGCGGAGGATGGGCAGTGGAGATTTGCTGAGAGCCAGAGCATTCCTAGAAATTTTGAGATGTGTCTTCTGCATTTTGAAGATCGTCGATTTCATAGACACTGGGGAGTGGATGCTAGAGCTATGGTACGTGCCTTTCGGCAAAATGTCGCTGAACGACGCATCGTATCTGGCGCTAGTACTATCACGATGCAGGTCGCAAAACTCTCCAGAAATCCTGAGCGAAGGACTATCTCGCAGAAGCTGCGTGAGATCTGCCTTGCGCTGCGGATAGAGTGCAGCTTCTCTAAGCAGGAGATACTACAGATGTGGGCTGCCCATGCGCCTATGGGTGGCAACGTAGTAGGACTAGAGGCAGCCTCATGGCGCTACTATGGTACATCGCCCGATCGCTTGAGTCTGGCAGAGTGCGCCACCATCGCCATCCTACCCAATGCTCCTGCCCTCATGCATCCAGGACGCAACCGCCAGGCGCTTCGCGATAAGCGTGATCGCTTACTACTCAGCCTCAAGGAAGCTGGTAAGATCGATCAGCTGTCTTACGAGTTGGCACTGCTAGAGGATATACCTGCTGAGCCGACAGCTCTTCCACGCTTGGCGCCACATTTACTACATCAAGTAGTGGGCACAGGATCTAGTCAGCGTCTACAGACGACTCTCAGTCATGATCTGCAAGATAGAGCAATACAGATAGCAGAGCGCCACCATCAGCATCTGTCTGCCAGTGGAATCGAAAACCTGGCGATACTCGTGGCAGAAGTCAACTCTGGCGAGGTACTGGCCTACGTAGCTAATGCACCACAGACTAGAGCGGAGCAGGATGTAGACATGATCCAGGCCGCCCGCAGCTCAGGCAGTATTCTCAAGCCCATCCTCTATACTGCAGCTCTGGATGCAGGTCATATAGCTCCAGCGCAACTATTGCCTGATGTACCCAGCGACTATGATGGTTTCCGACCACGCAACTATACGAGAGACTATGATGGGGCAGTCCCTGCAGACGAGGTCATCTCCAGATCGCTCAATGTGCCAAGTATTCATCTCATGCAGCAGTATGGTGTGCCAAGGCTCTTAGCAGATCTGAAGAGACTAGGTCTGAGTACCATCAATCGAGATGCTGATCACTATGGCCTTTCGCTCATACTCGGTGGCGCAGAAGTCAGTCTGTGGGAGATCTGTGGACTCTATAGGAACATGGCTCACGACCTCAACACATTTGCTGGACACAGCTCACAGTACCTCGATCAGCCGTACGGCCCTCTCACATATCAGACACAAGAGATCACAGACGATATCGTATACACTCACGAGCCACGCGTATACGCTGCTGGAGCCATCCATCATGCTATGCAAGCCATGACGCAACTGAGTAGACCTGCTGCCGAAGGGCACTGGGAGAGATTTGAAAGCAGTATCCCGCTGTCTTGGAAGACAGGCACTAGCTTTGGACATCGAGATGCCTGGGCTGTGGGAGTGAATGCTGACTATGTGATAGGCATATGGGTAGGCAATGCAGATGGTGAGGGTAGATCGGGACTGGTGGGTGTAAAAAAGGCTGCGCCCATACTATTTGATGTGCTTCACAGCCTGGGACCGCAGTCAAGTCTTCCAGTCCCTCATGATGATCTAAGGGACGCGAGAATTTGTAGACACTCAGGCATGGTCGCTAGCGACCTGTGTGATGAGGTTGATACGTTTCACTTATCTCAGCGTGCATCCCATCGTCCTTGTCTCTATCACCGCAAGATCTATCTGGACTCTGCTGGATACTTAGCCTTGCGTGACTGCGCTGAAGGCCCAGTGGCTGAGCAGAGCCACTTTGCTCTACCTCCAGAGATGGCGCATTACTATAAGCGGGTGCATCCTGAGTACAGTGATCTACCAGAGATAGCACCTAGCTGCCTCTCCATGATGCGCCAGAGAAATATGTCGCTGGTCTATCCCTATGCTCATACGAGTATCTACTTGCCCAAGGACGAGCGAGGCGATCGGCAGATGGCGATGGCTCGTGCCGTGCACGCTCGCAGAGATGCCACCATTCACTGGCATCTGGATGACGACTATCTAGGCTCTACTAAAGATCTACATCAGCAGAGTATCGCCACTGGTCCTGGTGAGCACCAGCTCGTGCTGGTAGATGATCGCGGTGAAGAAATCATGCAGACCTTTGTAGTGGTCAATTAGACCTAGCACCACTACCTACTTATGCGCATCGCACTACTCTCCGATACACATGGCTATATCGACCAGGACATCCTGGACATGCTCGAGGACTGTGACGAGGTCTGGCACGCTGGTGATATAGGCAACTTGAGCGTGGTGCAGCAGCTTGAGGGCTGCCTTCCTGTACGAGCAGTCTATGGCAACATAGATGATCACAATATCCGCAGGGTCTATCCGCGCGATCTCATATTTACTGTAGATCAGGTCAAGGTATGGATGACACACATAGGCGCATACCCACCCCGCTACCACAAGGCCATTATTCCACGACTGGATGAGATCAAGCCAGATCTATTTATCTGTGGACACTCGCATATATTGCGCGTCATCTATGACAAGGCACGCAAGTGCCTTCATATGAATCCTGGCGCCTGCGGGCGGCATGGTTTTCATAAACTCCGCACTATGCTTCGCTTTGAGATCGAAGGAGAGCGTGTGCATAGCGCTCAGGTCAT
>JAHDBH010000225.1 GCA_020630495.1 Saprospiraceae bacterium
CAAGAGCTGAAGCTTCTGCGCTATTAACAAATGGGCCATCTGTAGCACAGTCATCGATATTCACTCTAAGCAGTATTGCACCCTTGTCTCCTACAGGCAGATCATCACCTCCTGTAAGGAGATTGATGTCGTCTATTCCATCATATGATACATTGACTAAGAAATCATCACTTGTGATTTCAAAAATTTCGAAAGTACAAGGTGCGGGCAAGACGATAGATAAATCATCAGTTACCTGAAGACTATCAAGATCTGCATTGCCAGTATTTTCTATATTAAATTCAAAAGTTACATCATAGCTTCCATTAGGCTGCACATCCACTGCGGTAACTCGCTTGGCAAGTCCAAAGGCCGGATTAAAGTCCAATTCCACAAATACCGTATCTGACTCTGACGGATCTCCATCACCATTAGGATCGGGATTACTGCCCATAACCGTAGTATCAAGGACAAGATTGCCAAAAGGCCCTCGAGCTGTTGCAAAAGCGATATTTCCAAAGGGTCCCTCGTCCGCACATGATTGTACATTGACTGTAAATAAAATAGCGCCTTGATCACCGATCAGCAAATCATCACGACCGACGAGTAATTCCATATCGCTTACTCCATCAAATGCAGCATTGACAGTAAAGTAATCACTTGTTATTTCTGTAACTCTCGTTTCACAAGGATCTGGGAATGTAGATGTAAGATCATCCGTGAGCTGAATACTATCAAGATCTACGTTTCCAAAATTCTCAACATTAATTTCATATGTCACATCAAATGATCCATCCATATCCACTACTACGGAGACGATTCGCTTTGCCGTACCCAGCACAGCCGATGGCATGATCGGAGATATAAAGGTGGTATCACCATTGTCCGATGGATCTCCGTTTCCGTCTGGATCAGGATTGCTACCGTCTTGACTGATGTCCATGATTATATCACCACCAGGCACCGTAGCTTGCACGTCAGCACTATTACCATAAGGTCCAGAGTCCGCAGCGCAGCTCGTGACATTCACACTGAGGAGTATTGCTCCCTGATCACCTATCGGCAGATTATCATCTCCTATCAATAAATTCATATCAGACGTACCATCGTAGGCAGGATTAACCGTCAGATCATCACTTGTAATGGTATTGATAGTTACTTGACACGGAGATGGGAATGTGGCTGTCAGATCATCTGCCACTTGGACATCAGTCAAATCTGTATTTCCGTAGTTTTCTACATTAAATTCATAGATCACATCAAAACTTCCGTCCGCATTAAATGTCAGATCCACCACGCGCTTGGCTAATCCTACACTTGGCATTATGATAACATTTACCACAGTGGAGCATTGAGATATATTTCCACAGGCATCAGACACACTAAGGATAACTACATTGGCACCAACATCATCTTCATCAAATTCTGAAACTGATAGCGTGTAATCAAGATCAAGCGAGTCTGTGCAATTATCACTAGCCCCACAGACTATATCATCTAGTTCGATAAATCCTAAGCCATCCTCATCCAAGACAAGATCAAAATCTGGACAACACATGATAACAGGGGCTGTCGTATCAGGCTCGATAAAGATTGTAGTAGTGTCTCTGGAAAGATTGTTACAGATATCTCTTGCCATAAAGTAAATATCTATCGAGTATGCAGACTCGGCACATAGATCAAGTAGACTATTGCTCAGAGTGAAGTCGAGACTTGCCGCTCCATCACAATTATCAGTGACACTTGCAGAGGCAATGAGACTATCTATGAAGAAGCTTGGATCACTAGCTCCGATGATGTCGCAATCAATAGTAATGTCAGCTGGTGCGGTAATAACTGGTGCTTCGGTATCGGGCGTGATGGTAATTATCGT
>JAHDBH010000007.1:0-31057 GCA_020630495.1 Saprospiraceae bacterium
ATTCAGCGAAAGTGAAAATCATCTACTGCGTTGTTTCTCAGTCACTTAGCTACGGTCCGTGACTCTCGAGGAGTCACGAGACTCTTCGGAGCTAAGTTCCATCGTCACGCCTTGTATATAATCCTCACTTGTCACTGTCAACCTCATTCAGTAATATCCGGAGGCACCCGTATGATCATCATCCAGCGACTCCACATAGGTACTAGGCCATATACGGATCTTATCTCCAGGCATACCTGTAGCGCTCCGATAGCGGAAGTGTATAACTATCTGTCCCTGTTCGTTTGCCTGCGTTAGAAGTTCCTGACGCAGGCCTGGCTCTATCTCGATGCTTGGTCTGATCCGCACTCCCGTATCCATCCTACAAAGATCACAAACTAGCGGCATATCGAGGCGACGCCGTGCGTATGACTTACTTCCGCATAGTAGCACGCTTGCAATCTTTGTCAGCTATGTGGTCAGATGTCCTTGTAGTTTGCGAGAAATGCCCTAGATTTAGCGCATGACGCAGCAGGTAGTGACACACTCTCTCTTTTCAGATCTAGATATCTATCTATTCCGTACAGGCAAGCATACACAACTCTACAAGAAATTTGGCGCTCACCGCATAGAAGTAGACGGTGTGAGCGGTCTCTACTTTGCCGTCTACGCACCAGGAGCAAGGCATGTGCAGGTGATCGGCGACTGGAATGGCTGGAACGGCCACGGGTATTCGCTAGATGTGCGCTGGGACAGCAGTGGGATATGGGAAGGATTTATTCCAGGTCTGGACTATGGCCTTCTCTATAAGTATCGCATCTACTCCCACCATGATGACATAGTGAGGGACAAGGCTGACCCCTATGGCTTTTGCACGGAAGTGCCCAGCAAGACCAGCACCATCAGCTGGAATATGCAGCACGACTGGAAGGATCACAAGTGGATGGCAAGCCGAGAAGAGACTAATGCTCTCGGCAAACCATGCTCTGTGTATGAAGTGCATCTCGGTAGCTGGAAAAAAAATAACAATGGTGATAGCCTGAGCTATCGCCAGCTGGCGGATGAGCTCGTGCCCTATGTGAAGGAGCAGGGATTTACGCATGTGGAGATGATGCCCGTGATGGAGCATCCCTACTACCCTAGCTGGGGCTATCAGAGCACCTCGTACTTTGCACCCTCGCGCAGATATGGTGATCCAGATGACTTTGCCTATCTGGTGGATGAGTTTCATCAAGCGGGCATAGGAGTCTATCTGGACTGGGTGCCCTCGCACTTTGCGGTAGATGGACATGGGCTGGGTATGTATGATGGATCCCACGTGTATGAGCATCCAGATCACAAGAAGGGATTTCACCCAGACTGGAACAGCAGCATATTTAATTATGAACGACCAGAGGTGGTGAGTTTTCTGCTGAGTAGTGCTCACTACTGGCTGGATGTATATCATGCAGACGGCATCCGTGTAGATGCGGTAGCGTCTATGATCTACCTCGACTACAGCCGCGAAGAGGGTCAGTGGGATCCCAATGAATATGGTGGTAATGAGTATATCGCCGCTGTCAATTTCATCAAGGAGCTCAATACTTCTGTATTTGCCAAGCACAAGGGCGTACAGATGATAGCGGAGGAGTCGACTGCTTACTCGGGTGTCACACGACCTGTGCATCTGGGTGGACTGGGCTTCACGCAAAAGTGGATGATGGGCTGGATGAATGACACCTTGCAGTACTTTGGCCGCGAGCCCATCCATCGCCAGTATCACCATGGCGAGATCAGCTTCAGCATGGTCTATGCTTACTCAGAAAACTACGTGCTGCCGCTATCGCATGACGAGGTAGTACATGGCAAGGGATCGCTGGTGATGAAGATGCCTGGTGATGAGTGGCAGAAATTTGCCCATCTGCGCCTGCTGCTATGTTATATGTACACGCACCCTGGAAATAAACTCCTATTTATGGGTGCCGAGCTCGGGCAAGTGAGCGAGTGGAATGTCAATAGCCAGCTAGAGTGGCAGGTACTTCAGCATCCCAATCATGAGGGCATACAGGAGCTCGTGCGCGATCTCAATCAGCTGTACAAAAAAGAAAAGGCGCTCCACGAAAATGATTTTTACCAGGAAGGATTCCAGTGGATAGATCATGGTGATACAGAAAATTGTGTGCTCGCATACATCCGCAGAGCGGGCAAAAAAGACATCGTCACCGTCCTCAACTTTACCCCACAGACGCTTACCGACTATGAAGTGGGTGTAGACCAGAATGGTGTCTACCGTGAGCTCCTCAGCAGTGACCAGAAGAAATACTGGGGCTCAGGACATAGCAATAGTTCTCTGAAGAGTAAGAAAGCCGAGAAGCACGGCCGCGCCTATACCCTATCGCTCACCGTACCACCTCTAGGGGCGGTCATCCTCAAGAAAGCATGATGGATCATACACCCCGCATACTCATGGCCTGCTCCGAGTGCTATCCAGTGGCTAAGGTGGGCGGCATGGCAGACGTAGTCGGCGCCCTACCCAAGTATCTTGTGCGCTGCGGCGTGACTCCTACCGTGGTGATGCCGCGCTATGACCTGCCGTGGTTCTATGAGCACGAGCATGAGCTCATCCACGAGGGATATCTCCAGTTTCCGCATACGGTGCATCCTTTCAGGGTGATCCGCTATGCGCCAGAGGTGCTGGGATTTGAGTTGATTGCGATAGATCTGCCAGGATTATTTGATCGAGCGAGTGTATATCTCGATAGCAATGGTGAGGGATACCGCGATGAGCCGCTGCGCAATATCAGTTTTCAGCGGGCCATCCTGCAGTGGTGGAATACAGATCCCGATCGATATGATCTACTGCACTGTCACGATCATATGACAGGGCTGATGCCATTTTTGATGAGGTATGCGTACGCTTATCAGGGCCTTTCGGCCAAAAGCGTGTTTTTCACCATCCACAATGCCCTCCATCGGGGGCGCCTGAGCTGGTCTGTGGTCTCACTCCTGCCTCACTTTGACACTTGGAAAAGCGGACTACTAGAGTGGGATGAAGCCATAGATAGTCTCGCCAGTGCGCTGCGCTGCTCGGACAGAATCAATACCGTGAGCCCAGGATATCTGGAAGAACTGCCTGCGGCATCTCAGGGTCTGGAGTGGATCTTCCAGCACGAATCGCACAAGATGATCGGCTTGCTCAATGGTGTGGACTACGAAGTCTGGAATCCATCTACTGATAAATATCTCGCTTATCACAAGAAAAAAAGTCTCGAGCAATTTAAAAAGAAAAATAAGGAAGCGCTCATAGGGAGCTTCGCCACTCCTGGGCTGCCGCTATTTATATTTATAGGGCGGTTTGCTCATCAGAAAGGCGTGGACGTCATGCTCCGAGCCATACACGAGCATCTGCTGGTGCGTCAGGATGCTAATTTTTTAATACTTGGAAGTGGCGATAAAGATCTGGAATATCAGGCGCAGACGCTGGCCCGGACTCATAGCGCCCATGTGTCAGCTCTGGTGGACTATAATGAAAAGCTGAGCCACATCATGTATGCCGGCGCGGACTTTCTCTTGATGCCCTCGCGTGTGGAGCCATGTGGGCTCAATCAGATGTTTAGCATGCGCTACGGCACAGTACCCGTGGTACATCACACAGGTGGTCTGAAGGATACAGTGCCAGACATCACCGTGGACGGCAATGGCATATCATTTAATAGTGTGACGACGGGCGATATCATGCATGCCATGCATCGATCTCTAGAGCTGTACGCAGATCAAGCCGCCATGAAAGCTCTCCGCAGTAAGATCTCAGAAATCGATCTGAGCTGGGATGCTTCAGCAGAAGCCTATGCGCAGGAATATAAATCACTACTCTCTCGAACATAGTCACTCACTAGCAACATAGATATACATGAATAAGAAAGTACTCAGTGTCATACTCGGCGGCGGCGTGGGCTCGCGACTTTATCCACTCACTGCGGATCGCTCCAAGCCTGCTGTACCGATAGCGGGTAAGTATCGCCTTATAGATATACCGATCAGCAATTGTCTCAATTCTGGTCTGAAGAGAATCTTCGTCTTGACACAGTTTAATAGTGCTTCTCTTAATCGTCACTTGAAGAATGCCTATCAGTTTGATCGATTCTCCGATGCCTTTGTGGATATCCTGGCAGCAGAGCAGACCAGAGATAATAAGAGTTGGTTTCAGGGCACAGCAGATGCGGTGCGTCAGATCATACCGCACCTAGAGTCGCTCCATCACGACTATATCTGTATCCTCAGCGGTGATCATCTCTATCAGATGAATTACAAGAAGATGATCAACCATCATATTGACTCTGGGGCAGATATCACAGTGGGGACGATTCCAGTGGTGGAAGAAGACTGTCCAGGATTTGGTATCATGAAGGTAGATGAGTCAGGAGATATTGCCAGCTTTGTGGAGAAGCCAGATGCTAGTGAAGTATCTCAGTGGAAGTCAGTCGTGTCCGAGGATCTACAGGCACAGGGAAAAGAATATCTGGCGTCTATGGGCATCTATGTATTTTCTAAGCAGGTGCTGCTAGATCTACTGAGAAGTCTGCCTGATACGATCGACTTTGGCAAGGAGATTATTCCTGCCGCCGTGGAAGGTCATCAGAAGGTGATTTCCTATTCCTTTACGGGATACTGGACGGATATCGGTACCATCAAGTCCTTCTATGAGGCTAATCTGCGACTGACGACCTATCTTCCAGAATTTAATTTATATAATAATAAGGAGCTGCTATATACGCGGGCGCGCATGCTAGCTCCTATGAAAGTCTTCGGTACGCGGTTGCACCACACTCTTATCTCAGAGGGATGCATCCTACATGCTGAGTCGATAGAGAACTCAGTGGTTGGCATCCGCTCTAGGATCGGCAAGCGTACGATCATCAAGAATAGTGTAGTCATGGGTATCGACTACTACCAGGCGCTCATGGATCTCAAGGATAATCCAGATAAGCTGTTAGGCATAGGTGAAGACTGCTATCTCAATCGTGTGATCGTAGATAAGAATGCCAAGATCGGAGATCGCGTAAAAATCAATGGGCATGACGGACTAGAGGATGCCGAGACAGAGCACTACTGCATCCGAGAGGGAATCGTGATCGTAAAGAAGAATGCTCACATACCCGCAGACACCACGATCAGCTAAGTGGTCATGAGATGAGCCCGCGACGCTTCATCTCGTGTGTCACCATCGCGTACTCACGTCCTACATCTCCTGTGAGGCTGCTATTTTCTTGAGCCCTGCGCACGAGATAGGGATAGACTTCTCGCACGGGTCCGTAGACCATATACTTTGCTACATTAAATCCGCTACTTGCTAGATTAAATGTAAGATTATCGCTCATGCCATACAGCTGAGAAAAGTAGAAGTGTGGATGATCTCTCTTAGCCTTATGCTTGTAGATGCAGGTGGAGAATAATTCTGTGCTCTTAGTATTGTGAGTGGCGCAGCAGATGGCAATGCTTGCATGATTTTCTGCGCAGTATTCTAGCCCGGCGTCATAGTCAGCGTCTGTAGCAGCTTTAGACTTGTGGATGGGTGATTTATAGCCTTTAGATTCTGCCCTACGATTTTCTTTGTCCATGTACGCGCCTCTCACGAGCTTGGCTCCGAGGATATATCCATCCTCTCGTGCACGGGCGTGGTCGTCTTTGAGCTGCTGTAGCTTATCATGGCGATAGAGCTGATAGGTATTGTAGACTACTGCTCGATCAGTATTGTACCTTGACATGAGATCAATAGTGAGATCATCGATAGCTATTTGCACCCAGCTCTCCTCTCCATCCACATACATGATCACGCCTGTGCGTGATGCCGTATCGGCGAGCGTGTCCAGGCGCTTTTTGAGATCAAGCCATTCATTGTGCTGATCAGCATCTAGTAAATTGCCTCTCGTGTACGCTTCTAGCAGGCTATTATCTGCCAGAGCGCTGATTTTCACCACTACCACAGGCACGGCCTCCTCGCCCTCGGCGTATGCCATGGCGCTGAGATTTTCTTTCATCGCTGCTTGGAAGTCTTCTTCAGTGGACTTGGCCTCTACGCCGTAGTCGAGCACGGTCTGTACTTGATGGTCATGCAGTTGCTCTATGCTTGAGGTACAGTCGCGCAGATTGACTCCGCCACAAAACTGTCTGAACATCGTCTTGCGAATCATCGTCTCTGCAAGTGGCAGCCGCCACCTTAAGGCCAACATACCTATGGGGCTCAGTGCATTGACCAGCCAGCCCTGATTCATCAGTGTGAAGAGTCTGTATGTCTTCTTGATCTCCTCGTCTGAGAGATGGATAAATGCCTGCTCATAGTCTTGCAGATCCAGGCCAGATGCGAGTGTCGTCATTCTAGGTAGGGAGGCTGTTGATAGCTGCTCTATTGCGGGCCGAAATTACAGATTTGTGAGCGCGGTGGAGTAGTTTTTTTTGTGTCGCTTGATTGCGAAATTTCTAGTCTATTCCTCGTCCTTGTAGATCTGCACGACGATTTCATCTGGCCGCGCATATCCGCGATACATTCCCTCCGTGTTATAGGGCATCGCGATCCTTCCTTGAGCATCTAGAGCAATGAGCCCTCCAGTGCCAGGCGTGCTGCTGAGATCGGTGGTAATGACGTGGTCTGCGGCCTGAGCAAGTGTCATATTGCCGTGTCGCATCGCAGCTGATACCTCGTGAGCAATGGCTAGACGGATGAAGTACTCTCCCCAGCCGGTACAACTCACTCCACAGACTTGATCTGCATAGGTGCCGGCACCTATGATGGGGCTATCTCCTATGCGACCGTAGCGCTTATTGGTCATCCCACCTGTAGAGGTGGCAGCTACGATCTCGCCAGAGCGATCCAGAGCTACGGCGCCTACAGTACCGTACTTATAGTCCAGTGCTTTGGTGTCATAGATAGATCCTGTAGCAGCTTCTCGCTCCTGAGCACGCTGGAGACTCTTGCGTCTGCGCTCGGTGGTGAAGTGATCATTGTCCACTTGCTCGATTCCATACTCGGCAGCGAAGCTCTCCGCCCCTGATCCGCTTAGCATCACATGGTCAGAATGTTCTAGCACGGCTCGTGCGGCGAGAATGGGATTTTTGATGGTGGTGACGCCAGATACGGCTCCAGCATTGCGGTCGCTAGATGTCATGATGCTGGCATCAAGCTCGTGCGTGCCCTCGCTGGTCATCACTGCTCCCACCCCTGCATTGAAGAGTGGGCTATCTTCCATGATCGTGATGACCTGTGTCACTACATCGATTGATGGTGCTCCATTGGCTAAGAGTGAATCGCCCAGCTGCAGTACGGAGGTCAAGATATCTCGGTAGGCAGATTCCTGTGCTGCAGACATAGCATCTCGTGTAATGGTGCCAGCACCGCCGTGAATGACGAGAGCATAGGGATAAGACTGCGCATCGTCACTTGCAGTAGCGGGATGGTCACTGCTCGTGGTAGTTGGATCTGTGCATCCAGCAAGCAGCAGACAGCCAAAGACTATGATGAGAGCGTGCTTCATGATAGCATGAGTTGGTTGATGTCTTTCTGTAGGTCTGCGACGTCTTGATAGTGGGCTCGACCGCGCGGAAAGATCTCGGCGCAGTGCTGCGCTGCGACTTTCCAGAGTACCAGGTAAAGTACGGTCATCATGACTGCGAATGCTGCCAGCCTGGGATCTATGCTATAGCTCACCAGATATATCGTGCCTAGCCATATAGGGAATAAGATGATAGCAAGTCCTATGCGTAGTGGCGCCGAGAACTCGGGCTGATCTATGAGATGCTCTGCCATCCTTCTGCTGACGATGGATGGTATGCCGATGGAGAAGTGACATAGCATGAGTAAGACATTCTGCAGTTGCTCCATTGCACCCTGTGGTGGTCGGCAGACCCGCTTGATGGCAGAGCTCGAGTGATCTACTTGCAGGTCATCAATCTGATCTGCAAACTGCTGGTCACGAAGCACTCTCTGGTGCATATCGATCATCAGTATCTCAGCACTGTCTATGATATCATTGAGTACTGGCTCTCTAGAGCTATCTTCTAGATGTATGACGCAGGGCCGCATCATCTCATGGATCCGCTGTGTACATAGCTTGAGTGTCTCGCGTGGCTGCTGCTGATAATCTTTTAGATATTCAGAGCTTTCGAGAGTTTCTCCTATTTTGATGACTGCATAGCCGCCGCCTATCGTCGCAGATTGAAAATTTACCCCAATGGCGGTGATGGGTAAGGCGTCAATACATTTGCGCGAAAGCGCTCCAAAGGCAATCCTCCCAAAACCCATCTGCGGGACTCTCAGTTGCTTGACCATAGATGTGGATCCCTCCACGAATATGACCAGCGTCGCGCCGTTCTCTAGGACCTCGTAGCACTGGCGGAAGCTTTCCACATTTTTGCGCATATCGCTGTATCCATCACGAAATCTATAGATAGGGATCTGATGTGTGTTGCGAAAAAACCATAGGAGACGCCTGGATTTCATGACGTCTCCGCGGGTAAGGAAGTACACAGACCGCGGCAGAAAACATGCGAGGAGGCAAGCCTCCATAAATGACGCTGGGTGGTTACAAGTGAGTATCCGCGGACCGGGACTCCCCAAATTTTCCAAGCCTTGTATCTGCACATCAGAAAAATAAATTCTGAGAGCATGCCGTACGATTGGCCGCATGATTCTGTAGGTCCAGCGCGCTTTCACGTCTATAAATATACGCTGTGCAGCTCTACCTTTGAGATAGCCGATGGATCTAAGCGCTAAAACCCTGATAATCATTGCTGGCCCCACGGCTGTGGGCAAAAGCAGTCTGGCAATGGAAGTCGCACAGCGTCTATCGTGTCCTATCCTATCAGCAGATAGTCGCCAGATATATCGTGAGATGACCATCGGTACGGCCAAGCCGACCCAGGCAGATCTGGAGCGTGTACCCCACCACTTCATCAATGAGCTGAGCGTGACGGACGCGTACAGTGCAGGCCAGTACGAGCGCGAGGCCATAGAGCGGCTGACGGAGATATATCAGGAGCACGACTATGCCGTGATGTGTGGTGGTACTGGTCTATATATCAGAGCCGTGCGCGAGGGGCTGGACACATTTCCACAGATCAGCCCTGAGATCATCCAGACGGTCACGGAAGAGTATAATAGACTAGGCCTCCCCCACCTGCAAGACGAAATAGCAGCCTTGGATCCTCGCTATGCCGAGCAGGTAGATATGAATAATTCGCGCAGACTCATCCGCGCTATTGCCGTCGCGCGTCAGAGTGGTATACCCTATAGCGATCATCTCCGCGGTCAGGCGACCCAGCGCCCATGGAGAGAAGTTGCTATCTTGCTCGCGATGGATCGCCCCCTACTCCATCAGAGGATCCACCAGCGAGTGGACATGATGATGGAAGCGGGACTGCTCACGGAGGTCAGAGGACTACAAGCATATAGGAGCAGGAGACCTCTAGAGACCGTGGGCTATCAAGAACTATTGGATCATCTAGAGGGCACGATCACTCTTGATCAAGCCATAGATCTCATCAAGACTCATACTCGGCAGTACGCCAAGCGTCAGATGACGTGGTTCAGAAAATATGGTACGTGGGAAGTCTTGCGGGATCTGTCCATGGATGCTCAATTGGCGATGATCTCACAACATATCAGCTCTTAAGGCTTTACTAGTCTATGCAAGCAATTCCATGGAACACTCGTCCACCCCTCGATGCTCTCAATGAGATGCTAAAAAACACTCTCTCTGAGCAGCTGGATATGCGCATCACAGCCTTGACAGACTTGAGTCTAGAAGCAACCATGCCAGTAGATCACAGAACCGTGCAGCCCATGGGTCTGCTACATGGCGGCGCCTCGGCCGCTCTGGCGGAGACTCTCGGGAGCATAGCGGCATATCTGTGTATAGATCGCCAGACACAGAAGGGAATAGCTGGTGTGGAGCTCAGTGTAAGCCATCTGCGAGCGGCCACAGAAGGGCGCGTGACAGGTGTAGCGACAGCCATCAAACTCGGTCGCAGAACGCAAGTATGGAACATCCGCATCCATGATGAAAAAGATCGTGACATCGCTGTAGCAAGATTAACCACCATGGTAATCTAGAAGTCAAATCGTGTCATAAAGAGTGACTCTGAGGAGCTGTGGCGACTACCTTTAGGCCATGAAGAATATCGCTACAGTTTTGTTTTCTATGGTATGTCTGAGCGCTTTCGCGCAAAGGGCAGATTTCAACTTCGAACTCGTCAGCAATGTGGATTACACAGAGGAATGTAATGACATCTGGGGCTTTGTGGACAATAACGGAATCGAATATGCTATCCTGGGCACTACGGAAGCCACAGCTATCTTGTCCCTAGAAGATCCTGCCGCTCCTATCGAAAGAGCATACATACCTGGAGCGACGTCCATCTGGAGAGACATGAAGAGTATAGGCAATCATGTATATGTCACTACCGATCAGGGAGAAGATGGTCTCCTTTCCATCAATATGACGCATGCACCGGATAGCATCACGTGGAGCTATAACCGACCATCTGTAAGTATCGACGGTAATGTGGACACCATGCTGCGATCTCATAATTTGTATGCCAATGAGGATGAAGGATATCTCTACATTTCTGGCGCCAATATCAACAATGGCGGGATTCTCATCATGGATGCTTTCACCAATCCAGACACTCCCGTCATCGTAGGCGTGTCTGACGCGCGCTACAGCCATGATGTGTACCAGCAAGGTAATTTGCTTTACAGCTCTGACATAGGTGATGGTTTTTTCAGCGTTATCGATATCACAGATATAGAAAATCCTGTTACGCTTGCCACTCAGCGCACTACGAGCGACTTTACGCACAATGCCTGGGCCTCTGATGATGGCAATTTCCTCTTCACCACAGACGAGCGTCCCAATGGTCGCGTGGATGCCTACGATATCTCTGACTTGGATAATATAGAGCGCTTGGATGACTGGCGTCCGAGGGCGACGCTTGATCGCGGTGTGATTCCTCACAATACGCATTACCTAGACGGATACCTCATCACGAGTTACTACTCTGATGGTATAAAAATCACAGATGTCAATAGACCAAGTAATATGGTAGAGGTAGGAAGCTACGATACATTTCTAGGAGCTGATGGCGGATTTAATGGTTGCTGGGGTGCATATCCCTATTTGCCCAGTGGTCTAGTGCTTGCAAGTGATATTCAACGCGGTCTATTTGTACTCAGACCTACTTACGAGCGAGCTTCTTACATAGAAGGTGACATCACAGATGCTGTGACCGGATCACCAATTAATGCTGCTGAAATCACCATCACAGGCGTAGACGTACCTATCGTAGAACTATCAAGGCCCACGGGCGCATACGCTGCGGGGGTGGCAGGTGATGCTGACGTAATCGTCACAGTGACTCATCCAGAGTATTTTCCAGGAACTGCCACGGCTGCTCTCGTAGCTGGTGAGGTGACGCTAGTGGATGTGGCACTAGAACCTCGGCCAAAGTTTGTATTTTCTGGAACTGTAACTGACGCAGCTACAGGCGAGGGCATAGAGGACGCCTCCGTCTTATTTGTCAGTAGTACAGTTCCGTACGAGGCACGCACTGACGCTGATGGGAACTACAGTGTAGCAGTCCTCACTGGCACCGCAAGAGTAACGGCTGGCGTATGGGGATATAATCAGCGCTTGTTTGAAGAGATTGCTGTGAATGAAGACACGGGATTTGATATAGAGCTGGACGAGGAATATCGCGACGACTTTGTCATCGATCTAGGATGGAGAAGTACTGGCACAGCGAGTACAGGTCTTTGGGTCCAAGCTGAGCCCAATGGGACTTTTTTCAGAGGGTCTAGTTCTCAGACAGGTATGGATCTGGAAGGTGATCTGGGGAATGAAATGTATATCACCGGTAACACGCCTGGAGGTGTGGGTGTAGATGATGTAGATAATGGTACTGCAATCTTGATGACTCCTAGTATGGATCTAGCTCAATACGAAGAGCCTGTGGTGGAATATACTTCTTGGTTTTTTAATGAAGGAGGAGAGAACACACCCGACGATGCGCTGGAAGTCACCCTGGAGACAGCAGATACGATAGTCATACTTGAGACCATCACGGAGAGTCTAGGCGAATTCAGGCCTAGATCAGTTTTTATGATTGACACGACCATATCTGGACTAGAGGACTGCCGCATTGTATTTACGACATCAGATCTTCCAGCAACAGGCAACCTCGTGGAGGCAGGCATAGATGCTTTCTATGCATATGATGGTATGACGATCAGTACGCGCGAGGTGGCTGCCGCAGTCAAGTCTATCTCTCTAGTTCCTAATCCAGCTACGTACAGCACTACAATAGTGATAGAGGAAATGCGCGGCGCCAATTTACTCCGAGTAGTCAGCGCCAGTGGTCAGGTGGTGCAACTTGTGAAGAATGCTGATCAGGTGACGGTATTGGATTTGTCCATGATAGGCGCTGGGACGTATTTTGTTCAGCATTATCGTGAGGGTAGATATGTGAGTACAGAGAAGCTAGTGGTGATGGGCCGGGAGTAGGTTGGTGGTGGTGCTGGATGGGTGTGGCAGAAGTGTCCGCGACCTGACATACACTTTACAGTAAAGTGTTTATCTTTGCACACATGATAGCATCAGATACATCCGGAACAACCCAAATCCTCCAACTCCTCTCCACCCACCACACCCTCAGACCTGCCGAAATTCACCGCGTCACCAACTTCTCCAGGCAACACATTCACGCCATCCTCAAATCCCTACTCCTCTCTGGACAGATCATCCGCCGCGGAACTTCGCCGCGCACCTACTATTCCCTCGCTAAAGCAGGCCAACAATCATCAGAAACCATCTTACAACTCACTGACAAACAACACGATATACTGCAATCTGACTTCCTCATCATCAAAAAAGAGGGCCATCAAGTCTCAGGCGTCAAAGCCATCTGCGATTACGCACAAGAGCTTAATCAAGATCCACAGCAAATCGCCATACAGTTTCTTGAGGCCCGCGACAAACAACTCTCAGAGATTGAGATAGATGAAGGAGAGGCTCATGATCAGATAAAACTCTTAGAAACTAAAGAAGCAGTAAAACAAGGCACCATACAGCATTTTCACTTTGCAGATTACTGCGAAGTCGGTGACTATGGTGACACTGCACTAGCGAAAAAACTGCGCACTGCTAAGAATAGTGGAAATGCGCTTCTTCAGCTCCAACTCTTCCGCGAGACCGAGCGCCAACTACAAGAATACATCGCCGACTACGGCGTAGATGCAGTCGCTTTCATTCCTGGCTCCACTATGCAGGGTAAAGACTTGATGAAGCGCTGGAAAGAGACCCTCGACCTACCCTTGCCTCATGTCAATCTCGTCAGAGCCATAGAAGAAAATGCAGTGCCACAAAATATCATCTCCCTACAGACCGATCGCGAACAAGCCGCTGATGGGACACTAGCAGTAGCCGATCATCGCCGCTTTCGGCATGTCTTATTGATTGATGATGAGCTGATTACTGGGACGACTATGCAGAATGCCGCACAGAATATCCAAGAAGCAGGTATCGCCGAGCGTGTATCAGCATTCGCTATGATCTTTGATACCGTCTGATGATCGCCCATTGGCGACTCAATACCGCAATTTTATTATTATCCTGCTCACTGTAAGCTTGGTGCTATTGAAGGAAAATTTGAGCTATGATCGCCAGGCTAGCCTAGTGCGAGACGACCCAACTCCCATTACACTATCGCTCCAGCTATGATCGCCGTCAGAAAACACGCAATCGTCCCGCCCAGTAGAGCTCTCAAGCCCAGCTGTGTAAGATTTTTGCGCTGCCCTGGAGCGATAGCACTGATCCCACCTATCTGTATGCCTATGCTCGCAAAATTTGCAAATCCACACAGCGCGTAGGTACAGATAATGATGGATCTCTGAGACATGATCCCGGCTTCTTTTGCCTCAGTAAGAGAAGCGTATGCGACAAATTCATTAAGGATTGTCTTCTCCCCTAGCATCTGACCTACAAGAAGTATCTCACCGGACTCCACACCGAGAAGCCAAGCAAATGGAGCAAAGATCATCCCGAGGACATACTCTAAAGAAAGACAGCCAAATTGACCGCTGGTACTCTCATTAATCACAGAATTGAGCGTCGTGAAATCCCCTAGAAAATAAAAAACTCGATTGGCCAGATAGATTAATGCCATAAATGCAAGTAGCATCGCCCCTACATTCACAGCCAGCTTGAGGCCATCAGTAGTACCACGAGCAAGAGCATCTAGAAAATTGGCACCTGCAGCAGAGCGCGGTACCGCCATATCAGATTCAGAGCGATCAGGATCCGACTCTGGAAGTAAGATCTTAGCAGTTACAATCGCCGCTGGCGCACTGATGATAGAAGCCGTAAGCAGATGCACACCAAAAATTCTTTGTGCCTCTGGATCCCCTCCACCCAACATAGCCATATACGCACCAAACACACCACCCGCAATCGTCGCCATGCCACCAGTCATCAGACAAAGTAGCTCTGACCTCGACATAGACTCCAGATATGGCTTCACCACAAGCGGTGCTTCTGTCTGTCCTATAAATACATTGGCAGCCGCCGCCAGGCTCTCCGCACCAGACATTCGCATCGTCTTGCGCATCACCCAAGCAAATAGATACACGACCTTCTGCAAGATTCCTAGATAATACAAAGCAGCAGACACCACCGAGAAAAATACGATCGTCGGTAACACAAAAAAAGCAAAACCATAAGGATTTCCAGGAATAGCCAGATCACCAAACATAAACTGGGCACTCTCCTCACTACTCGCGATCATCGCCCTGAAACCATCTACGATAAACTCAAAAAACTTATATACCTGGGGCACCTTGAGCATCATCACCGCCAAGAATATCTGAAGCAGCAGACCACCACCTACCAGGCGCCAATCAATCCTCTTGCGATCCGTGCTAAATAGATAGCAAAGACCCAAAAACACCACCATGCCAAAAATCGCTCTCAGGTATATCATATCGGTCATTCGAGGCACCGAAAGTACGCACACCCGAGCACTTCGAGTTGCCATCTTCTCCCAGATCTACATCTTCACATTTTGTGGAAAGCCACTCAGACATGGTCATAGCATCCTGTCCCAACCTACACCATGAGCTATCCTTCACCTGGATGGCACCTCATCGCAAGCATGCCGCAGCAGGATTGTCACCTCAGGGATAATTAATTAAGTTTGCCCTACCCCATGAGCAAGCTCGTAGATACACCTCAGCCCTACCTGATCGCACTAGCAGGCGGATCAGGATCTGGTAAGACAACTATGCTGCACAAGCTCAGAGATGATTTTCCCTCTGAGCAACTATGCGCGCTCAATATGGACGACTATTATCATCCTCGAGAGCAGCAGCATGTTGATGACAATGGAGTAAAAAACTTTGACCTGCCGTCCGCCCTTGATGACGCGGCATTTCTCAGAGATCTTAAGCAACTACTGCAGTGGCAGCCCGTGCAGAAACCCGAGTATACATTTAATAATGATCAAGCCACACCGAACGTAAAGACGCTCACACCAGCTCCCATCATAGCTGTAGAGGGTCTATATCTCTTCCACTACCAGTCTTTGCAAGGACTCTGGGATTACAAAGTCTACATACACTGCCGAGAAGCCATTCGCCTCACTCGCCGCATTCACAGAGATAGAATAGAACGCAATTATCCACTTGACGACGTACTCTATCGATACCAGTACCACGTCCTTCCTAGTCACGATCAGCACATCAATCCCTACAAGGGGCAAGCTGATCTCATCATTGATACCACCTCTGGCCGCAATGACGGTTACACCGATCTGGTAATCCATCTTCAATCGATTCTCGGCAGTAATTCTCGATGATCATGCGATCCACTGCCACGTATTTCCTTCTCATCGCTCTGTCAGTCAGCGCGAGCGTGACATGGGCTCAGAATCGTCAGGACTCCACCACCTCGTGGAAGAGCAATGATCGCGGCACCCACTTCACCCATGATCCAGCAGAGCAGCTCACCAAGCAGGAACATATCAGCCAGCTAAGAGAGCTTGCTCTAGAGCTAGATCCACTCAGCGCCGCCAAAGAGCGAAACTCGCTCCTCCAGCAAATCAGCGAACTACAACTATCGCTCAAGCAATACGACCAGTCCCTAGCCACCTACTCGCAGATACTAGAGAGCCCATACCAGGAGGAGACCCGTGATGCACATATTTCAGCTCATCAAGCATTAGCTTTTTTGCGATCATCACGCGGGGAGTATGACCAGAGCTTACGCCATTTAAGGGTACTCATATCATTATTACCGTCAGATGACTACCACGAACTCAGTATCATACATTCCCAGCTCGCCCAGACATATCTGAGCATGGGAGCAGTAGATAGCGCTTGGATCGCAGCCAGTACCTGTCTTGAATTCGCCGAGCAAGATGGCAAAGACTGGCTCATCGGTAAAGCTTATAATAGCCAGGGACTCATCACTGTACGACTAGAGGATTACAGCCTTTCTACGGAGTACTTTCTACAAGCTATAGAGCACTTTCGCTCTACCAATAAGCCCTTCCACCTCGTTCCAGTATACAACAATATCGCCTCTTCATTTGCCCGACAGGGTAATTATCATAGAGCTCACGAGTACGCTATCCAAGCTCTGGAAATTGCTGACTCAGCCAACTTCATCACCTATCGCGCCCGTAGCTTGAGAGTACTCGCGGAGATTGCCCAGTCCCGCGATAGCCTAGATAAAGCCGAAACTTTATACACTGAGGCTCGTCAAGATTTTCTGCAGAGTAATATCCATGTCAGCGCCAGCGAGTGCGCCCGTGCTGTGGCACTTCTATACAGGCAGCGCGATAATCCAGAGGGCATGCAGAGATACTTGAAATATGCTGAGGAAGATGCCTTGGAGACAGATGATGTCCTCAATCATTATTTTAATCGCCTTCTCAGAGCTCGTTATCAGCTGCTTATAGGTAAGAGCGCTTTCGCGCAAATGCGTGCTAGAGACCTCTACCAAGAGGCTATAGCACTCGATGATAGCGAGGCAAAACTTGGCGCCCTAAAACTATGGGAAGATGCATCACTCCAACAGCAAATCTACCCCGTGGCTTATCGCGCGCGCTATCAGATAGACTCCATAGAGCAAGCACTATTTGCTGCCAAGGATCTACAAATCATGCACTTTCTCGAAAATCGCTTCCAGCGAAGAGAGAAAGAAATAGAGATCCAGGAACTCTCCGCAGCTCAGTCCCGACTAGAAAGCTCTCTAGCCAAACGCCGCGCATGGCTCCAGAGACTTATGATTTTAGGGGCGGCCCTCGCTCTCATCATAGTCGTAGGATACTATCTGCTGCGCAAGCAGCGCCGCCTCACGCGCCAGGTGACTGCTCAGAGTCAGGTCATATCACAGTCGCTAGAGGAAAAAGATCTCCTCCTCAGAGAGATCCATCATCGAGTGAAAAATAATCTGCAAGTCGTCAATAGCCTCCTGAGCCTGCAGTCAAGATCCATCGATGACCCTGATGTGCAGCGAGCCCTGCGCGATGGACAAAATCGCGTCAAAAGCATGGCTCTCATCCATCAAAACCTCTACAAGGACGTAGAGCGACTCGATGCTGTAGATGCTGGCAACTACATCAAAAAACTCAGTGAATCACTCTTCAGATCGTATAACGTAGACGGTAATCAAGTCATACTCGAGACCCGCGTAGATGATGTGCGACTAGACATCGATCTCATCATACCACTTGGCCTCATACTCAATGAGCTTATCAGCAATTCCCTCAAGCATGCATTTCCCGATGATCGACCAGGTACTTTGGCCATCAGTCTCGATCAGTCGGCCGCCACTACCACTCTGACCGTAGCAGACGACGGCGTAGGTGTACCAGCTGACAAATTGGATATGGACCAATCGGGCTTTGGACAGAACCTTATCCGCAACTTTGCTCGTAAGCTAAAGGCAGATCTATCCACGTCCCACCTGCATGGCACTCGGACTACTCTTATCTTCCCTTCTGCTTAGTCAACCCTGAGAAGAATTAATCTAGCACTTATGTTCTCCGCCCGCATCATGATCATAGAAGACGAGGTCCTCATAGCAGAAGATCTGGCTGACATCATTCGATCCCTCGGGTATGAAGTAGTCGCAGTGTGCTATCATCCAGAAGAAGCCATAGCGGCCTACCGCCAGCATCTTCCAGATCTGGTCCTTCTAGATATCAACTTACAGGATGATATAGACGGTATAGATCTAGCCTCCAAGCTATCAAGTATCTCACCTGCTCATGTGCTTTACATAAGCAGCTATACAGACATAGCTACACTATCGCGGGCCAAGGCTACACAGCCACTCGGATACATTGCCAAGCCATTTGAAGAGAAAGACATCTTTGTGGGCGTAGAGATTGCACTGAACAATATCCAGCGCCTATCCGCTAGCAGAGAGGAGTCCACAAGTCCAGAGCTAGATCTCAGCGTACTCACTGAGCGAGAAATCGAAATCGTAGACTGCATCCTCAAAGGACTGACCAATAAGCAAATCGCAACGGATGTCTTTCTCAGCGTCAATACCATCAAGACCCATCTCAAAAACATCTACGAGAAGCTCGACGTCCATTCCAGAACTGAGCTTGTGGTCAAGTTAAAGTAATTCACCTCACTTTACGATTTCACCCCATAGGGTGATGTCATGTCCCAGATGTATCCAGATCTTTGATAGGTCGATATACCTACCGACTATAACCCCAAAGAACGAAAACAGCTGCTTCAATCCTGGGCAGCTGTTTTTTTTGTATAGGCACTAGACAATTTTAGGAAACTCGCTCTCGATAGGCGGCGCCTGGGGTAACAAATCAGTCATGGCGTCAAATATCTCCGCCACACGGGCTTGACGTGACTCATCCAGCCATGCCTCGATCTCCTCTACCGTATGTATGGCAGACCCGTCTCTGAATTTATACCACTGTTCGGTATAGCCATTTTCGATCTTGACGGATCTGCGGTGACTCATATGGAAGATTGTCACCTTCCAGGATCTGATCGTATAGCTATGTAGAATCTTCATGGATTTCTCTTGATGATGCTCTGGCTTATCACTTGATATAAAGACGTCAGAGCCTCATCGTCCAGCATAGCTAGATGAGACTCCATCGTCGCTTGATCTCTTCTCACAGCAGGACCAGTTTGCTGACCATATAGGCGTCCCGCGACGAAGTCCTGTAGTAGATCTGACATGATGGGACCATACATCTCCCCAGCATCCAGCCCCATCTCATCACAGATCTTGGTCGTGATTTCTAGGAGGTGATGAGAAAAATTATTGCTCAGCACTGCACCCATATGCAAGCGTCTCCGTCGGTCCAGGTCACAGCAGTGAGACACTGCACTCATCTTAGCACAGAGTGCGTGCAGTATCGTCTTCACTCCCTCATCACTACCATCATAGATCAGCGGTATATCATCAAGTGACGGAGCTTCAGAGTCCAGACTTTGTATTGGCCATAGCACGCCTTTGCGCGCACAGCGCTCGCCTATCAGCTCCAGTGCTCCTGCACCGCTATGATGCACTACTATCACCTCCCTATGATGATCAAGCAGATTACTGACCTGATGGATCGCAGCGTCCGGTACAGCGAGAAATATGATGTCCGTGGTCTGTGGTACAGCAGGAAAGGCTAGCCAGTCCTCGACATCCCCAGCCCCACTTGGCTTCTTTCCGCCAGATCTACGGTATATATGTGTCACTCCGATCAGCTCTCTAGGCAAAGAAGCGAGGAGCGCTCGCCCCATACGACCAGCACCTACGATGCATGCACTTAGTTTTTCACTTCTTGCCATAGCGGAGAATCATGGCAATCAGCAGTCCGAGCATCATCAGCACACAGCCGAGCCACACGAGATTAATACCTGGGAAAACTGTAGTCTCTATCACCACCAGATCAGTCCTCGCAGCATCTTCTGTGAGCAATAGCTCTACCTCATCCATCACAGGAGCTCGAGCTATCGCAAATTGCATCTCGTCAGTCGTAGGCTCTATCTGCAAGAACCGCGCGTACAATTGATCTTCATCACAGAGCTCCTTCTCGCTGAGTACTCGCCCATCTCTCACGATGAAGCTCGGTCGCACCACCGAGGATCCTATCTGCAGCACCGCTTGTACTGCGATATCACCTTCTCTCACTGTAGTGCTCATTCTACTCGTATCGCTGTGTAGTTCGAGGATGGTTACAGTCTGCCCGCGCCAGCGACCTTCTTCACCTCTCTTGACGGATATCGTGTCATAGCTCAGCTCGCTACCTGATGGAAAAGCATCCTGTAGACTTCTCTGGGTGAGCTTAGCTCGGATTTTTTCTTTCTGAAATTGCGCTGGGTAGTCATAGACGTACTCGTCTCGGAGTAGTATACCGCTCGTGGCTCGATTGACCTCTCTACCCAGGGAATCTACTATAGCTATTTCGAGTCCTACGGACTTGTCTTGCTGTCGCTGTATTTTCTGATCCAGGTATACATTGCGCTTTGGCGCTCCTATGGTGAGGGCATACTCTTTTAATTTTATGGTGTCGCCTACACCTATGAGATATGGCTCATAGGCGATAGAGTCTTCTGCCGCACGAGCTTTGGCGCGACCCAGCATAGTCTCCGGTAAGCGTGTGATGGTGGTGAAAATGTCCTTGTTCCATCTTCTCAGCGTATATGGATTGGTAGAGGCTAGTTCTGAGAAGTCATTGGTGTAGAGTAAGTAAGGATAGAGATCATTGACTTCGATAGCATTACCCTGCTCATCCCGCTTCTCATATTGTAGATGAAAAGTCCGCTTATTGCCCACCAGCGTATCTGACTTGTATGTAGCCCATAGGCCACTCATGTACATGGGTAAACCCTTGAGAAGTACTACAGATTTTCGCGCATCCTCTTCAGCGAGGTAGCTCTTTTGAGCAAATGCGTTCTTGCTGATCGTATACTTATTCACACCGCTAAGCAAGATACCCATAAGCAACACGCCAAATCCCACATGACTCATGACACTCGCTATGACCTTCTTGTCTTTTCTCCATCCAGAGATCAATATATCCAGACTGCAGATAATCGTAAATACTCCAGCCCCAAATGCTAACACATACACCCAATATCCCAACTTCATGATGGAATCTGCCGCTGCCGTCAAGATCACCGTAAGTAGCGTGGCCACCGCTAGCCTTATCCAAAACTTCCGCTGCTGCCCACTCCAGTTGGTCCCGCGCCAGCGCAGATACTGCGCTATACCGCTACCTATACCCAGGCAGATAGCTATCCAGACCTGAAATCGATTGTGATGCGCTTCGCGATCTACAGGCATAGCCCAGTCAGGATAGTAGCCAAATAGTTCTGCCACCTTATTGTACACAGGAATACTCGTAGTGAAGCTCATGAGCACAGCGGACATAAGGAGCACTAGCGCGCCCAGAAACATCCAAAACTCCCTTGAAGACGCCTTCTCCTCCACTTCTGGCCGAGGTATGCTCCTAGCACGATAGGCATACAGCACCATCGGCGGCACCAGCGCCGCAAACAAGAAAAACAGCAACTGCGCCTCTAGACCCATCTGCGTAAACGCATGTGCACTCGTATCGCCTAGCACACCACTGCGAGTAAGCAAGGTAGAGTAAACCGTCGCCACAAATACGAGAATATAAAATAAGTATGTAGCACGTATACTCTGGCCTGTAGCCTTAGAAATCAGATTGACATGCACGCCTGCTACCAGCAGTAGCCATGGTACAAATGAGGTGTTTTCCACAGGATCCCATGACCAGTAACCACCAAAACTCAGCGCTTCATAAGCCCAAGCCGCTCCCATCACTATTCCTATCCCCAAGATTCCCGCTCCGAAGAGAGACCACTTAAGTGCTGGTGTGAGCCACTCACGGTGCTTCCCAGTCCACAGTCCTGCCACGGCAAAACAAAAAGGAATACTCATACTCGCAAAACCCAGGAAGAGCGTCGGCGGATGTATCGTCATCCAGTAGTTCTGCAAGAGAGCATTGAGCCCACGACCTTCGATCATTGTAAGATAGTCCGCACGCTGAAATACAGGAATATCCATCACCTCGCGGAGCAACATAAAAGGACTGCTTCCAATCTTGAAGTCTGTCCCCGGGACGTGTATGCCGAGTAGCATACTGATCAGTATCAGCTGGATACCACAAAGCACCGCCATCACCGGACCACTCCAAGAGTGGCGCTTACTGGTGATCACAGCTCCCAGCACCGCATGCCAAAACATCCAGAGAAGAAAACTTCCCTCTTGCCCTTCCCAGAAGGCACTGAGGATGTATCGCATGTCTAGCATGTCATTGACATGCTCAAACACATAGGCATACTCATACCATCTATTACCCATCAAGTAGAATATGAGACCTATCGCTGACCAGAGGCTGATGCTGTGCACAAACCAGGCATGTCTACCAGCGCGGTACCAGCTTGCCGACTTCACATCATCAGCGGTAGACCTAGCACTAGCCGAGTAACTCCATATACCATAGAGAAGCGCCACGGTAGCCAGTAGTAGAAGCCCATGACCTAGCCTTCCAGGCCATAGATGCTCTCCTATGTATATGATTTCTAGTGACACTATCCTACCTGGCGGAGTTGGATCTCTTCATCCTTATACTTGCTCGGACACTTCATCTGGATCTCATGAGCTACAAATACCCCATCACGCATCTTACCCGTAAGCACGATTTGCTCCGATCGCTCAAAATCTGTGGGCTTAGGCATCAGAAGCTCCACCTTGCGCTCCACACTGTCGGAATCTTTCATATAGAAGGAAAACAAATTCTCATCCACCTCTGCGTCATATTCCATAGGCTTATCCAGTGACAGCTGACCGGCAATGCGTACAGAGCGATTGCTCGATTCTGCATCGGTGAATGTCATGTAAGTGCTTACGTCCTTGCTAGCCATCACGACCAGGGCTACCCCTACAAGTACGAGCAACAATCCTATGACAGTGAATTTTTTCATACCTAGAGCTTTTGCACAAAGATACTGCCACACTAGGCGTGATTGCTCAGAGCGACGAGGAACACAGTGCTTAGATTATATCCATTATAAACTTCGCTGCGCTCTCTCTTTCTTCAAGAGCTCCAGCGCTGCATCTGTCTCTGTAACAGGCAGCTTGCACACTCGGTTCTGGCAGAGGTAGATCGTAGTCTGATCGTCTTGATATTTGCCTTCTAGCAGACTCAGGTTTTCATCAGCCGTAGATCCAAGATAGAGAATGTCTGGATGATAGATTGTCTGTAACTCCTTCAGACGCATTTGCGCGTCAGCGCCCACCACAGCAAGCTCATAGGGTGGATACACCAGCCGCGTGTACAGCGCACACCAGTGGTAATAAAAGTGGCTTTCTGGATTACTTTCCAGCTCTGGCATCATATTGCTCATCATCTGTGCAGACTGGTCTCGATACGCAGCCTGATCGAGCAGTATGCCCAGCTCTAGGAGATGATGTGCCATCATGCTATTGGATCCAGGGATGACATTGTCTGTCAGTTCGGTCTTGCGCGCAATCAGCTCAGGGTCAAGCGCGCTATTGTAGAAGTACATCTGTGTATTCTCATCTAGAAAATGCTCCTGGACATACCCTATCATGGCTTCCGCCTCCGTGAGCCACTCCACATCCATGGTGACCTGATAGAGATCTATCCATGCGCCTATGATGGTCGCATAATCATCAAGAAATGCATTGACGGCTGATTGGCCGTCCTTATGATTGCGATAGAGCGAGTGGTCATCTTGTAGGAGGTGCTTACGCACAAATGCGGCTGTACGCAGCGCCATAGCCAAATACTCCTCTGTAGCTGTAGCCTGATAAGCATCTACCAGACCCTGTATCATGAGCCCATTCCATGAGCAAAGTACCTTGTCGTCCAAGCCTGGATGTACCCTCTCTGAGCGCACTTTCCTAAGTGTCTCCAGCTGCTTAGCAAAGCGATCTTGGAGCTCAGCCAAGTCGTGCCCGTGCTTTCTTGCTATCTCTGCTAGGGGCTGATCTGCGTGCAGGATATTGTGACCTTCCCAATTACCCTGTCTTGAGATATTGTAGTAATCGTAAAATGCATCACGTATCTCCTCCTCCACCTGCATGTCGAGTTCTTCCCGACTCCATACATAAAATTTGCCTTCCTCGCCTTCGCTGTCAGCGTCATAGCTGCTATAGTATCCTCCCGCGGATGACAGCATTTCACGCTCCATGAAGGCAATCGTGTGATCTATCGTCTGCTTATACTCTGGCTTGCCGAGCACTTGATAACCATGTGCGTAGAGACTGATGAGCTGAGCATTGTCATAGAGCATCTTCTCAAAGTGCGGTACTTTCCACTCAGCATCCACGCTATATCGGCTCCATCCGCCGCCGACCTGATCATAGATGCCAGCTGTACGCATACGGTCAAGGGTCACTTCTACCGCCTCCAGCGACTGAGGATTTCCTGTATAGAGATGTGCTTGTAGTAGATATTCATGCATACCTGGCATAGGGAACTTGGGAGCGCCTTTGCGGCCTCCACGACGGTAGTCTATGACGTCATGGAATAGGCTCTCCCAGGTTCTGAGCTGCTCAGCTGAGTAGCTTATACTGGTATTATTCAGTGCGATTTTTTCCGTATTGCGGATGCCCTCAGTGAGCTGCTCGGCATATTCCTCAAGCTTGTCGGGATTCTTTTCTTTCTCCTTGATGAAGTTCTTCATGACGTCCATCCACTGCCCCTTGGGGAAGTAGGTACCCGCCCAGACGGGTCTTCCATCTGGAAGGGCAAAGGCATTGAGTGGCCATCCGCATCCGCGCTGGCTACTGAGCTGGCAGGCAGTCATGTAGACATTGTCTATATCAGGTCTTTCCTCGCGATCCACCTTGATACTGACGAAGTGCTCGTTCATCAGAGCGGCTACGGTGCTGTCTTCAAAGGACTCGTGCTCCATCACGTGGCACCAGTGACATGCAGCATAGCCTACGCTGACTATGATCATCTTGTCCTCAGCCTTGGCTTTGGCAAGTGCTTCGGGGCCCCAGGGATACCAGTCTACAGGATTGCGTGCATGCTGCAAGAGATATGGACTCGACTCATCAGCTAGGTGATTCATAGTGGTATGATTAGCGGTAGGGCGATTGACACATGAGATCAGCAGTAGCAGGCTTACTGATACTGTGCAAAGAAGAAGGCTATATCGGCGCACTAGAACCATGACTTGGACCTACTACGTCTGCGAGTGGTGCGGATGCCCAGGACTCCGAGCACACCACGAGTGATTTCTCGAGCGACTGTCCTACCTATCTGGCGCTGAGTAGTCTTGTCTACATATCGCTCGAGTCCTTGCTTTTCTCTACGGCTGCTTTTGCGAGCCTTTTCATGCTCTGCTTTCTTGGTTGTATTATTTTCTTCTTGCTCTGCTTCTTCTAGCTTACCACCGAGAATCTCATAGGCACTCTCTCGATCGATTTCCTCGTCGTACTTGGGCATGATGACGGATCGTGAGATGATATCTTGGATCTCCCTATCACTGAGTACATCCATACGCGACTGAGGCGCACGGAGATATGTATGCACCAGTGGCGTAGGTATACCGTCTTCATTGAGCGCGGTGAAGAGCGCTTCACCTATTCCGAGCTGGGTTATGATTTCCTCTACATCGTAGTGATCGCTGAGCGGGTAATTCTGCGCAGCGAGCTTGATGGCTTTACGGTCTTTGGCAGTGAAGGCCCTGAGAGCGTGCTGTATCTTCATACCTAGTTGGCCCAGGACTTCCTCAGGTATATCTGCAGGATTCTGCGTGATGAAGATGATGCCTATACCCTTGGAGCGGATGAGCTTGATGACTGTCTCGATCTGATCCAGAAGTACATCGCTCGCTTCATTAAATACGAGGTGAGCCTCATCGATAAACAGTACAAGCTTAGGCTTATCCAAGTCTCCCTCCTCCGGGAAAGTACTGTAGATCTCCGCCAACATCTGGAGCATAAATGTGCTGAAGAGCTTTGGCTTATCTTGGACGTCTGTCACGCGGAGTATGGACACGATACCACGACCATCGGGCGTATGCCTAGTGAGATCGTGCACATCAAAACTTCTCTCTCCAAAAAATCTATCCCCATCCTGCTGCTCCAGCTCTACGATCTTGCGCATGATAGCACCAGTGCTGGCACTAGAGATACGGCCGTACTCAGCCTCAAATTCTTCTTTGCCTGGGCCGCCCACGTACTGTAACAACTTGCGCACATCCTTGAGGTCGAGAAGTGGAATTGCTGCATCATCGCAATACTTAAAAAGTATGGAAATGATGCCGCTCTGTGTGTCATTGAGGTCTAGGATCTTGCTAAAAAGCACAGGACCAAACTCGGTCACGGTAGCGCGCAGACGCGCACCTGGCTCATCACTTAGCGTGAGGAACTCTACGGGACTGGTATCAGCAATAAATGGTAGTCCGATCATCTCATGCCGCTCATCGATCTTAGCATGACCAGGACTCTCTGCAGCGATACCGGAGAGATCACCCTTGATGTCCATCACTAAGCTCGGCACGCCCTTAGCAGAAAGTTGCTCTGCTACGATCTGCAGTGTCTTGGTCTTACCAGTACCCGTGGCGCCAGCGATGAGTCCATGACGATTGAGAGTCCCAAGTGGCAATCTGACGAAGGCTTCTGTGATGACCTCATCTTGATACTTGGCAGCACCCATGATGATGGATTCTCCCTCGTGCTCGTAGCCTGCTGAGATCTCTTCTTGAAATTTTTCTTTGCTCATGATATTATCTGTGATTCCAGTCCTTGATTCTTTTTTGATATCTGTTCTCGTCTATGGGCCAATGCGATAGGTCATAGCCTGACTCGATCTTGCTCTGCTCAGACTCGCCGAGCAGCTCAGCCCAAAAGTCGAGATCCACTCGCTTCTCCAGCTCATCCACACTCATCGCGAAGGTACGGAGATGATCCTCTTGTACAGCGTGGGGAATGAGGAAGGCGATGCTCTCACCTGCATGCTGATCAAGGATGACCTTATAAAAAGCTGAGGGTACATCTACTCGATTTCTTCCTATCTCATCTGCCCTACCAGTAAAGAGCGCTCCAGATACGATTGCTAACTCACCATGCCTTCGCACCCAGTACCTTGTAGCTTCCTCGAGCTCGCGCCATACGCCACCATTGTACGGGATGAGCTGCGGACAGATATTGCTAAACTGAAAGGTCTCCAGCTGTGATGCACCGTCCCATGACATATCTCGCGATGGCACCATATGGCCTCGCGAGTAGCCACTACCTCGATAGTCATCGTCTACAGCAGATCCCGAGCGGATGCTGGGGTCTGAGCTGAAGTGACGCGGCCTCTTACCACTCGGCAAATCTAGCGCATCTGCTGAGAGCGTGTAGGCTACCCACTCAGGCTGCTCGCGGCTCTCTACATAGGAAAGCACAAAGTCTCGCTTGGTATATATATCGCCAGTACTACCACGGGGCATGAGCACGCCGAGAGCACTAGGTGAATCGCTGGAGCTCCTCGCACTTGATGATGTCGTAACCTCCGTAAAATCTGACGAGCTGAGGTATCTCCAAGCCACTATCATGAGTAGACTAATCGCTACTAGAAATAGCACCAGCTTGATGATCTGTCCCTGAAATGGTCTGGCTGAATTGCGCTGATGATTCCTTCTAAACTCCGCCAATGCACTAGATTTACGATATGATTGCCTCCTGTGTAGAGACCAGAACAAAGTTACTCATCTTGCTGCTCAGCATACTGTGTGTCTCACCTCTCTGCGCACAGATCCAAAGCGGCGGAGCGCATAGCGCACGCAGCATAGCTCTCGGCAGATCTGGTGTGGCTCATATAGGTCCGGAGGGATACTTAGAAAATGTCGCAGCTGGCCTTTGGTCGAAAGACCCCATAGCCATACTCTCCGCACAGCGCCTCTTCAGCTTATCAGATGTCAACTATCTAGGAGCGGGTGCTCAGATACACCTCGATGTAGGCGCTATAGGAATCGAAGTCAATCAATTTGGCTCTGACCAATACCGTGAGCAGAAAATAGGACTCTCATACTCCAGACTACTTGGCAAAAAAATTGGTCTAGGCATACAGCTCAATTATCTACAGCTCAGCATAGAGGAAAACGGATCTGCTGGTGCTGTAAGTGCAGAAATCAATTTCCTCAGCAAACTCACAGATGATGTATCCGTGGGTGTACATCTCTACAGTCCTGCTCCAGTGGAGCTGGCAGAAGATTTTGAGATACCGAGTCTCTTCACTGTAGGAGCCGAGTATCGTCTATCGCCATCCATCCTGGTATCGGCTGAGGTCTACAAGGATATTGACTTTCCTGTGCGTATCCGCTATGGCCTCGCCTATACGGTACGCGAGATCGTAGAGTTGCGACTCGGTGGAAGTACGGAGCCGTCGCAATTTAGCTTTGGTGTAGGCGTGCGCGCCTGGTCTGGTCTGCACATTGATGTAGCCAGCAACTATGATGTGCGGCTGGGATTTAGCCCTGCGCTGGGACTTCGCTATCAGTGGCAGCGCCCCGCAGCGACTCAGTAAGTCCGCTGACCAAATACGCCGCTACCTATACGTACCATAGTACTGCCCATCTCCACGGCAATCTTATAGTCTCCAGACATACCCATAGATAACTCTGTGAAACTCTGACATTCACTTAGCTCTGTCTGGCTAAGCTCTCGCTTGGCCTCTATCAGGCGCTGATACTCTGATCTTATCTGCTGCTCATCCTGCGTAAAGCTTGCCATTCCCATCAGCCCTCTACAGCGTACGTGATGTAGTGCTGAGAGATCATGAGTGGATAGATCTGATTGCAGCTGCGAGAGATCGTAGCCGCTCTTTGACTCTTCATCGCTAATCTTGATCTGAAAGAGAAAGTCGATGACACGATCGTGCTTGGCCGCTTGCTTATCGATCTCTTGCAATAGTTTCCAGCTGTCGACCGAGTGAATGAGGTGGATCCACTCCGCGATGTACTTAACCTTGTTTCGCTGGAGCTGGCCTATCAGATGCCAGTGTATATCTCGAGGCAACTCAGCATGTCGCTCTACAAGCGCTTGCACTCGATTCTCGCCATAGTCACGGTGACCGTAGTCATAGAGTAGCTGGAGTCGGTCTATCTCTTGACGCTTGCTGACTGCTACAAGCGTAGACTTATCTAGCTCTTCTATAAGCTGATGATACTCGGTGTGACTCAGCATGTCCTCTTAGAATAATCCGTGCACCACACCGTCTATGCGCTCTATCACCACACCTAGATCCTCTTCTCTATGGATGAAATCTAGCTCGTCTGTCTTGATGACAAGCAGACGCCCGCTGTCATAGCTATCGATCCAGTTTTCGTACTTGATATTGAGCTTCTTGAGATAGTCAAGGCTCATATTTCCCTCATAAGCTCGTCCTCGGTTCTGTATGTGCTTGACGAGTGTGGGAATGTCGCTCTTCAGGTAGATGAGTAGATCAGGACCCTTGATCTGCGTCTGCATCAGCTCAAAGAGAGAGGTGTAATTATCAAAATCTCTCTTGCTCATCAGCCCCATCTCATGGAGATTGGGAGCAAAGATCTTGGCATCCTCGTAGATCGTCCTATCCTGTATGACGGGTGAATCTCCGCTCTGTATTTTCATCACTTGCCGAAATCGGCTATTCAGAAAGTAGATCTGCAGATTAAATGACCATCGCTGCATGTCCGTATAGAAATCACTCAAGTAAGGATTGGTACTTGTGTCTTCGTAGTGCACATTCCACCCGTAGTGCTTGCCCAGGAGCTCACTCAGGCTGGTCTTACCAGCACCTATATTGCCCGCCACCGCGATGTGTTTCAGCTTATCTGCCATAGGATAAAGGTAGCAGGATCGGAGATAATAGGTCTGACGCTCCTGATTGAGACTAGTTATACGATCGCACATTGATAGGTAAAGAGTGCTATGACGACGGTAGTGATAAGGTGGTCGTTAAATCTGTACATAGTCTCTATCGGGTCCACGTGACGCATGGAGTGCTAATGCAGCTTGAGACCTGATGGGAAAGCCTTATTCGGCGATTTCTGTCTTCTCGCTTTCTGCAGGACTCTGTCTGCCCTCACAACCTATAAACTTGAATGCCCCAAAAAATATCGCTAACCATACTAGACCCTTAATAAAGAAAAAGAGAAAGGCCCCTACACCCATCCGCTCTAGCCAAAGGCGCATCTTTGATTTGGGCCTAGTAGAAGACTGCTGATCTTGTGTGTCCATGGTGTCACTCATACGCTTGAGGTTCTCTTGCTGTGACGACAAAGATAGATCCGAGGGGCGGGTCTGTACCTTTGGCGACTTATAGCATAGCTCTGTGAATAAAGAAAGGCGACGAAGACAGGCAAAAGCACTCCGCTGGACCAGAAAGATCCATCGCATACTAGGGATTACGCTCTTTGCATTTTTCATGGTGGTAGCGATCACAGGAGGTCTTCTAGGATGGAAGAAAGACATCTCATGGCTGCATGCTGAGACAAAACGTGGAACTGTGAGTGACGCCTCGCGATGGCAGTCTGCCAGTGATCTGCGGGCGATAGCCATCAAGGCTATCCATGCTGAGAATCCCGCTCTAGACACTATCATCTCACGCATAGATCTGCGGCCGAGTAAGGGCACCGCCAAGGTAATCTTTGACCAGCATTACTATGGTGTACAGATAGATCTCACCACAGGAGGTCTACTGGCCGTGGAGCGTCGCACAGCAGATCTCGTAGAAAATATCCATGATGGAAGTATAGTCGATATGAGCAGTGGGACATCCTTCTTTAAATTGCTCTATACATCCATCCTGGCGCTATCGCTATTAGGATTTACGTTCACAGGATTTTGGCTGTGGGTAGGTCCTAAGCTGATGCGGCGGCGCAGCTATGCGGACTAGGTGCCCGATGAGCGACTCAGACCTTTGATTGCTTAACAATGGGGCGAAAAGTGAAGCGCTAGCGATTGGTGATGCAAGTAAAGGAAGATATCTTGGGTTTCGACGGGAGGAGTACTACTTATTGATGGCTTCTTGGCCCGTCGAT
>JAHDBH010000007.1:31157-33842 GCA_020630495.1 Saprospiraceae bacterium
CTACCCATATCTCTCACTCATCACCAGCTGCACTAGGAGATTATAACTGCGGATACCATCAGAGATGCCATGAGTCTTTAGGTACTGGTCATAGAAGGCATCGCGTAGCTTTGGCAGGATGTCAGGATATTTATCCATCTGAGTCTTTATATCTTGGAGGTCTTGCTGGACGGGCGCAGAGACATTTGCGCGAAAGCGCTCGTAAGAATCTGGTACCCTGTATCTCAGTTCGCGCAAAATATGTCGCATATAGCCAAGCTGGACGGAGTACTGTACATAGATGTTTTCGGACTCGGAGCAAGCGCGATACGCCAGATAATTAGCTATACCCTCGTGGGTAATTCCATACGCGTGCGTCATCTCATGACTTGCTGTAGATGGAATCTGTAGCTCGTGCAGGCCACCATCTACATTTCCCTGCAGTGCATGCGGGATGTAGATACCAGCCGTACTCCATCTGAGCAGCGCACCCTTGAGTTGCCACTTGGCAATCCGTACGCTGTAGCTCGCAGGATAGCCCTGCTGGGTCATAAGCTCGGACATCTCGGCACTGAGTAATCTTTCTAGATCCTTATATGCTATGCTCTTATCCTTCTGGAAATCCTGATGTACTCTCAGCGCATTCACGATGCTGATGACTCTATCCGCCTCATGCATCAGCATCGTGGTATCTATCTCTATGAGCTTTAGCTCCGTCTGTTGCAGATAGGGAATCCGTTGATAATTGTATGCCCAGAGCCAGTAAAATAGCACTATGATCCATCCTAGGATATTTAACACTGTGCGCCACAGCGGCGATCTACGACCCCTGCGCTTGCGCCTTACAGATCTCACTAGAGGTAGTATGACGATCAGGGCTATTGCCCAAATGATTCCTGGCAAGAAAAACACAAAGTCCAGTAGATCAGTTACATGGCGGAGTCCTACATAGAGCCCACGACTGTAGTACTCTTCCACTAGAGCAGACTCAGTACCTAGTAAGGCTGACAGTAAAAGTGTAAGCGCAGCGAGCAGGACGCCATGGTATTTTAAGACTTTCTTCATACTATCCGAGAGAAGACAGTTAGTGATATGCATCTGGTGTGGATAGAACTAACGAGTCCTCAAGTCGTTCATATGGTACTTACTTATTCTATCTATCCATAAAATCGCAGTAAAATGGCATTTGAATTTACAGACAGCAACTTTAAAGAGTCAGCTATAGACACAGAAGGTGTAGCAGTAGTTGATTTCTGGGCCGAATGGTGTGGCCCGTGTCGCATGATCTCGCCTATCATCGAAGAACTTGCTAAAGAATACGACGGCAAGGCGCTTATAGGCAAAGTGAATGTAGACAACAATCCTGATGTGTCTATGCAGTTTGGCGTACGTAGCATCCCCACGATCCTCTTTATCAAAGGTGGAGAAGTGGTCGAGCGCCACGTAGGTACAGCAAGCAAGCAAGCACTAGCATCCAAGATTGACGCTCTGCTCAATTAACACAGCTATGCGGACATACTCGCCTGTAGCGCTCTGAATAGAGCGATTGCGAGCCGTAATTGTATGATATGAAGAAGACCTATACCACGTATAGGTCTTCTGCGTTTGTAGATGTATCTATGGAATCTTTCTTTGACAAGTACGAGCTACGACAGCTCAATAATCTAGAGCTTCTGGCACGACAAGTGGTAGAGGGATTCATCATAGGACTGCACAAGAGTCCCTTTCATGGCTTCAGTGTGGAATTTGCCGAGCATCGCCTCTACAATCCTGGCGACAGCACTAAGAACGTAGACTGGAAAGTCTACGCCAGGACTGACAAGCTTTTTGTCAAGAAGTACGAGGAAGAAACCAATCTGCGCTGCCAGATCTTGCTCGATGTGAGTTCTAGTATGAACTTCCCCGAGGTCTCTACAGACAAATATACCGATCTCAATAAGCTGCGCTGGGCCGCCCTAGGCGCCGCCTCGCTGATGAATCTCCTCAGGAGACAGCGAGATGCCTTTGGCCTCGCGATCTATGATAGCGAGGTGCGCACCCAGACGGGTTGCAAAAGCAGCACCAGCCACTATCGCTTGCTCCTCAGCTATATAGAGAAGTATGTCATGAGCCAAGAACGAGGCCGCACCTCATCCGTGGCTGAGGCTCTCCACCGCATCGCAGATAGCATACACAAGCGATCACTGGTGATGATATTTAGCGATATGTTTCAGGATGACTATGAACAGGAAGAGCTATTCTCCGCTCTCCAGCATCTGAAGTACAACAAGCACGAGGTGGTGGTCTTCCACGTAGTCGACAAGAGTAAAGAGATAGACTTTGAGTTCGAAAATCGACCCTACGAGCTCATCGACCTAGAATCTGGCGAAAAGGTGCGTCTACAGGCACATCAGATCAAAGACAAGTACACGAAAAAAGTCAAGGCCTACGTGGACTCCGTGAAGTCCAAGTGCATGCAATATCGAATTGACTTCGTAGAGTGCGACATCCAGAAAGGCTATGAACAAGTACTGCAAGCGTACTTGATCAAGCGTGGGAAGATGTCTACGTAGGGATATCCTATATTTCAGTCAGCTAGCTGTGGCATCTGCTATGGTCGCGTCGGCATCGCTAAGCATATATATTAGTAAAACTTTGTATATGAGAAGTACCATTTTCAGGTATTTATACTTTATACTAAAGTATCTTTCCCTCAATACGCTCTCC
>JAHDBH010000007.1:33942-56944 GCA_020630495.1 Saprospiraceae bacterium
CATTTTCAGGTATTTATACTTTATACTAAAGTATCTTTCCCTCAATACGCTCTCCCGCTGCCTCGCAAGGCACATTTCAAGGATACCCTAGCGCAAAACCTTGCCAGACTAGGCGGCCTGCCTCACCGTGAGACCCGATGCTCATATCATATGTAAATTTAACATCATGCATTAACTAACATTTTTAGGTATTTATACTTTATACTAAAGTCTATATTCTGGAATGTAACTTTTGGACGAAAGTCCTCCATCCCACTCCTCGCACTCTCATTTCCCTTAGTCTACCTTTCTTTGTACTATACGACTCAGCAAATCAGAATCATGATACGACTCAGCGAAATCAGTACACGCTCTCCCGAAGGAATCGAAAAAGACGACGTCCGAGAAGAATTTAAGGAAATCACTCAGAGAATTGCCGAGCTTTCTGAGATTCTCTATGCGCGCAAGGAACATTCGCTGCTCATCGTCTTTCAGGGTATGGATAGTAGCGGAAAAGACGGGGCTACAGAAAAAGTTTTCAGGCAAGTGAGTCCCATGATAGCGTGTGCCTATGGATTTAAGAAGCCTACGGATGAAGAGTTTGCTCATGATTTCCTCTGGCGCGTCCATAAGCAAGCACCCGCCAAGGGCCAGATCAAGATATTTGTCAGATCTCACTACGAGGACATACTCATACAGCGAGTACACGGATGGATAGATGAAGAAAAAGCTCAGCGCCGCCTACGAGCTATCAATGACTGGGAAAGGCTGCTCGTGGAGGATAACAATACGACCATCTTGAAATTTTACCTCCATCTCAGCAAAGAGCGACAGGAAGAAAAGCTGCAAGAACGCATAGATATGCAACGCAAAAACTGGAAGCACAATCCTGGTGACTGGGAAGAGAGAAAACACTGGGATGCCTACCGAGACGCTTATGAGAGCGCCATCAATGGCAGCGAGATCCCCTGGATCATCGCACCAGTAGATCAGCGATGGTACCGCAACTACTTCATCGCCAAAAAGGTACTAGAGACCCTAGAAAGCTTCCCGCAGACCTGGCCAGAAGTAGATGTAGAATTGCCGACTAGCTAAGAACACTCGTGCAATCTCTAGAGTTACCCTAGTCTATGGCAGCGAGTGTACGAGTAGATAAATGGCTCTGGAGTGTAAGGATCTTCAAATCTAGATCCATATCCGCCACGGCCTGCAAGTCAAATCACGTCCATCGCGATGGCAAGGCGCTAAAGCCCAGTGCTGGGGTAGAAATAGGCGATCGCCTCGAGATAAAAAAGAATGGTTACAACTATGAGATCGAAGTCCTCAAACTTATAGAAAAACGAGTAGGTGCACCCATAGCCGTGGAGTGCTACAAAGACCATACGCCTGCGGAGGAGCTCAATAAATTTGAATCGTGGTTTGTGGGTAAAGCGAGTGCTGAGAAGCGCGAGCGAGGTGCCGGCCGACCTACTAAGAAAGAGCGACGTGAGATCACAGATTTTAAGTATGAAGTGCGTGAGGAGGAAGACGATGATCTCGATTGACGGCTCGCCCTTACACGCTTATAATGAGATCATATGAGTACCTTTACACCCAATAGATCAAGAGTATCATGACCGAAACACAAGAGAGAAAAACGTCTCCACTCATATGGGTGGGATTCCTGGTAAGCTTAGTGATTACTATCGCCCTTTTAGTCATATCACCAGAGTGGTTTTGGGTGCCACTGCCTTTCGTTCTGACCTTCATGGTCCTGGGGATGAATAAGATCTGATCTGCCTCTACTATAGCATATAGGTACAGTGCATCGAGCTAGTCTAAGCTCAGTAGATACGACTATGGTCTTACCGCTGCTCTTTGATTAAAGTGCTTCTCGAGCACCTCCTCTCTGTAGCCAAAAATCTCTCTGAGTTGCTTTTTTACAAATCCTCCTGCCAGCAAATTCCCTAGCGCCCCCATCGGCAGCTTATAGCTTACAATATCGTGCATCAGATACTCTCCATTCTCCTCTAGAATGTGATGTTCATGATGCCACATCACATAGGGTCCCTGTCGCTGCTCATCGACAAAGTACTGCCCTTCCTCTACATGAGTAATCTCCGTGACCCAAGAAGTCCTGATACCTGGCAATGGCGATACCTTGTAAGCAATGATGACACCCGGATATACCTTGTCCATAGGCTCTGTAGTAATCTCAAAGTTCATCCGCTCCGGAGTGATCAGCTTCAGATTATTAGGATCACTGAGAAAATCCCAAAGCTCAGCGCGACTTGCACGTAGTTTTTGGCGGCTCACGAGCTGATATATTCCTGATTTCTTGGTAATTTCTATCACTGGTACATTCTTTGCAAGTAGAACCGTCTACAGCCTCGATGGTTGTACCATTGCATCATAACTGCCATGATCTCCAGCGACCTACTAGCACATGCATATAACTATGTACGTGAGCGCCTCCAAGATGAGCTCTCTGAGGCTGCCCAATATCACAATTGGGAGCACACAAAATACGTATACGAAGAAGCTCGTCGACTAGGCGAACAGTCAGATCTAGCTCAGGCGGATCTCCATGCACTGCTGATGGCGGCGCTGTTCCACGATATTGGTTTTATCCAAGGGAAGAAGGACCACGAAGCCCGTAGCATGGCAGAAGCCGATAGATATCTTACCGAGCAGGGAGTCGATAAGACTTCCATACAGCTGGTACAGAGCATCATCAATAGCACCTGTATAGATAAGGAGGCAAGCGACACCCTTCAGCAGATCATGTGCGACGCTGACTTAAGTAATCTCGGATCCGATCACTTTCACGAGAATACAGAAAAACTGCGCAAAGAACTGGAACTCACCACTGGAAAGCCCATCTCAGACTTAGAATGGGTCGAGACCAACCTTGCATTTCTGAGAAAGCATTCCTACAACAGCGCTGTCGCGCAAATGAACTACCGCGACAAAAAAGAAAAAAATCTCAAGGAACTTGAGGTAAAAAAAGATAAATTGCTCGCCATCGAATCGAAACGAAACAAAAAACAAAAGATAAAAAAGAAGAAAAAGAAATCTACCGCCATACTAAGCGATCGCCGTGCGCAACTCATGTACAAGACGACCATGAGAAATCAGATAGACCTCACAGCTATAGCTGATAATAAGGCAAATATAATGCTCAGTGTAAATGCCATTATCATCTCTGTAGGCATACCTATCTTGATCGATGCAATATCAGGACTCAAAGGGCTCATCGTGCCCACGATATTGCTATTGATCACATGTCTCGGCTCTATGTTCTTTGCTACCCTAGTCACCAGACCTATCAAGATGAAAGGCACCATGACATGGACGGCTGATCAGAAAAAAGGATTGAATCCGTTTTTCTTTGGTAATTTTTTTAAGATGGATTATGACCAATATTACCAAGGTCTGGAATACGTCTTTAGCGATGAGGAAATTACTGATGATGCTGCCTTCAGAGATTTATTTTTTCTTGGGCGGAGCCTGGGATATAAGTATAGCCAACTCAGAATATGCTACACCATATTCATCAGCGGTATCGCACTGAGCGTGCTCGCATTTTTGATCATCGTGCTTGTAGATTTTCAGACGCTATAGTAGCATCTCTAGAGCGTGATCCACCTCATCATTCCTACGCTGTAGAGTATGGTAAACAGCACCGTACTAAGAGCTAGGACTTTCAACTCTGGATCTATCTTGTCCGCGGACCATACGCGGTGTAGATGGAATATGTGAATTATCGCCACTGCGGCAAACAAATAATCCACAGCTCTGAAATCATGCTGCAGCGCATAGATCAGCGCACCTGCCCAAGCAAGTATGATAAGGGCCGTGTGATATATTCGCGCACCACGCGATCCCATCCGCACGGCTAGGCTGATCTTACCAGCAGCTCGATCCGAGACGATGTCACGGATATTATTCAGATTGAGCACGCCGATCGCAAAAGCACCTATCGAGATAGCTAGCCACCACGGAGCATCCGCCCACGTGCCAGTATGTAAGTAGTAGCTGCCGCATACTCCCAATAGGCCAAAAAATAATCCAACAGACAAGTCGCCCAGACCCATGTAGCCATACGGTCGAGTACCGTTAGTATAGAAGTATGCCGCCGCTATACTCGCCAGACCCAAGAGAAGAAGTACCATGCGGGCTGTCCAGCCTATAGGAGCTACAAGAAGAAGTACCATGCCGCTGATGAGACTGATGGCAGCGGCGAGCACGATCGCTCGCAGCATAGATGCACTGGATATCGTTCCCTCCTGCACGGCTCTAGTAGGTCCAGTCCTCAGTGGCCCATCTGCTCCATGGATAGTGTCTCCATAGTCATTAGCTAGGTTGCTTAGGATCTGCAACCCTATGGCTGTGAAGCTAGCGAGTGCCCAGACTATGGGTGACAGTCTTCCCTGACTCCACGCTACTGCACTACCCATCGCTATGCATGATAGTGCGAGAGGGAGAGTGCGCAAGCGCATAGCTGTAATCCAGTGCTTCATAGGCTATCTTTACTCGGTATCAGATTTATCACTACTATGAAGAATGTAAGCGCCACTCTACTGTTCATGATCCTCAGTACTCTATTGTGTGCTCAGACTGATGTAAAGATGAGCAATGCTCTCATAGACGAGATACTACAAGGTAACTATGATCGAGCAGACTACAGGCCAGAGTCATACCTCCAAGATCCTATGGAGATCTCTCGCTACTTACGAGATGCAATCGAGCCCGATAGTCTTCGTGAATATATCCTAGAGCTCGCACGATTTGACAATCGCAACACCGGCTCTGATACGCTCTCGGCTACTCGTGGTATCGGTGCTGCTCGAAGCTGGATACTGGAGAAGTATGACGCATTTAGCCGAAAGGCGGACAATCGATTGATCACAGGCTACTTGGAGTTTGATGAGATGATATGTGGTATGGCACATCACAAAAATGTCGTGGCAGTGCTCCCAGGTACATCTGATGAGAATCATATCGTAATCCTGGAGGCCCATATGGACAGCCGATGCGAAGATCCATGTGATCCAGACTGCGTAGCGCAAGGTGTAGAAGACAATGCCTCTGGGACTGCCCTAGTCATGGAGCTGGCACGGGTGATGAGTGATATGGCATTTCCTTACACTATCATATTTATGTGTACTACTGGAGAGGAACAGGGCCTGCTAGGCGCAGAAGCGATGGCACGCTATATAGAATCTAATGATTTGCCGCTCCGCGCTGTGCTCAACAATGATATCGTAGGTGGCATCATCTGTGGCGCTACCAGCAGCGCTCCTTCCTGTCCTGGAGAGAATACAATTGACTCCACACAGGTGCGTCTGTTTAGTAGTGGAAGTACGAGCACCAGTAAGCAACTCGCTCGATATAATAAGCTACAGTATGAGGAGCTCCTCATAGATCAGGTGCGTGTGCCTATGCTTCTCAGCATCATGAGCGGCGAAGACCGAGTAGGCCGCGGTGGTGATCACATACCCTTCCGTAGAGCTGGCTATCCCAGTATGAGATTCACCTCGGCTAATGAACATGGAAATGCCAATCCCGTCGCTGGCTACATGGATCGCCAACACTCTCATAGAGATCAGCCAGGTATAGACACAGATGGCGATGGACTGGTCGATAGCTTCTTTGTGGACTTTAACTACCTAGCGCGCAATGCCGTGATCAATGCTACGGCAGCAGCCATGATTGCCAAGGCGCCTGAGACGCCAGACTTTGAAGTCTTCAGGACTACGGGCGCTGATCTGCTAGTGATCATACATGATGAGAGAGACTACGGCAGCTACCGCGTAAGTGCGCGGATGGGCACTACAGAGTGGGACACACTTATAGCCACGAGTGATACCTCGCTCATCTTACAGTTTGACGAGCCTGGGCTGAGATTTGTGAGTGTCTGTGCTGTGGATAGTCAAGGTACGGAGAGTTTATTCACGTCTGAGGAATTTGCTAGGACGACGTCTACATCTGGACTGACACAAGTAGCAGACCGCATAGAACTGATGAATAACCGTCCCAATCCATACGACGAGGCGACTTATATGACCGTGTGGGTGAAAGAGCCAATCTCTTACGAGCGTGCACAGCTGCGAGTCTTTGATCGATTGGGTAAGCCCATCAGGACAGTTGATATAGATCTTGAGCTCGGAATGAATGACTACCTATTTGAGCATGGTTACCAGCTGTCTGGGACATTTTACTATGGACTATGGATCGACGGTGAGCGTGTGGATGTCAAGTCCATGATCGCACTGCCAGGACAGAGATAATCCAGTATTTGAAAATATGAGTAATTGCTATATCTTCATAGCCTTATTTCACTCATCAAACACCTAGAAGTATGGACCATGTCGTTCGTCAGAAAAATTATCTTGTAGAGAGTATCCTAGTCACAATATTTTGCTGCCTCCCACTAGGAATCGTAGGAATAGTCCATGCTTCCAAGGTCAATGGCTTCTACGATAGCGGCGATGTAGCCAATGCTGAGAAGTCTTCTGCTGAAGCGTACAAGTGGGTAAAACTCGCGTTTATCATCGGACTGGTAGTGAATCTCCTTGTAATCGTGGGCTATATCATCATGATAGTAGCAGCTGTAGGGTCTGGCGGATTCTAGACTTTCTATGCCGAAGGATTCCGCTCTCAAGGCTGCATTTCTCATCACCACGGCTGTGGTTATTGTCATACTTTACAGCGGCTTATCGCCTGTACCCATAGCCCTACCCCAGTGTCCACTGTATAGCTTGACGGGTCTTCATTGCCCTGGCTGTGGATCTCAGCGTGCTGTGAGCAGGCTCTTTCAAGGTGATTTGTCAGGCGTTTTCTCAGCGCATCCACTTTTTATTCCTGGAGTCGTGCTCTGCACTTTTCTATATTTGACTCGCAAGCGAGACTGGGCCTGGCACAAGAATAATACATTTATCTACGGTATTCTTGCTGTCTTGGTTGCGTTTTTTATCATGAGGAATATACCTAGATATCCATTCACACTCTTAGCTCCCCACTGATGCTGGTAGGACTTACAGGCGGCATAGGTGCAGGTAAGACTACTGTAGCTCGCATCTTTCACAGTATGGGCGTTCCTGTCTACGACTCTGATGCTGGCGCTAAGCGCCTCATGACAGAGAGTGCTCCACTACGACAAGCAATCAGCGCACTTCTGGGTGAGCAAAGCTATGAGGACGATCAGCTCAATCGAGCCTATATAGCTTCCATCGTATTCTCTGATCCAGAAAAGTTGCATGCGCTCAATCAGCTGGTGCATCCTGCTGTGCGTGCGGATTTTCAGCAGTGGGCCGCTGAGTCCGCCGCGCCCTACGTCATCAATGAGGCGGCGCTCCACTATGAGTCTGGTGGCTTCAAATCACTAGATTACATGATCTCCGTGACAGCTACAGAGGCTGTGCGATATGCTCGCGTGATGCAGAGGGATGATGCCTCCCACGCTCAAGTAGAAGCTCGTATGGAGAAGCAATGGCCTCAGTCAAAGAAAGATAATCTGGCCGACAGCGTCATCTACAATGATGGCGTACGAGCCCTGATACCGCAGGTGGTAGAAGTACACCAGCACATACTACATCTCTGTCAGCTGCCCAAGTAAGATTAGACGATACTCGATGGAGCTATACGGCTCCAGATGTCGTGCTTCATAGCCATGTAGACACCATTGGTCCAGCCAAAACCATCCTGATTGGGGTACTCGCCACCAGTGGCTGGATCATTGGAGATGACATTGTACTTTTCTACCAATTTACCGTGTTGCTCATAGTAGCGATCTACCGTGCCGAGCCAGCGAGAGCGGATCATCTCGGCAAAGTCTTCCAGCCCATATCTCCGCATGGCTGCATAGGCCATCCACTGCAGTGGTGCCCAGCCATTGGGGGCATCCCACTGCTGACCAGATGCGATCTGACTGGTGATGATCCCGCCCGGAGCAAGGAGCTCTTCCATATACCGTGTCGCAAAGCGCCTGGCGGTATCTACATCAAGCATTCCTACATACATGGGTACGATCGCCGAGGCGTAGTACCTCTGTATCTTTATGGTGCGTGCGTAGTCATAATCAAAAAAGAAATGATCCTCCTGGTCATAGCAGTACTTTATCAAGTTCACTCTACGACTAGCGGCATATCTGTGAAATCTTGCCGACTCCTTGCGATCTCCCTTGAGGTCTAGCGCTCTGGAGAGCAGACTTTCCAGATGGTATAGCAATCCATTGAGATCTACAGGAATGATCGCTGCTGTGCGGATGCTCTCGAGTTCCCAGGGAGATGCACACCATCTACTGCTAAAATCCCAACCAGACTCGCATGCCGCACGCAGATTTCTATAGATCGTAGGATCTTGAGATCGCTCGCGCATGAGATAGTCTTCCCTGTATGATTCTGGCCTAGGCGTATTGTTGCTATCCCAGTACCGCGCCATAGCGTCATCGGTTCCGAGATCTACATAGTGCCCCGCTCTTGCTTTTCCATGACTCATGTCCCTGAGATACCAGTATTCGTGCTCTGCGCGCAATTGATCGAGAAATTCTATGTGGTAGTTTTTGCCCGAAAGGGCTACCAGCAACTCTACCATCAAGCTAAAAAACGGCGGCTGTGATCTACTCAGAAAATAGCTGCGATTACCATTGGGGATATGCCCATAGGTATCTATACAATGCGCAAAATTCTTGACCGTGGCATAGATGAGATCCTCCTCGCCATCCACGGCCAGGCCAAGCATGGTGAAGTAGCTATCCCAGTAGTACATCTCGTCAAATCGTCCGCCTGGGACCACGTATGCATGCGGATAGCTCAGTAGCGTGCCCTCTGCCGCGACTCCACCAGCTCTGCGCAGATGCGGCCACAAGTGACGTATATGGCTCTCAGCGGAGTCCGCATCTACAGTTATAGAGGTGCCACGGTCAGGAAGCAGGAAGTGCTGTCGCACAAATGCGTCTAAGTCCCTCACCTCCTCTGCTGCATAAGCCTCTTCCACCACCTGCCACTCACTGCGCGGTATGGCATCTGCAAAGGTCTTGCTATCCGCGAATATGTGAGCCATCTGCACATCGTGAAACAGCTTACTCTCTAGAAAACTCATGTTGCCAAAAGTATCCATTACTTTCACGATCTAATGATAAACGTATGGCAAAGAATGGATTAATCAAGGCATCGCTACTGCTTAACTATATAGTATTCGCTATACTGCTCAATAGTGTGGGAATCGTCATACTGCAGGTACAAAATCAGTATGGCATCTCTAGCGGCGATGCAAAGTTTCTTGAAGGCTACAAGGACTTCCCCGTGATGATTGCAAGCTTTTTCGCTGGATTATTTCTGCTGCGGCTGGGGTATAAACGTAGTATGCAGATAGGTCTGGTGCTCGTGGCGCTAGTGAGTGTAGCCATGCCCATCTTTCCAGGATTTGCGATGACCAAGATTCTCTTTGCTGTTACAGGACTTTCATTTGCTCTGGTGAAAGTGGCAGCTTTCTCCACAGTGGGTCTGGTCACACATGGTCAGAAGGAGCACCTGAGCTTCATGAGCATCTTGGAAGCGACATTTATGATAGGTCTTTTTGGTGGATATATGCTCTTTGGGGTGTTTGTAAAGGAGGAAGACCCTACCGATAGCTGGGTTCATATTTACTATCTGCTCGCTGGATTGACCGTGATAGCACTTGTACTTCTCAGTATAAGCCCTCTTGACGAGTCGGCTGTACAAGTGGAGAAAGAGCCAGAGATCTGGGAGGATATCAAGCGTATGCTACTGCTATGTATCAAGCCACTGACGCTGGTATTTGTCACGAGCATATTTATGTATGTCCTCATAGAGCAGGGCATCCAGAGCTGGCTGCCTACCTATAATAATAAGATCCTCAACATCCCAGCAGATCTCAGTGTAAAGCTCGCCAGCATCATGCCTCTGAGCATTGCTCTGGGGCGCTTCCTCGGTGGTGCTGTCCTGCGTGTATACGACTGGCTGCTTGTCCTCATCAGCTGCCTCGTAGGAGCAACGGTGCTACTTCTGATATCCTTGCCTATGGCTAGCAATATAGGTGATGTAGTCAGTACAAGCCTGCGAGATGCTCCGCTTGTAGCTTACATATTTCCGCTGATAGGTCTATTTCTAGCACCGCTTTATCCTGCACTCAATTCGCTGATACTCAATGCGCTTCCTTTGAGGTCCCATGCTGCAATGACTGGTCTGATCGTGCTATTCAGCGCCGCTGGTGGAACTATAGGGTCTATCATCACGGGGTCACTATTTGAGCAATCTGAAGATGCGGGCGTCTTTTACTTCATCTTGATTCCTATAGCTCTGCTGGCGACGTGTATGATCATATTTAAATGGAGGAATCGCGCGGTGAGTTTGAAGTCATCATAGTGTGAGTATGCTTGTACATGCACCACAGAGATATCATATAGGATCATCAAGCTAAGGGCCTTTATAAACATGCTTCCGAGGTATGGGCGTGAGACGTGTGAGCCCACTGAGTTGATAGAAGCTATATGATCTCGCCAGAGAAATTATTGAGCGCGAGTCGTCACCTGCGATACCACGTAGTCTCCCACGGCCTTACCTTGCAGTACGCCTTGCTCTATAGCTGGTCTGTAGTGAATACCGCCGTACAATCGAGAGATCGCCGCCTCGGCTGCTGCCGCTCTGAAAGAAGGAAACGACCTCACGGGAAGACCGTACTTCAACTCTACGCGATCATCAAAGGCAAAGTCCTCACCATAGACCTCAGTGAGGGCCACTGCAGCGGCAGTGCTGATGACACTATGCCCACTGGTGTATTCTGGAAATGGTGGCGTCTGCAGGAGTGGTTTCCAATTGGGGTCTATATGCTCATGTATATATGTCTCTGGTCTGACGAGGTTACTCCTATACTTCTCGTCCCAGCAAGATATAAATCCATCAAATAAAGCCAGGGCGGTCATCACATATGCTTCCATCGACTGAGACCAATCAGCATCAGCCGTCTGCGATGCTACTCCAGCGATGCCCATCCAGTGACCGCCTGGTGTGATCTTCTTACTCGCATACATGACGTGCCCTGTCTGATTCATCACATAGGGATTACAATCCCAAAAACTGGCAATTTCCTTTTCTGTCTCGCGAGCGTCATTGACTGCCTCGTACACCTCTACCACTTCTTGGTAAAATCGACTAGAGGGCTCTGTAGCATATTCTGTAGGCGGCTCTGGGACAAATTGATCAGCGGCTTGAAGTACCATCGGCCTGATGGATTGCCAGTGAGGCTCTATACCTTCCATAAAGGCAGGAGCAGTAGGTTTCCAGCTAGCGGGATCTCGCTTGATGGCATGCTTACTGTAGCTACGTGACTCCGCATAGTTGTCACCGCGAGACCAGTCAAGAATATGATCAGAGACTTGCGCCGCGAGTGACTGACTCTGCGACAGCACCTCTCTATGTACTCCTTGGGCGAGCACAGTACTATCAAGAGTGGCTATGTAATCATCTATCTTCTCTTCAGAAAACACAAACGATCTTGCGGTATACAGGAATGAGTACAGCGAGGCCAGTCGATATGACACATGAGCCGTATCCAGCTGAGCTGGTAGCGGTGAGAGATCTCTCAGCTGGCCCGTAAGACTCTGATATTTCTCATCCGACAAGGCAACTACTTCATATCCTGCTACCGCCGCGTAGACATAATTGCGACTAGCGGTAGGAGGACTGAAGATATCGTGCACGATCACATCTGTATATTGCTCTACGGCCTCATGCAGATAAGCTGTGGGCACGAGAGACTCATCCACTGTAGGATCTGGCTGACAACTCACTAGGCATACCGCGGGTATAAATAAAGCTAAGAATCTCCTCATTTTAGTGATATTATTTTTGCCTCCCATGGTCTCAGTCCTCCAGTGGCACTTGCTTGATCATAGTTACCTAGGAGCAATGTACCACTCAGAGGTGATAACGACTCATAGGTATTTCCTGATATATTGAGTAGAATCAACCACGTCTCGTGCTCACCCCTGCGCTCATAGCAGAAAACATCAGCAGGCACTGCCTGACCGTTGACCTCTTGTAGTCTGTGAAAAGTACCATATACGATGAATGGATGGATCTTTCTCAGAGCGAGCATAGAGCGATAAAAATGCAGAATACTACCTTCATCCTGTTCTGCCTGCTCTACATTGATCGTGGTATAATTGGGATTGATATCTATCCACGGAGTACCCTTGGTGAAGCCACCTTGTGACTGATCTGACCATTGCATAGGTGTACGTACATTGTCACGGCCTACTTGTGAAATAATCTTCATAAATGCTGCAGGATCACCACCCTTGTCTACATGGATATGGTAGAAATTAATCCCCTCCACGTCGCGACATTGATCTATGCTGGAAAATTCTCGGTTAGTCATTCCGATCTCGGTACCCATATAGATGCTCGGCGTACCACGAAGAGTTAATAGCAATATAGCAAATAGCTTGGCACTCTCCTCCCTATATTCTTTATCATTTCCAAAGCGCGTGACCACTCTGTGAAAATCATGGTTATCAAAAAATGGACTGAGCCATCCGCCTTCGTCAATAAGTGCGTCCCAGGACTCGATGACATTCATGAATTTGCCAAGATCTAGCGGCAAAGGATCGTACTTACCACCAGGGCCATGATCCATGAACATATGATCAAAGTGAAATATCATATCCAGCTCTCCCCGATCCTTCCCCACATATTCTATTGCATTGGATCTGGTGATTCCTGGACCTTCGCCTACAGTAAAAATGTCATATTTGGACAGCACATCGCTGTGCAGTTCCTGCAGGTACTCGTGTACTCGAGGACCATTGGCATAAAGATCGCTGATACACTCGGCTAGCGTATCGTGATCCGAGTCTACTAGGGGATACTCTTTGGATATGACGGAGATCACATCCATACGGAAACCGTCTATACCTTTATCGAGCCAGTATTTCACGAGGTCTTTCACCTCTTGTCTTACTTTGGGATTTTCCCAGTTGAGATCAGGTTGCTTTTTCGTAAATAAATGCAGAAAGTACTGCCCTGCTACCTCATCCCATTCCCAAGCCGATCCACCGAAAAACGATTCCCAATTGGTAGGTGGCTTATCACCCTTGCCATCACGCCAGATATAGTAGTCTCTGTAAGGCGAGTTAGGTGATTTTCGCGATTCCTGAAACCACTGATGTTCGTCGCTTGTGTGATTGACTACAAGGTCCATCACCAGTTTCATCCCTCTCTGATGGAGCCCATCGAGCAATATCTGAAAATCTTCCATCGTACCGAAGTCAGGATGTATGGAGCGATAATCTGATATATCATATCCATTATCATCATTCGGTGAGTTGTATATCGGACTCAGCCATACCACATCTACACCTAGACTGGCAATGTAATCAAGACGTGAGATAATCCCAGGCAGATCACCTATGCCGTCTCCGTTACTATCTTGATACGATCTAGGATAGATCTGGTAAATTACTTTTTCTTTCCACCAGTTTTTAGTCTGCTCCATGAATGCAATTTCTAATTTTGATGCTTCGCTAGCTTAATAATTTTCAAACTCTCGCCATTCCTTGCGAGTATGATGTGGCGTACACCACCGACGGAGATAAACTCCATATCTCTTACTTGACCCGCTATGCGATCAGCCAACGGCACCCGCTTATAGCCGTCTTCGTCGTCCTGGAGAAGCACAGATCCCCAGTCCGCATCATATCGCCCCAGTTGCACATTAGCATCATAATAATTATATCCTGGAAATATATCTAGACGATCATCACCATTAATATCAAGGGACACCCCACTCCATAGTACAGAATGCTGAGTCTCCCTGGGTAATTCTATCTGCGTCCAATTACCGTCACCCTCATTGCGCAGTACTACATGAGCAAGACATTCTGCGACCCAAGTATCTGCTCTATCCATCAAGTCATGTGACCATAGATCTTTCATATCAGCCTTAGCAAATTCACTTGCATAGAGATATCGTTTTTTGAGACTCGGCATCTGAGATTCCAATTCCATTTTATTGCTAAAGGGTAATTCACGATTTTTGACAAAGTAAGACATGATCTGCTCCTTCTGTCCGTTATTATCAAAATCAGCTCGATAAAGCGTCAGCGGTTCCTCCACTGTAGCAGATAGACGTGAATTCAATCCTAGATTGCCTACGATATAGTCTCGATCACCATCATTGTCTATGTCTGTGGGGATGATAGTATTCCACCATCCTCTACGATCTGTCAGCACGATCTTATCCCACGTGGGTAGCTGGCTATCCGACTTATTGCTATTTATAGAAAATCCGGGCGATTTATAAGCGATGACATGACCCCATTCTAGAGCCACCAGGAGATCGTCTGCGCCGTCACCATCCACATCATCTACCTGCAGATCCTTGACCATACCTATGGATGACCATTTCTCATCCAGACTCTCGGATACATCTATATAGCTACCATCCTCCTGTCGCTGAAGGATGTAGCTCTGAGGCATATCACCATAGTTCCGAGGTAGGGATCTTGCGCCCAAGATTAATTCAGCTTTCTCGTCCCCTGTCACATCAAGTGCAGCAATATCTGAGATACTAGCTTGCACCATGCTGAGAGCGCCTATCTGCTCTGTAAATATCCCAGTTCCATCATTTAGCAATATGCGTGATCGGCTATTTCTATGATGTAGCGCCCACTCAGACCCTCCGGCCCCCAAGACCAGATCCTCATCTCCATCATCGTCTACATCATGTGCTAGCACAGCCGTCTCTTCCATGATCGTATCAGCGAGGAAGTCAGCGTCCTTTCGGACAAATGCACCATCGACTTGAAAATACAGCACGCCACGACTATGCTTAGCACTACTTACATAAAAGTCTTCTTTGCCGTCTCCATTAAAATCTGCCACCGCAATAGCAGGTCCTTCTGTACTTGTCATGTGAGGCAGAAGAGGTTCTGATAAAAACTCTACAAAGTCATTTTCCATATGAGACCACTCAACACCGAGCGCGCTGGTGACATCTTGTAGAAAATCGTCTGATTGACTAGCAGGGAGACCTGTAAATCTATCTGACGTAGGATAAGAGACACGCTGATCTATCACATAGGCACCAGCACTATCTAGATCGATTACGGAAATCATACCATCTGGCCAGTGAACCGCGGCAGTCGCTGGAAAGTCTTTACTAGGTATGGCTAGATATAGAGGGCCAGTCATAGATGACTGAAAGCCTCGTACTGGATTAAGGGAAGATTCTATGATGGACTCACTAGATCCTACGATTACCCTTGTACCATAGGCTTGTAAATTCCCTTCCTTACCGCGAAGAGTCAATGTGGTCACAGGGTGCGTTCTTGCAGAAGTGTTTTCATAGATGACGGGATAGTCGTCTATTACATTAGCTACTATGTCGAGATCACCATCACCATCCAGATCAGCTACTGCCGCTCCATTACTATAGTTCTCATAATCTGAGGCAATGGATGGCTCTGCATCTAAAAACTGTAAGTCGCCTTGATTCTCATAGATTTTGTTTTTCAGTCGGATTTCTGGAAGTTTATTGATGATATCAAGATCTGAGGCCTCCATATTATCCGTCTGAATCTTAAACTGCACCTCATCGTTTTTCATGAAATTGATGTAGTCGATATCATTCATTCGCTTTGGAATACCATTGGAGATGAAAATATCTTTCAGTCCATCTGCATTGTAATCATCTATCAGCACAGACCAGGACCAGTCTGTCGCTTCTACCCCTGCGAGCGGCGCTATGTCACTGAAGGTGCCATTACGATTATTTAACTGTAGCGCATTGCGCGCATACTGATGATTATATCCATAGCCAAGTTTAAATCGAAATATATTGAGAGCATCCTCACCTTCCGAACTTTTGAGTATCGTCGGATCCTCTGGCAACATGTCTAGGGACATGATTTCTGACCATCCGTCACCAGTGACATCGGCAATATCCACTCCCATAGAAAATCTACTTGTATGACTGATGCTCGACGTCAGCTCCTCTGAGAAGGTTCCATCCTGCTGATTGATATAGAGATAGTCATTTTCATGAAAGTCATTACCGATATAGATATCTGGCCATCCATCATTATTGACATCCCCGCTCGCGATACCTAGGCCATAGCCTATCACGCTACTGTAAATCCCTGCATTGCTCGTGACATCGGTAAATCCATCGCCATCCCTGCGCAGTAGAAGATCTCCAGATTGCGGATGTGAATTTCCATCAAAGGTAAATCGCTGACCAAAGGTGCCATTGTCGTGTATACTATGCTTCATCACATACACATCGAGATCACCATCCCTGTCATAATCAAAAAACAAGGACTGTGTACAAAAACCACGCAGGTCCAGTCCGTACTTAGATGCTTGATTCTCATACTGAGGAACTCCCTCATCACTCTTGCCCACATAGACCCAGAGAGCATTGGGATGAGACAGATATTCATAGTCCGAGACCCTCGACACATATATGTCCATATGACCGTCTTGATTGATATCTACTACGGACACCCCTGTACTCCAGCTACTATCAGCATGCGTGATACCTGATGCGGCTGTGACATTATCAAATTGCAGGTCTCCCCGATTGATGTATAATTGATCTGGTCCTTGATTGGCAGTAAGAAAGATGTCTGTAAGGCCATCATCGTTATAATCAGCCAGACCCACACCCCCGCCATTATAGAAGTAGAGATACTTAAATATATTGAGATCCACGGACAGCTTGAGATCATTCCGAAAATCCACTCCGAGATCATTTCCCACATGCACTTGAAAACTCACGTCCCCTGTTGACTCTTCGGATTTGTACTGACGATCATCTGACTGACAGGCCAGGCAGCAGCACAATATATATATACTAAAGATTTTTTTCATCAGTCCGCACATACAGTTGTGGTACATCATCATTCATCAAAAATAAAAGGGCATCCTTTCCCTCATAGTTTATCTCAAGTATGTCTCGACACATACCTCTAAGATCCAGTCCAGTATGAGCTCTGCTCAAGATATTCCATTGACGATCTTCCCCCTGGAGTAGTACTAGTCCCTGATTAGCGTCCAATCGACCAAACTGTGGAAGGAAGCCAAACTCATTGCCCACTGCTAAGATATCTCTGCGACCATCACCATCGATATCCAAGATCGACAGATCTTCTATACTACTTAGCTGTGCCTCAAAAGGCAGCAAGACTATATCGTAGTCATCATCTTCTCTCCCATATGCTATGATGCTGCCAAGATGATTGATCTCCTGGACGAGACTTGATTCTATAAGCTCTTCAGAGAATAATTCTTGAATCGACTTCTCAGCAAAATCCGCGTGCTTAAGATTTGCTTTTTTCAGACTTACTACCTGATCCACCACATCACGCTTCATGAACACAGGCACGTCACGACCCGCTACTGTGCGTGTCATGATCTTTTCTACTGTACCGTTCTTATCAAAGTCATTTACCCACATCTTGACAGGTAGATCATCGGTACCGAGATATAAATTGTGCCCTAGATTGCCCAGCACGATATCTTGGTATCCGTCGCCATCTAGGTCGGCTACTGCCACAGATCTCCACCAAGACTTCAGATCACTGAGAGAGGTATTCATCTTCTCATAGCCTCTAGATGTCGGGACATACACTCCTGGCGCCCCCCAGTCTGATATGGTAACGATCTCCTTCGCACTGCCTCCTGTGACATCGCTCAGACATGCATCTACGATCATTCCAGCTTGGAAGATATCTGTGTGTTCCGTAGATACATCTCTGAATTTTCCCTGTCCAAGATTTTTAAATATGTAATGTGGCGGATCTAGTGCATAATTGAGAGGCACATTTCTGGAAAAGTGCACCAAATCTAAATCGCCGTCACTGTCTATGTCTACTGATATGATTTTAGAGGTATTCATACCGTTTTTCGGCAGACTTGCACGTCCGTAGTTGAGAGTTCCGTCGCTATTACTCAGGAGTAATCGATCCACCAGCGGACGTGTCATAGGGGGATGATGATTACCTCCAGCTCCTAGCAGTAAATCAAGGGAGCCATCACCATTTACATCTGCCAGTTCCAGGGCGGTGTCCTCATAGGGAGTCATATATTCATCTAGCGCGGTACCACTCAACTTCTCGTAAGTTCCCTTATGTCCCGCATATATACTTGTGGCTTGACCTGCCGCTCCTGCAATCACTACGTCATCCACGCCATCACCGGTCACGTCTCCATAGATCGCTGCAGGTCCTTCCTTGGAGGATTTTTGAAAAATATTTCTCTCATAGAAAAACTCGTTATAGTCATCTTCTACGTGAGAGCTAAAAGGGTGATTATCGACTTCTGTAAATAACACCGCGGATGGTGGCGCATTGTGTGGTTTTTGATGGCTCGTCTCGCGAAAAGAAATATGATAAATCGAATCCAAAGCGAGATTATACAGCACCGATAGTTCACTTGTGGGCCAGTAAATATGTACTGAGTCTACAAGGTCGGCAGTTCCTGTCCCAAAGTGAAGAAGATCAGAGCTGGAAGACTGAAAGCCCCGAGAGGGAATATTGATACGCGTCATTCTCGTATCACCTGTGTAAACATGGACTGAAGCACCCACCGCTCTGAGGTTATTAGATGCACCTACCAGTTCAAAGCCTATGTATCCACTACTATCTACATCCACCACATCATTTCGATATATGATCGCAGGCATATTGACATTATTGATAGCTAGATCCAGATCACCATCATTATCAAGGTCAGCGTAGGCTGCACCATTGCTAAAGGTTTTTGGGCGAAAGCCCCACACTTCACTCACATCCTCAAATCTAGCTCCCGCTATATTCCTGAACATCTTATTAGGAATAGGCTCACTTGGCATATAATTAATGATGCTATCAATATCACTTTTTTTGCCCGAAAGTGCCATCTTCTGCATGAGCTCATCTGCAAAAAAGTCTATAAAATCCTGATTGATTACATCGTGATAGATTCCGTTGCACACTAGTAGATCTAGGTACTTATCATTATCGGCGTCAAGCATGAGGGCTCCCCAGCTCCAGTCACTGGCCGACACACCTGAGGCGTGGGCTGCCTCGGTAAATTGCCCGTTAGCATCATTGAGCTGAAGCGTATTGTGCATATACTGATGATAAAATCCACGCTCCTCCTTGAGCTGCGAGATATTTATATTTTCAAATGCTGTAGTGTTTTTAAGACGCTTCTCATCGGCAGCCAGCATATCAGTGACGAAAATGTCCATAAATCCGTCATTATTCACGTCACCTATATCCGCTCCCATGGATGATAAGCTGATGTGTCCCATACGAGATTCGAGCTCTTCTGAGAAGGTCCCATCCCGCTGATTTATATATAGATAGTCGCGCTCATAAAAATCATTGCTGATATACATATCCAGCCATCCATCCTGATTGACATCACCTATAGTCACTCCCAACCCAAAGCCTATGAGGCTGCCGTAGATTCCCGCATCTTGAGAGATGTCAGTGAATATGCCACCATCATTTCGCATCAGCTTATCGCCTCCGCCTTTAAGGAAATCTCTGACATCCCACTCCTCAGCGCGCAGAGACCTATTATTAGAGTAATTCAATGTATTTACGGGAATGAAGCTATTATTGAGCAGATATACGTCCAGATCTCCGTCTTGATCAAAGTCGAAGAAAGCAGCATGAGTGGTATAGCCATGATCATCTAGGCCATAAGAAGCTGCCTGCTCCGTGAATGTTTCATTTCCTTGATTAATATACAGTGCATTTTCTTGACCGCCTCCCTCACGCAGTCCAGCATTGCATACGTAGATATCCAGTAGCCCATCAGCATCGATGTCCACCATGACTACGCCAGTACTCCAGCTCTCGGACTCTGTGATCCCTGCCGACTGCGATATATCACGAAACCGTAAATCACCCTCGTTGAGATATAGTCTGTTGTCTCCAAGATTACTGGTAAAATATAGATCTTCTAGACCATCATTATTGATATCACCAGCAGCGACTCCCCCGCCATTGTAGAAATTACGGTAGTTAAAGATGTTGTAGTCTTTAGTATTTTCTATGTAATTGATAAATCCTATTCCCGTAGCTGAGCTATCCAGAGATACAAAAGAACGTGACTCACCCGTGCGCTCCATATCCCTCTCTGGAGAGCAAGAAGACACAGCAACGACTAAAAGCAAAAGTCCGCTGACGATTAACACATAGCAAAAAAGGCCACTCCGAAGAGCAGCCTTTTTTGTATTACATGTAGAAAGTAATCTAGTATCCAGCATTTTGCTGAAGGTTAGGATTACCTGCTAGAGAGATATTTGGAATAGGGAATAGTAGACGCTCAGAAGAAGAAGCTGGTTTTTCTTCCCATGCATCTAGATACTTTCCATATCTGATGAGATCCTGACGTCTGTGGCCCTCCCAGTAGAGCTCTCTACCACGCTCAGCGAGCATCTCATCGAGATCTATGCTGGAGAGCTCAGAAGCTCCACGTGCAGATCTCAGTGTATTGACCATATCAAGTGCCTCAGAGCTATTTCCCTGGCGCAATAGAGCCTCAGCTTTCATGAGCCATACATCACTGTAGCGGATGTAGACATAGTCATTGTCAGCATTGTCACCGCTGACATAATCGATAGGATACTTGATGACACGTACACCTGTCACCTCAAGATTCTCACCACCTTCTCTGATGGCTACTTCCTTGGTGAAGGCTAGTGGATTTCCTTTTCTGTCTTCGAGAGCATTACCGTCTCCATCAAACTGCTGTCCCTCGAGGAAACCCGCACGGATACCAGATACGTCCGTCATTCCAGCGTAGTCAGTACCTCTACGGATATCATCGTCCTCAAAGCTCATGTAGAAATCTCCAAGAGTAGTAAATCCATTCCAGCCAGATGGATTCTGATTGTAATGCAGCGTGCAGAACCATCTAGAACGTACGTTTCCTGACTGTATACCACCCTGATTAAGAGCAGTCCAGATATTCTCTGAGGAGATCGCGTCATTGTTTGGCGCGAAGTTGTCAAAGTAGTTTCCTACACTGTAGCGTCCACTATTGATGATAGCATCAGCATTGCTGATGACTGCAGACAGATCTGCTCCGTCAAAGGACGGATTTTCGCGATTTGCTATAGCACCTCGATTAAGATGTACTCTAGCGAGTAGTCCTCTTGCCGCGTCTTTATTTGCGACGTGTGTAGGACCATCCGGCAGATCATTAATGATGGCGTTAAGCTCAGAGATGATAAAGTCTACTGCCTCCGTTGCTGACAGCACATTTGCGTTATCAAGCAGCGAAGTACCTAGATCTCTGAATGGCACTTGACCCCATCCATCAGCTACGCTAAACATAGCGTAGGCTCTCAAGAATCTTGCCTGCGCTAGTTGATCGGATGTAGCATTAAATACTGGATCTGTGATGTTGGTCGTATTGAACACGATCTGTAGCAACTCATCAAAGGTGCTGCTGAGAAATGCGTGATCAGCATCCCACGTATGATTGTGTAGCGAGCGCCATATTCCATTGTCGTCCCAGTCACCACCTCTAGTGGGTCCGAGAGTCTCGTCTGAGGTATGCTGCTGAGCAGCCCAAAATCTGGACTGATCTTGATACGGTAGCTGGAGGCTCTGATAGGCAGCCTCTAGTAGCGACTCTGAACTGATCAGCTCTGAAGCTACATCACCAGAGACGTCCTGTCTGAGTTCTTCATCCAGATCCGTACAGCTCGCTATACCGATAGCTAGTAATCCTAGAAGGAGAAGTTTAGCATTTTTCATAATTATGATTTTTTAGAATGATACACTTAGGTTGACCAAAAATCTTCGGGCCGTCGGATATGGACTATACTCGATTCCATTGGAAGGAATACCATTGACGAGATTAACCGTATTGACTTCAGGATCAAATCCTGTGTAGTTTGTAAACACAAGAAGATTCTCACCTACGACCGACACAGTGAAGTTTTTGAAACTCCCCATATCTCCAAAGCGATAACCGACAACGAGATTGTTTAGTTTAACGAAATCTCCGTCTTCTAGATAGCGAGTTGACGGCGTCAAGGCATTTGCAGTACTTTCCATGACATCGCTATCAAGCAGAGATGCATCGATATTTCGAGATCCCAGGTTACTGATTGGAAGTACTGTCTGGGCCGTGTTGTTGTAGATCTGGTGGCCAAAGGCGCCATTCCAGTTCATACCAGCAAAGAAGTCGTTGACGTCTAGATTGACGTTGAAACCAAGCACTGTATTGGCATTTGGATCACCGCTGAGGAACAGAGCCTCTTCTGCAGCAAATATGCTGAGTCCGTCGGCATCCAGACCTTCAAATTGACGTAGACTGAATGTATTGAGCGGTTGGCCATCGGTCATTAGCTGTATGGTAGCACCTGAAGCTCCCTGACCAAAAAGCTGACCTATCATAAGTTCTCCATCTCCAAAGTTTCTTAGTTCATTCTGTAGGAAGGCAGCGTTGACACCAAAGCTGAGCTTGGTCGTAGCATTATCAATAAGATACGTCGAGAGGAGTACCTCAAATCCTGAGTTTGCTACTTCACCATTGATATTTCTCCAAGCTCTAGCACCATTCCCTGGCTGCGACACCACAGCATCGAGTAGGAGATCATCTGTAACACGGCTGTAGTACTCTACGGTACCAGTGACTTTGTAATCGAAGAGTGCAAAGTCGACTCCCACATTGGCGGTAGTAGAGGTCTCCCATCGCAGATCTGCATTGGCCACGTTTACGATTCGCGTACCGCCACCATTATTCAGCTCATATCTCTCTGTCGCAGAGCCTGAAGGAAACTCTTGGTTACCTACTTGGCCATAACCGACACGAAGAGCAAGATTGTTGATATTGTCAGATTGGAGGAAGGATTCATTGCTGAGAGTCCATCGAGCGGCGACACTCGGGAAGATTCCGTAGCGATTGTTCTCTCCAAACTTGCTACTACCGTCAGCGCGCAGATTCAATGTCACATCGATATTGTCTCCTAGGCCGACATTGACACGACCGAAGAAAGACTGTAGCTC
>JAHDBH010000007.1:57044-74253 GCA_020630495.1 Saprospiraceae bacterium
CCATCGAGGATGTCATAAGAATTGCGAATAGAACTCGTACCGAGTGTCACATTGAGGTCTACCTGCGGCTCTCTGCTCGTTCCCTTCTTCGTGGTGACGAGGACCACACCATTAGAAGCTCTAGAACCATAGATGGCTGCAGAGGATGCATCCTTGAGGATATCGATCTGTTCGATGTCATTGGAATTGAGGAAGTTGAGAGGATTGGAATTTGGGATAGCTCCTAGAGAAGTACCTGCGAGCTGAGCTCGAGCACTACGACCGTCTAGAGGCACACCATCTACGACAAAGAGCGGATTTGCACCAGATCTGATGGAGTTATTACCCCTGATCTTGATCGTTGCTTCACCACCTGGCTGCCCACTGTTGTTGACCACGTTGACACCTGGTACACGACCTTGGATGAGCTGATCTGGAGAGACCATGACACCTTTATTAAAGTCCTCTGTACTCAGGCTCGATACAGCACCTGTGACGTCTTCTCGCTTCACAGCACCATATCCGATCACGACTACTTCATCGAGTGCTGTTCCCTCTGCTAGTTGAACATTGAGCACATTGGATGCTCCTAGTGTAAGCTCTTGCTCTGCATAGCCCGTGTAAGAGATTACGATGACGTCGTAGCCATCTGGCACTACGAGCTCGTAATTACCTTCTAGATCTGTGAAAGTTCCAGCGCTAGCGCCCTTGACTTCCACACTAGCTGAGATGAGGCCTTCACCTGTCTCAGCATCGGTGACCACACCAGTGATGGTGCGCTGTGCCCACATTACCGTCATGCTCAAGCATAGAAATGACAGTGTCAGCAGGCGCTTCCGTAGGAGTAGATTCTCCGTCATAGTTGTTGATTTAATTAGTTTAAAGTGAGATATTATATACGCAGTAGTGTCATATTGACACCGCAACGGCGTAAATATAAAGGATATGCATGCTGCACGGTAAAGAAATTTTAATAATTTCTTAACCACACAGTCCCACAAGACTTATGCGATGTTTTGTTAAGATGTGCTAGATATGCGGCGTTAAGCCTCTGCTGCGCCTACATTTAATGCATGAGATACTTGATACTGGCAGCGGTGCTGCTGTGTGCTGCAACTATCGCCGCGCAGACCTCTGGACACATTACTTATACCACTGTCACGCAGATGGATCCAGAGCGTCTTAAGCGGGTGCCAGAGCATATACGCAGCCAGATGCCCAAGGAGTTTACTCGATCACATGAGCTATTCTTCACCCAGGAGCATTCTCTCTACCGCGCCATTCCCGATGATCCTCAAGCTAGCACCAGTCGTGGTGGTGTGACATTCAGAGGTTACCGCAGGAGTATATCCAATGATGAAGACTATGTCAACTTTGAGGACAAGCGCCTCACGCAGCGCAAGGATCTCTTTGACAAGAGCTATCTCATCCAAGACAGTATTCCCGAGCGCAAGTGGAAGATGACAGGCGGAAAAGATATCATACTGAATCGCCTCGTGCTGGAAGCCATCTATACCGTGGACGACAGCACAGAGATAGTCGTCTACTTCTCGCCACAGATGCCAGTCGCAGCTGGACCAGCTGACTGGGTAGGACTGCCTGGAGTAGTACTGCGAGTCATGCGTGATCATGGACAGAGTATCACCACCGCTACGGCTATAGAAGAGCTCGATGATGATAGTCCGATACAACAGCCTACTAAGGGTAAGGAGATCAGCTCCGAGGACTTTAAAGAACTCAGGAAAAAACGCATGGAAGAAATGCGGGAACTGCGCAAAGCGCGATACGGAGAACAGCGAGGGCGATAACACATAGCTATGAGTAAGACTCTACTTCCTATTGGACTTTTATTGTTTATTGTTCAGAGCGCTTTCGCGCAAAAGCCTCGCATAGAAGGATATATAGTCGATGATACCGATCAGCCCATCGAGCTCGCCAATGCGATCCTCACATCTCAGATTGATAGCAGCCTGATTGCCTACAGCATCACCAATCCTAAAGGAAGATTTCTTATAGAAAATATCGACACGGGCAGGTATGTTCTGACCTTATCCTATATAGGGTATGCAGACGTGGTGAAGTCAATCCATTTGCGCTCCGCAAGTCTTGTTGACTCGCAAGATTCTGCGGATATAAGCGCACCCACTGTCGATCTAGGCAAAGTGCAACTCACCGAAGCCCAATCCATGCTCGATCAGGTAGAGATATCTGCTCGGCGGGTTCCCATAAGAATCAAGACTGATACTATAGAATACAATGCAGATGCCTTTAAGACAGAGGCCAATGCAAGTGTAGAAGATCTACTCAAAAAATTGCCCGGTGTAGAAGTAGATAAAGATGGTAGCATAAAAGCGCAAGGCGAGGATGTGCAAAAGGTGATGGTGGATGGAAAGGAGTTTTTTGGCAGCGACCCTACCATAGCGACTAAAAACCTACCCGCTGACGCCGTGAAGAAAGTCCAAGTCCTCGATAAAAAATCAGAAAATGCAGAATTTACAGGCGTCGATGATGGACAGCGGACTAAAACAATTAATCTCGAACTTAAAGAAGATAAAAAGAACGGCATGTTTGGCTCGGCCACAGCAGGATATGGTCAGCGCGATGAGACAGGTCAGGTCCAAAATGCTCTCGTGGGAAAAGATCTCTATTACGGAAAAGTAAATCTCAATCGCTTCAGTCCCAATTCTCAATTGTCGCTCATCGGCCTGATCAATAATGTCAACGAGCAGGGATTTGGATGGAGTGAATACAGAGAATTTATGGGTGGCATGGGCTCATTTATGCGAGGAGGTGGCGGAAGTTTTACGATCAGTGGAGGAAGTGCTGATCTGCTGTCATTTGAGCCAGGCACAGGATTTTCCGAGACTGTAGCCGGTGGAATTAATTACAACCTCGATATCAGTGATAAGAGTGAACTACGCACCTCCTATATCCTGACCAAAATGGATAATACCGTGCAGACCTTTGCGGATCGAGAAGTCGTGCAGGGCACTAGGGGATTTGATCAAGAAGGAAGAAATACAAGCCTCAGCGAAAATACTAATCACAGGATTAACTCCGCCTACGAGCTGGACATAGACAGTTCGCAGAATCTCACACTAGAAGTTGGCGTAAGCTGGAATCAAGGCGACTCCAGAACCCAAAGCTCACAGATCAATCAACTCCCCAAGTCAACCACACTCATCAGTAATAGCTTGACCACAAATACGGCCGAGCAAAATGGCCTCAATTTATCTGCAGGGCTAGACTATCGTAGAAAATTTAAAAAGACAGGAAGATATGCATCTCTCTTCATTGACTGGTCTGATGCAACCCGAGACGGACTGGGAGTACTAGATAGCCGCAACCAGTTTTTCCGCGATGGCATGATCACACAGGACAGCCTGATCCTACAAGATCAGATTCGCGATACTAAAAATGGAACCTACGCACTAGGACTGAGTTATAATGAGCCACTATCCAAGGCTTTATTCTTAGAGCTCAGAGCCGCTAGACGCAATAGAAATAATAACCAACTCACCGAGTTTTATGATATCAATCCAGATATAGCCAATAGTCGTACGCTCAACGAACTACTGAGCAACACATTTGACCAAAACTACCTCTACCACGAAGTTGGATCAGAGCTTAAATATAATGGACGCAAATCAGTCATCACGCTGGGAGCAAATCTGCAGCAATCACAGCTCAGCGGGACCATTGCTTCTGGGGCGGAAGTACCTACACAAAATTTTCTATTTCTACTACCAGCGGCATCCTGGCGATATGATATAGCGCAATCAAGAGGTATCAATCTCGGATACTCCACTAGTGTACAGGAACCCTCTCTCAATCAATTATCACCCATCATAGATAATAGTGATCCGCTCAATGTATATGTGGGAAATCCAGATCTGAGTCCAGAGTATACACATCGCGTGACGGCGAGATACAGAGCTTACAGTCAATTTAGCGGAGTAGGATTTTTTGTTTATTCGACCCTACGCTACACGGTAAATAATATCTCCAACGAGATCGACTTTGATGAATTTGCTGTGCGTACCACTACACCTGTGAATCTAGGCAATGCCCTCAGTGCAAGTGGCAGTATCAGCTTCAATGCCCCCGTGAAACCCATCAAACACGATATCAGACTCAGGACATCCATCAGCTATCAGAATAATCCCGTGTTTCTTAATCGGGTGCTTAATGACACAAGACGATTTAATAATCGACTCAGAGCAAGTCTCAGAAACTGGAATCAAGACGTGGTAAGCTATAGCTTTGGCGCCAATGTGAGCTACAATAACACATCCTACAGTGTGAGCAAAGAAAATAATCGGGATTTCTGGCAGTTCAGCTATTTTGCGGATTTAGCACTTGAATTACCTGCTGACATCACATTGAAAACCAATATCGATATCGATCGCTTCAGCGCAGAATCATTTGGCGAATCTCAGACCATATCACTATGGAATGCTAGCATTTCCAAGCTATTTGGCGAAAAGAAAAAAATTAGCATCGCCCTCGAGGCTAACGACCTACTCAATCAAAATCTCGCGCTGGTAAGGACGGCCAATCTCAATTTTATAGAGGAGACTCGCACAGTCAACCTAGCCCGATACTTTATGCTCAAGATGAGCTACTCCTTTAAGGGATTTGGCGAAGAAACCAAGCGTGGCGGAATCAGGATCATACGATAGAGAATCAATCTTGTAGAAAATAGACCTACTCGCGATTGCGATAGTGTCATATCCCGTGCAGATATAGTGTGCTTGAAATGTCGGGCTGCTGACTAGTAGAAGCTAACTTTGCACCAAGTTTATACCCTGCCCTATGATACGAATGCATCACTTAGTCATCTGCCTGCTTCTCACCCTATTATCGCTGGACCTTTGTGGTCAAGAAAAGTCCGTAGCACATCGCTGGAACGAAGTACTTCTAGAAGCCATCCGCGACGATCTAGCGAGACCGCCCGTCCATGCGCGCAATCTATACCATTCTTCAGCGGTGATGTATGATGCCTGGGCACTCTATGACACTACAGGCTCTCAGCCCTATATGGCAGGTCGTCAGCTAGACGGATTTCTATGTCCCATAGATAGCTTCCCTCGTCCTGAGACTGCTGCAGAATTACTAGAAGCGCAGGAGGAAGCACTCAGCTATGCAGCCTATCGCGTCCTCGTACATCGATTCCGCACCAGCATAGGCGACTCTACCTCGCTGCCGCGATTCCACGACCTCATGCAGGGACTTGGCTATGATACGTCTTTCACATCAGTGGACTATACAAGCGGCGACCCTGCGGCCCTAGGAAATTATTTAGCAGGTTGCATGATTGCCTATGGATTTACCGATGGAAGCAATGAAGTGGGTGAGTACCTTAATCAATATTACCTCCCCGTCAATCCGCCCATCCAGCCAGAGCTGCGGGGTAATCCAGATATAGAAGACCCCAATCGCTGGCAATCTATCCAGCTTGAGGTATTTGTGGATCAGAGTGGTAATGTCATATCAGGGGATACCCTCGAGCATCTTGGCGCTGAGTGGGGTAATACCAAGCCCTTTGCACTAGATAGCTCAGACGCTACTCAGGTCAGTAGAGAGGGATTTGACTTTCAAGTATATCTCGACGAAGGAGATCCACCATATATTGACCTCACTGATAGTCTGGGCAGCCAGCTCTACCGCGATTTCTTTGCCATGGTCAGTATCTGGAGTAGTCATCTTGACCCAGCAGACTCTACACTCTATGACATATCACCAGCAGGTCGTGGTAATAGCACAGAGCTACCAGAAAACTTTGTAGATTATTACTCCTATTATAACATAGAAGAAGGCGGTGACTACAGCCCTGGTCACGATATCAATCCACACACGGGCGAGCCCTATGAGCCAGTGATGGCTAAGCGTGGTGACTATGGAAGGGTCGTTGCTGAGTACTGGGCTGATGGGCCAGATTCTGAGACACCTCCTGGACACTGGTTTACTCTCTTCAATGAAGTGAGTGCCAAGCCTGAGCTCATCAAGAAGTATCGCGGCCAAGGTCCTTTACTATCCGATCTCGAGTGGGATGTCAAGGGATATCTACTCCTCGGTGGAGCTATGCATGACTGCGCCATAGCAGCATGGAGTCACAAGGGATTTTATGACTATCTGCGGCCCGTAAGTGCTCTGCGATTTATGGGAGATCAGGGTCAGAGTGAATTTAGAGACAGTACGCGCTATAGTTTTTTTGGTATGCCACTGATGCCAGGATTCATAGAGCTGGTGACACCTATAGATCCACTTGCAGGCTCTGTAGGACAGCATATAGGCAAGATCAAGGTAAAGTCATGGCGTGGTCCAGACTTTATAGATAGCCCCTTACTGGACAGCGCAGGTGTAGATTGGATCCTTCTTGAGCGATGGTGGCCCTATCAGCGACCTACATTTGTGACACCACCTTTCTCAGGATACGTCTCTGGTCATAGCACCTACTCGCGCGCAGCAGCCGAGGTGATGGCTCACTTTACGGGAGATGACTATTTCCCTGGAGGACTATTTGAATTTATCGCACCTGCCAATAATTACTTAGTCTTTGAGAAAGGACCTAGTGAAGACGTTCGCTTGCAGTGGGCAACTTACGTAGACGCGGCCAATGAAAGTGCCCTCAGCAGAATCTGGGGAGGCATACACCCTCCGCAGGACGACATCCCTGGCCGGCGCATGGGAATCGAGGTAGCTCGCAAGTCCAATCTCCTCGTAGAGAGACTCTTTGCCATAGATCTTGATGGTGATGGATTCTTCAGCTACGAGGACTGCGATGATAATAATGCCGCTATAAATCCTGGACTTCCCGAGACCTGTGACGGTCTAGACAATAATTGCAATGGAGCAATAGACGATGGCTTGACACTGCTCACCTATTGGAGAGATGCAGATGGTGATGGATTTGGTGATGCGGACACCGCGCTTGATACTTGTGCGACAGTTGCTCCAGCAGGATTTAGTGACAATGGTGCCGACTGTGATGATAGCGACCCTCTTATCTTCCCTGGAGCTCCAGAGATCTGCGACGATGCTGATAACAATTGCAATGGCATGGTCAATGAGGGACTTGATTTTGACTTTTACTACCGTGATGATGACGGAGATGGGTTTGGTGAAGACGACTTTGTACTTAGCACTTGTCTAGATACCGTTCCAGAGGGATTTGCCGCCGAGTCAGGCGACTGTGATGATGAGAATCCTGAGATATATCCTGGTGCTCCAGAAATCATTAACAATGGTATAGACGAAGACTGCGATGGTCAAGATGCCACCGTAGCTGTGACAGGTCTATATAGCGCTGAGGAAGTCAAGATATACCCACAGCCAGCTCAGGATCAGATCACCGCAGAGCTACCGTATAGTGGCGAGCTCAGCGTGCGGTGGATCAGCACTGATGGTAAACTCGTCAGCCAGCATAGCTCTATCATGTCAGAATCCATCCAGATCTCCGTGCCCGTGACGGCTTCTTCGCAGCTCATCATAGAACTGCGAGATACAGAAGATCGGCTATTGCATAGTCGGGTGATTCTCACGCAGTAGCGGAGCGATAATGTAGAGTAAGCATAGACAATCGATCCTTACAGATTGCCACGTGTGACCATCTTCATATTCCTCTCTGAACCGATGCGGGCAAGCGTAGATCTTCGGAGCTCACGCTAAGCGCGAATGTCGTTTCTTTGCCTCCGCTATGAAATCCAAACTGATGATCTGGGCTGTTGCCATACTTTTCCTCGCTGTGATCCTTACGATCGCAGGTGCCATATGCAAGGTATACGTTAAGCCCATAGCCAGGCCTCTACTGATCATTGGTTGCATCAGTCAACTAGTGAGCACCATATGTCTCGTCATCTATGGTCTCACTACTAAGAAGCGGGAGCAGACCTAGCGTTTGCCTTTCTTAGGTCTGAGGATATAGCAGTCCTCTTCTGTGATAGCCGTGAATTTCTCTACCTCTTCCAGTAGGATATTAGCGGTAGCATGCTCCACTGCGGCGATTTCTACGCGTACGCCTTCGCCCTTGAGGTGCCTTACCAGTTCTACGTAGTCACTATCACCACTCAGTATGATGATGGTATCGACCTTCTTGGCGATCTGTGTAGCCTTGATGGTGAGGGGGATGTCCGCAGACTTATGACAAGGCACCACAGAGCCATGAAAATTAAAAAGCAGTCGCTCAGCGAGCTTATCCGATATATGCACACCTTCTCTGAAGTAGATGAGGCGCTTCAGCGATCTTCCATCCAGTAATACGGGAATAAATTTATCAAAGTCCAAGAGCGCGCCCTTGTCCTTCGCCAGTCGTTGCAGTCCGAGCTCTATATTATTACCATCTATAAGGATGGCGCAGGTCTGAGATATTTTGATTTCGTCCATTATCTGAGTGTATATCCTCTCGGAAGAGGTGTGTGTCAGCCCTTTCGCCCGTGGACTCTCGCGAGTCCACGAGACTCGCGGAGGGCAAAGTGCGTACTTGACCACTAAAGCCATAGAGCAAGTAATTGTTCTCTATGAACTACGTGAAAAAAGAATAAAAAAGTAAATCTAGCGAGTAGAATTATCCCCAAGCGCTCTAGAGAGCAGGTGACCTGGAGATAATAGCGCGCAATCAAGCTCCATCTGCACAGACAAAAAAATAGCCGATCCATGAGGATCGGCTATCACATTGATCAATTAGAATCAATCCTAGTTTTCAGAGAAAGTAGGAATGAAGTTTTTAGATCTTTTGCGCAGCTTGTCAAGACCGCGGTCTCTGATCTGACGGACACGCTCGCGGGTAAGGCCTATCTCCTCAGCGATACTCTCTAGCGTATGAGGACGCTTATGATCTATACCGTAGAACATAGATATCACCTGAGCTTGACGCTCGCTGAGCATACCTAGGAGGTGCTTGACCTCGCGCTGCTGTGTCTCTTTGACTACGAGATCGTGGTCTGGCTGATTAGAAGACTCATCAATCATCACCTCTGTCAGGGAAGTCTCGCTGTCGCTGCTGATCGGAGCATCAAGAGACTTACACTTCTGGTAGCTAGACATAGAGCGTCTGATGCTCTCTTCCTTGATACCAGTCGCTTCGCTGAGCTCCTCTATGCTAGGTGTACGCTCATTGTACTGCATGAACTTAGTGATCTCGGCTTGCACCTTGGAGCTCACAGCATTCATGCTGAGAGGCGTGCGTACTTTCTTTGACTTATCATTGATGGACTGCAGGATCGACTGTCTGATCCACCATACGGCATAGGAAATAAATTTGAATCCTTTGGTCTCGTCAAATCTCTGAGCCGCCTTGATGAGTCCTATGTTACCTTCATTGATCAAGTCTCCCAGCGGTAGACCGATGTGCTGATACTTCTTAGCTACAGAAACCACGAAGCGGAGATTGTGAAAGACAAGTCTAGTGAGAGCGTGCTCACTTCCACTCTTATACTCCTGGAACAATCTCAACTCTTCTTCTGGTGTCAAGACATCATACTTAGATATCTCGTTAAAATATTTCTCGAGAGATTTTTCATCTCTAGAAGTGATGGATTTGGTAATTTTTAATGCTCTCATAGGCTGGACAGAAAACTAATTGTAGGTAAGAAAATAGATTAATCAAGACCACGAACTGACGTGATGATCAGAAAGTTTTTCGCTGGTCTGCATATCACATAGGGCGACATCTAGACGACAATGGAGACTTCTCTCACTGCCTAGGCGCAACGTATGTGGCGTCAGCAAGTGTAGGCGTATCAGATGATGATGGGTACCTGGCTTCTACGAGCTCATGGTGTCGGTGGCGCTACCTTGCGATCTCGATATAGACATTCTGAGCCTGATATAAGTTCCCCAGATGTTAATTAATAGCTAATTTCCATGAAATAAGGGCCTCATCAGGGTATATCGGCGGTATCACGGGCGTCTACTCGCCGCCATACCACGGATTGAGAGCGGATATCCTGTCTAGCAGTAGCGCGCGCTCTTGAGCTTGTCTGTCTGTGTCCCAAGACTCGCGCTGAGCCATATGATTCACGATCGTATCCAGATGCTCACGTACGTAGTCTAGATCAAAGTATAGTCGCGCAGTTCTGCGTTCAAGGACGTCGATAAGTGTAAGGGCCATCTCATGATCACAGCAGTAATCGATCTCTAGCAACAGTAGAGCAATCTCGGACTGATCATCAGAAGCGAGCAGCTGATCCACGAGGATCTGTGAAGATTTACCGTACATGGTCACTAGGTACTCAGGTCTATAGGCACCGAGCTGTGTATCTGCCAGGAGTTCTTCCACATCTCTGATACGCGCCTGCACCGCATCATAATCGGCAAAGGCGGGCTGTACAATCTTGAGGTCTACAGTCTTACAGGGTGTAGCAGACAAGTCATCATGACGCTTGAGTAGTGTATCTAGCACACGCTGCGCCATCTTCCTGTAGCCTGTGAGTTTTCCACCAGCGATAGATATCAGTCCCGTATCACTGACGAAGATCTCGTCCTTCCTACTTATCTCTGAGGCTGATTTGCCAGATTCTTCTATTAACGGCCGCACTCCCGCCCAGGTGGATTGGATATCTGCTGGCACGAGAGCAGCCCCAGGAAATATCACATTAGCACAGCGGAGCAGATAGTCCGCATCCTCATCCGTCGCGAGAATGTTGTCCAGGTCACCCTTGTAATCTGTATCGGTGGTGCCCACGTAGGTCCTATTGCCTCTAGGAATGGCAAATATCATGCGTCCATCAAAGTCATCAAAATATATCGATTGACGCACAGGTAGGCGCTTTCGCGCAAATACGAGGTGTACCCCCTTAGTGTGGCGTATGGACTTACTGCTGAGTGAGCCATCTATCTTCCGCAGGTGATCTACCCATGGCCCAGCTGCCGAGATGACCTTGGCACAATGCACCATATATATACCGTCTGCGCCATCCGATCTATCTGTAAGCTGCACCCCACTCACTCTGCCTTCACTGTATATGATGTCCGTACACTCCATATAAGATAGCGCCACGGCACCTTGAGCCACAGCCTGCCTTACCAGCTCTAGGGTAAGTCTTGCATCATCCGTGCGATACTCGGAGTAGAGCACCCCACCCTTCACGATCTTATCATCGAGCTGCGGCTCAGAATCCAAAGTCTCCTGTGCAGAAAGTCTCTGCTTTTTATCATCGCTCTTGACTTTGGCTAGAAAGTCGTAGACGCTGATCGCCATGGTAGCAGTCCATAGGTTGAATTCGCCGTCTTCGACTATAGGTAGTAGCATCTTCTCAGGATGCACTAGATGAGGCGCTAATCGGTGGACGATGGCTCGTTCTGTCCCTGTCTCTCGCACCAGACCAAATTCTAGTTGCTTCAGATATCTCAGGCCACCGTGAATGAGCTTGGTACTCTTGCTACTCGTACCAGAGGCAAAGTCTGCTTTCTCTATGAGCAGTGGACGCAGACCACGACTGGCAGCATCAAGAGCGATCCCAGCACCGGTGACCCCACCTCCTATGATGATCAAGTCATACACTGAGTCTGTCAGCGTGTCTATGGATGCTCTCCGCTCGGATTTACCCCATGGGCTAGATGTATTGATCATATCTTTTGCTATCTGATTTGAGGCTATGAAAGTAATCACCTATATGACAATCACGTGCTCATAGCTTGGATACCTGTGCCTTACCAGGTAAAATCATTTATTTGTCACCCTGGCCAAGGCATCATCTCTCTAGCAGCTGGCATCAGCGCGAGTACCTTTGACAGCTCAGCCTATTGATCAGCATGGCGAGCTTGGTCGTGAGCATGGATGGGCAATTGCTAATAGCGTGAAGATAGCGGGTAGGCATATATGGATCACTGGAGCGAGTAGCGGCATAGGTCGTGCGCTGGCTATACATATGAGTCAAAGTGCAGGCGCACTTCTTCTCACTAGCAGAAGGCAGGATGTACTCGAAGAAGTGGCTGCTGAATGCTCTGCGAACTGCACTGTCCATGTACTTGCCCTAGACCAAGCTGACCTAGAGAGCCATGAGGCCTCAGTGGGAGCTGCCTTACATCTCATAAAGCAAATCGATATGGTGGTGTGGAATGCTGGTGTCTCTCAGCGTAGCCTGGCGACGGATACTGCTTTGGAAGTAGATCAGCGTATCATGCAGGTAAATTACCTAGGTATCATCAGCCTGACCAAGCTCATGCTGCCGCATCTACTGAGTCGCCCCACGTCGCAGATCGTGGTGGTGTCAAGTCTGGTAGGAAAATTTGGCAGTCCGTACCGTAGTAGCTATGCTGCGAGCAAACATGCGCTGCACGGATTTTTTGACTCCTTGCGGGCGGAGCTCCATGAGGAGTCGATGCAGATTACGATACTCTGTCCAGGATTTATACGTACAGATATCTCTCGGCATGCTCTCACGGCTGATGGATCTGAGCTCGGGACCATGGATAAGCGCACGGACAAAGGCATGGCACCCGCTGTGATGGCTCAGAAAGCCACTAGAAAGATTATAGCCGGAAGACGAGAGGCGGCTATCGGTGGCACCGAGGTACTGGCTCTGTGGATCAAAAGACTGAGTCCTGCTTTACTTGCTCGATTGATTACTAGAGCGCGCGTACGATGAGTCTATCCCAGATCATAGAAGTGCTCGCTACAGTGCTAGGACTGATTTTCGTCACTGGTGCCATACTCCGCAAGGTGTGGTGCTGGCTACCAGGCATCCTGAGCTCGGCTCTGATCATCTATAATCTCGTCACGGCGGGCTTGTATGCGGAGATCATGCTTCAGATCTTCTATATTATTATGGGATTTTATGGCTGGTATAGTTGGATAGTAGCTGCTCAGAAATCTATGAGTAAGGGAGTACAGACGCATTTGCCCGTAAGGGCCCTACTCCTGAGCACACATCTCCTACTCCTACTTGGTGGGACGGGTCTGGCACTGGGACTGGCGTGGCTCTTGCGCGCATGGACGGACGCGCAGAGGAGTGTGGTGGACAGTCTTACGAGTGTATTTGGGATCATCGCTACATGGCTAGAGGCTCGGATGATGATCGGCGCTTGGCTCTACTGGATCGTGATTAATATCGTGTCTACCTGGCTCTACTATGATCGTAATCTCAAGATCTACGCCATGCTATACGTGATCTACTTGATTGCATCTGTGGTGGGCTACGCTGAATGGAAAAAAATCCGCCTCAGCCAACTTACATGTACTTGATCAACTGGACTCAAGCTAGGTGACTCGAGCAAATAGCGTCTGCCAATCTACAAACGGCCTCAACTCCTGATCAACTTGAAAGTGCTATGTGAGGGAGATTGTAACTTTGGGCGAAATAATCGATAGCTATGAAATTTTCTACTCTCTTCACCATACTCACGCTGGTCCTTTGTCTCACTGCATGTGGCGATAAGGAAAGTTCTTCTAGTACCCCTGCTCCGGCAGCGAGTTCGACCACGGTTGCTCCGACGACTTCTACTAATCCTACGACTATCACTCCCCCTGCGACACAAGCTCCTGGGACAGTCAATATACCTGCTGGAGCAGACGGCATAGTGCATCACTATATCTGTCCTGATCAATGTGCTGGTGGTAACGGCGCGGCGGCTGGTAGCTGTCCGGTCTGCGGCAAGGTGATGAGTCACAATCAGGCCTTTCATAATCAAGGTCAGGCGGCTACTGCCTCGACCACACCTACTACGGCGGCTCCTGGGCAGATCATCTCGGCTCCTTCTACCGCTGGCAACGGCAAACCTGCAATCGATGTGACAAATCCGGCTGCATCACAGAATCTCACGATTCCTCCCCCATCCGCCGAGCCTGCTCAAAATGCTCAAGGCGTATGGCACTATACTTGTGCTAATGGCTGTGCAGGTGGTGCGGGATCTGCTGTGGCTTGTGCCACTTGCGGCTCTACACTCGCTCACAATGCGGTGTATCACCAGTAGGTACTACATACGGACTTCGGTATAGTCGAATCACAACACATGTATACTCTTCCCTGTGCCATCATCACTGATGGCCCTATGCTGCGCGTGGCACTTACGTGCAAATGAGTCCCTTGTGGGATCAACTTAGTTCTGAAAAATGAGCGAATAAGCTGATACACGCTCCGCGACCTCTGCTTCGCGAATGGCAGTTGCTGCCTGAATGACAGTGGTTCCACTGAGCACTTCATCATCAATAATGAGCACGTGATTAAAATGTCGATGGTCTCCCACGGCGAGGGTTTCTGCTGCGGCTATCGCCTGATCTACAGATAGACTTATCGTTTTCTGGGGCATACCAGTCTGTGCAAGTGCCCTCACGAGATTAACGTGTGGTAGTGGAAGGTCTAGTGCGTCTTTCCAACGCTTCATGAGGGCTTTACCTGCCGCTGTGGTGCCTGGCACGAATGCTACAGCGTCTATGCCATAATCCATGATGTACTCATGAATCTGTTTCTCCGACTCTCTGAAAATCTCTAGCTGCATCACTGCATTATCACTGGCTTTGGCTGCTCTTACCTTCTTGGCCAGAGCGGTTTCTCCAAAGCCCTCGACGCTGTCATAGTCGGCGAAGTTGTACCGTTCGATCACTCCCTCATCTACTTGCTCCTTCTGCTCTAGCAGTTCGATCTGGTCTGCAGCGCCACTGTCCATGTTGCCCGGCTCTTGGCGCTGTGCATCTCTGGCGGCTAGGAAGTTTTCCGCAATGACTTGCGGATCAGCATTGATCTCTTGAGCGTAGTCACAGACGGCACGCTGACCAGTTATTAGATGCCCTTCCTTCTGTAGCAATACAAAGTCTTGGTCTAGCGCACGTTGCTGCTTCTGAGTGAGTTCTAGTATGGTCTCGCTACTTTTACGATTATTCTTTTTGAGGCAATAGTAAGTCAATGGAGCGCGACCTTTTTTGATGATTTCACCGCTAAGGAGCAGTGCTTTGAGGCGGGCGTGAATGTGCTGACGGGTAAAACCAGTGATGCGGTGGATTTCGGCTGGTCGCAGGGTGTGGTGGGTGGAGAGGAGTGCTAGGATTTGGGAGGTGCCGGTGGGTTTTGGTGTGTTCATGGGTCAAAGATAGGCAAAAATTTACAATTTACTGTAAATTGTTTTATCGCTTGGTTAAGCCAAGCTCCTCACCACGCCCCCACCTACCAACTCCCACAAATCAGCCAACACACTACTCCCAGTGGCAGCTCCACCAGCTCCGCGACCCACCAGCACATGCTCACCACTCTCATCGGTTGATAGCACTAGCCCATTGATCTCATCATCTATTCCATAGAGCGCGTGATACGGCCCCAGTTCCTGTGGCGATACAGTCAAGACTACCTCCCCATCTACCATCTCGAGAGAAGCGATCAACTTCACCTTGTCACCACGCCGCTGGGCCTCCGTGAGATCCTCGTAGGAAATATCTGTTATCCCTGTACGGGGGATGGTCTGAGGATCCACTACTATACCAGTTACCTCATAGGCGAGTAGCGCCAGTTTGTATGCGGCATCCCAGCCGTCTACGTCGAGAGAAGGATCACTTTCCGCAAAGCCTTCCCGCTGAGCTAATGATAGGGCATCTTCATAGCTCATCTTGTCGTTCAGCATTCTGGTGAGAATGTAATTGGTGCTACCATTGACAATACCTTCAATCTTCGTGATATTTTGATACTGGTATTGACTCTTTAGTGATCTGAGTATAGGTATAGCTGCTGCGACCGCGGCTTCGTATAGAAGCTTACCGCCATAGATACGCTCCAGTTCTGCCAACTCGCCTCTATGTGTCGAGATCATCTTCTTATTGGCAGAGACAACAGATTTGCCTGACTTCAGGGCTGCGCTGACGTAAGCAAAGGCCTGCTCAGCGTCATCGATCAGTTCTATAATTACATCTGTGTGTATGTCATGGACGATCTTCCAGGCATCATCTGTAAGTAAATCATCTGGTGCCGAGCGCGGTTTTGTGATGTCTCTGATGGCAATGCCAGTAAGCACCACCTTCTCAGATGCTTTCAACTCTTCGTAGACAGCCGACCCCACTGTACCTAGACCTAGAAGCCCTACTCTCACTCTGTCATGATAATGTGCTTCCGTAGAAGGATCTAGGAAAGACTGCAATAAATGATTAATCTGGTCTGTCTCAAGAAGAAAACCATCGTGACCATAATCTGTCGAGACTATGGCGTGGCTGCTATCGACTATCTGTGCTGATAGATATTCTTGTTCGTGCCTGGGAAACAACAGGTCATCCTGTAGCGTAATGATCAGAGTCTTTGCGGTGATTAATGCCAAGGCCTCTTCCCTACTCGAGCGCCTTCTTCCCACATCATGCGAATCCATAGCTCTACTCAGTGTCCAGTAGGCAAAGGCATGAAATCTCTGCGCAAGCTTTTCTCCTTGATATTTCTGATAGCTCTCTGCTCTATGCGGAAAAGCGACGCCCTCCTCTGTCTCTTGGGTCTTGCGGTACGTATCTTCTGTGCGATAGCTTAATAGCGCTATACTTCGTGCCACTTTCAGCCCAGCAAGTCCTGCGGTCTCACTTCTCTCGGCCCAACTCTCATCCGATGCGATTGCCATTCTCTGAGATGCATTCCACGCTTGTCCCCATGGACTATGGTAGGCGTTGGTGGCAAGAAGTGCAAGATTTTTAATTCTCGGCGGCTCAGTTATCGCCCACTCTAGAGCCTGCTGTCCACCGAGTGAGCCTCCAACTAGCAATTCTATCTGGGATATATGTAGTTCATTGGCCAGTTTAATGTGGAGGCTTACGATATCGCGGATGGTGATATCAGGAAAATCATGAAAATACTGCTCCCCTGTGCGCGGATCCCAGCTTAACGCATTGGTGCTGCCATATGGCGATCCGAGAATATTCGCACAGACGATATCATACTTTTCTGGATCAAAGATCCTTCCAGCGCCATATAGACCATTCCACCAGTCGCTCACATCTGAATTAGCCGTGAGCGCATGCATTACCCATATCACAGGTCGATCCTTTCCAGGCTCTTGCACACTCGAATGATAAGCTATTTCCTGCTCGCTGAGTATTTCTCCACTCTCTAAAATAAGATCTGTAGCGAATTTTTTACTATAGTATTTCATCAATTAATTAATTAAGAGTAAAGTGCGTGATGCTGCTAACGACTTTGCACTCCGCGAGTCTCGTGGACTCGCGAGAGTCCACGGACGAAAGGGCTACCATTCTGGTCACGAGACATCTTTGCTCTATGGTCTGCAGCCAAAGAACCAGGTCGCGGTGATGCGCATCTACCTCGGGCTT
>JAHDBH010000007.1:74353-75618 GCA_020630495.1 Saprospiraceae bacterium
CTCACAGCGCGTGCTGAATGACGAATCGAAGTCATAAATAAAAATTATAATAAAATAAATATGCGTGCGCCCAGAAGACGCACGCACAGGCATTATTTATGCCAACACTGGCTGCTCCTCGCGGCTCTGCGCAAGCGCATACTTCAGATCACCAATGATATCTGTGACATGCTCGATACCGACCGACAGTCTTAAGAGCCCTGGCTCCACGCCAGCTGATTTTTGATCAGCTGGAGTAAGCTGATCGTGCGTCGTGGATGATGGGTGTATGATAAGTGTCTTGGCGTCACCTACATTAGCCAGATGTGATATGAGTTGTACGCTATCTACCAGTTTATCCGCTTGCTCTTTTCCGCCTTTGACTTTAAAGGAAAGGACGCCTCCATATCCATTAGTCAAGTATTTATTAGCAATATCATGAGACGGGCTACTCTCTAGTCCAGGGTAATTTACCCATACCACATCGTCAGCTTGCTCTAGAAACTTTGCCACTGCTAGGGCATTATCGACAGTTCGCTGTACTCGTAGTGATAAGGTCTCTAGGCCTTGCAGCAATAAGAAACTATTAAACGGGCTCAGCGCTGGTCCAAAATCTCGCAATCCCTCGACTCGTGCGCGAATACCAAAAGCAACGTTAGGTAAGCCTAGCGGATTATCTATGCCAAATACATCGGCAAATACTAGTCCATGATACCCCTCTGATGGCTCAGAGAACTGCGGAAACTTGCCATTACCCCAGTTGTAATTACCCCCATCTACGATCACTCCACCAATTGTGGTACCATGACCGCCTATCCACTTAGTCGCGGACTCTACCACTACATTGGCACCGTGAGCAATAGGCTTGGCAATATATCCGCCAGCGCCAAATGTATTATCCACTACCAATGGGATATCATACTTTTTCGCTAAGGCTGCGATCTTACCAAAGTCTGGAACTGCAAACTGCGGATTACCTATACTCTCTACATACAGTGCCTTAGTATTGTCGTCTATTAATTTCTCGAAACTCTCTGGCTCATTGTCCGCAGCAAATCTGGCCTCTATACCGAGTCGCTTAAAATTGACACGAAATTGATTGTGAGTCCCTCCGTACAAATAGGGTGAAGTCACAAGATTATCTCCCGCTTGTAGGATATTATTCAAAGCGATAAACTGCGCTGCCTGTCCCGAGGATACGGCCACTGCATTGGTTCCACCTTCTAGCGCGGCGATGCGCTTCTCAAATACATCCGTGGTAGGATTCATGATCCGTGTGTAGATAT
>JAHDBH010000061.1:0-11096 GCA_020630495.1 Saprospiraceae bacterium
AAAAATAGGCAGCACCTCATACTGCGATGCTGCCTACACTAATTGCGCTGGAAATTGACTGAGCCTTATTGCTCTATTGACTCCATTATTTCTAGTGCTTCTCGGAAATTTTTCTTACTTGCCTTCTCAGCTCTCTTGGCAGCTTTCCTAGCGGCCTTTTCAGCTTTTTTTGCTTCTTTGGCTGCGCGCTTGGCTTCTTTGGCGGCGTCCCGTGCTTCTTTAGCAGCAGCTTTAGCTTGGCTTTTGGCTTGTGCTATGGAGGCCCCATCCGTCATGTCCATGGATTTGCCTGTAGAAGACATCAACTCATTATCTCTCACCTGTCCCGCTTTGGGATGTACGAGATCCATTTCTTCTATCAAGCGAGATGCACCAGCATATCTATCCGTGATGAATAATACATAGCGTATGTCGACCATGATATTTCTGCATATCTCTGGATCATAATTGAGATCACTCATAGTGCCTTCCCATGTACGATCAAAATTGAGGCCTATGAGATTGCCATGAGCATCGATGGCAGGGCTACCGCTATTTCCTCCTGTGGTATGATTACTCCCTATAAAGCAGACAGGCATCCTGCCATCATCAGCATAGTCGCCATAGTCTTTGGACTCGTAGAGGGAGAGTAATTTCTCGTCTACGTCAAATTCGTAGTCACCAGGTACGTACTTCTCTATTACGCCCTCGAGATATGTCTGGTGCTGGTAGGTGATGGCATCGCGGGGCTCATAACCGTCCACCTGACCATAGCTGATGCGCATGGTACTATTGGCATCAGGATAGAAGCGTCGCTCGGGAAATGCTTCCAGTAGAGCAGCCATGTACTGACGCTGTGCTGTGGAGATATCAGCGCGGAGCCTTCTGTACTCAGGCAGGATGTTGGCATCCAGCCGGTCGCGTGCCTCTCGCATGAGGGCTACGACGGGATCATCCTTGATTGCTTGCGCAAATTTCTGATCATCCATGCTGAGTAGAGCCTCCATCTCAGTCTGTGAATCTAGGTGGCTATCTTCCCAGAGTATCTCGAGCCAAGCATCCATGGCTTCTTTCTCCACCATGCCATGCTGCAGGCTAGCGGGTAAGTATGACTCGTCTATCTCTTGCAGCATCTGCATCAGCAGTGCGCTGGTCACTTCTCTGTCGATCTGAGGACTGTAGTTTTTATAATAGTCGGCAAGTCTCGACTTTTCCTTCTTGACCGCTTCCAGCCATTCTTCTTTGCCTTTGGTGTCTAGGGTGCTTTGTAAGCGCATCATACGATTGGCCATGCCAAATATCTCCGTATTGCGGTAAAATATCTCGTTGTAGTATTCTACTACGCCCACATAGGGATTGATGTCCGTATAGAGATTTTCAAAGTGATCTAGGAGACCTCGATATGCGCTGAGCGACTCGGCCTGATTGACACGTTGCGTAAATTGTTTTTCGAGGTCATATTTGCGCGAAAGCGCGCCATAATCCTCCAGTCCCTGTGACTCACCGATCCACTTCTTCCAGCCATTGGCTATACGGGCAAATTTGCTCGCGTACTTGATCTTAGTGGCAGGATCAGCGCGCATAGACTTGTCCATGACTGCCAGAGCTTTGTCGCGCAGAGAAATACGTACCGGATTGATTTCCTCCAGTACTTGGGATATACCCTGCGAAGGCAGATACTCCTGTGTGCGGCCTGGAAAGCCAAATACCATCGTAAAATCGCCAGGATCCACGCCGTCAAGAGAGATGGGTAGATGGTGCTTGGGCTGATACGGTACATTATCTGCGCTGTAGTCGGCAGGTAAATTATCTGCTCCAGCATAGATGCGAAACAAGCTGAAATCGCCCGTGTGTCGTGGCCATACCCAGTTGTCCGTGTCGGCTCCAAATTTTCCTATGCTCTCAGGTGGGGCTCCGACCAGCCTTATATCGCGGTAGGTCACGGTGACAAAAGCATAGTACGCATTGCCATAGTAGAAGGCTCTGATGACGACATCCTCATGCGCCTCGTGCTCTATAGATTCGCGGAGAGAAGCCAGATTGGCATCGATCGTAGACTGTCTCTGGTCTTCTTCCATGGCATCTGTGACACCAGCTAGTGCGGCATCGGTCACGTCCTCCATCCGAGATATGAGAGTGGCTGTCAGCCCAGGATTGGGCAGTTCGTCTGAGAGGGCTTTCGCCCAAAAGCCTTCTTTGAGATAATTCTGCTCTACACTGCTATGAGACTGGATCTGACCGTATCCACAGTGATGATTAGTAAGTAGCAGTCCCTGATCGGAAATAATCTCAGATGTACAGAAACCACCAAAATGCACGATGGCATCCTTGAGACTACCCTGATTCACACTGTAAATGTCCTCTGCGCTCAGCTTCATGCCCATCTGCTGCATCTCCGCTTCATTGAGCGATTTGAGAAGAAGTGGCAGCCACATGCCGTCACCCGCTTGCAGATTAATCGTCAGGCACAGAAAGAAAACACCTGCTATTAATTTGGATTTCATCTCATTTGCTGTCATAATGCTTGGTTTTGACTTATAAAATGTCATATTGGTGACATTTGTAAAATTTTTCAAGATATAATATGGCTTTGCGTGCCGAGAGTTTATTTTAACCAGTACTATTATCCTACTAAAATCAATCTTATGAAATATTGTACCGCTTTATTCGCTTTTTTGATGTTTGTTGTAGGAGCGCAGGCGCAGGGAGTCTACTTCGAGCAGACTTCCTATGCCACTACGGACAAATCTACTACTCATCTGCCCTATGATGGCGATCTGACCCTTACCAGGACCAATGATTTCTCTATAGAGTACACGGACGCCGCACTGGCAGAGATGCCCATGGAGGCGCGAGATGCTGTACTCCGTGCTACCCAGATATGGTCCAATGTACTAGACACGGACGTCACCTTACAGCTCAGAATCGACTGGCATGCTTATGCTAATGATGATGTGCTAGCTACTAATGGAGCCACTTACTTCAAGATCGGTGATGAAGATGTAGGCGCAAGGGAAGATGCTTACTACGCAGCTCCCTTAGCCGAGCATATAGGAATACCTGCAGAGTATGACTACACCAGGCTCAATGTACGTATCAACGCTAGTCATCACGCTACTGGCGTGTGGCACTATGACCCTGACACCAGACCAGATTCTAGTCAATATGACTTGACGCAAGCCATACTCAAAGAGATAGGGCGGACCATAGGACTTACCTCTTCCGTTCACTATAGAGGACCCAGAAAAGAGGTGAGATATGGGCTAGGTACATCACGGAATAGGCTCCCTGCGATATATGATTACTATGTCTATGATCAAGCGGGTATAGCACTGACGGATTTTACCATGGGGACCTATCAAGAAGCGCTCTATGATTACTGCACTAGTGGTACCGTGCAGTGGGTCGCTCCTGAGGTCGTGGCTGAGCTATACAGTGACAATCCATTTGCTCAGGACGTCAACTGGGCCAAGAGCATCACCTGTCTTGACAATGATACCTACGCAGGTACATACGAGTCTCTTATGAAAGCTTTCCAGATGAAAGGTGAGCAGGTACACTACGTAGGCCCATTGACCAAGGCTATGCTCCGTACCATAGGCTGGGATATCACAGTCTCTGACAGGCCTGGTGAGTATGAGACAGAGACAGAGCATCTGCCCGCGCCATTTACATCAGGAGGTGGATTTACCGCTTATCCCAATCCCACGGCAGATCAGCTCTATGTGGAGTGGGGTGAGATCTCTGATAAGGCCACTACCATCAGTATAGTGCATATACAGTCCAGGAGCGTAGTGTATCAGGACTCTCGCCCGAGCAGAGTAGCCACATCTACCTTTGATCTCAGAGATCAGCGCTCTGGGTACTACCAAGTCATCTTAGCCAACGCAGACGGTATAGTGCTGGATCAGCGCACGGTCTATAGACAGTAGCTATCCATATAGATTATCGTTGGCAAAAGCCTCCGTCAGCACTGCTGACGGAGGCTTTTCTGATCAGTAGATGTAGACTGAGATGGATCACTTGCCGCGACCTTGAAGGAGGACTAGTACGGTATAGAATAGGATCTTTATATCCAGTCCTACGGACATATTTTCTATATACAGGATATCATACTTGAGTCGCTGGATCATCTGGGCGACATTGCTTGCATAGCCATATTTTACTTGCCCCCAAGAGGTGATTCCAGGGCGTACCTTGAGCAGATGCTTATAGTGGGGCGCCTCTTCCATGATGAGATTGATAAAGTGCTGTCTCTCTGGTCTAGGTCCCACGAGTGACATGTCTCCCCGTAGCACATTCCAGAACTGTGGTAACTCATCCAGTCGCCACTTGCGTATTACTTTTCCCCACTCGGTGATACGATCATCATGCTCGCTACTTAGCTGGGGCCCTGCCACCTCTGCATCTGTATACATGGACCGAAACTTATATATGTCAAATGGCTTTCCGTTGAGTCCTACGCGCTCTTGCTTATAGAAGATTGGCCCACTGGAAGACATGCGCACTCGGACGGCTACATAGGCGAGTAGGGGACTTAGCAGTATCAAGCTCACCGCACTGATCGATACATCCATCAGTCGCTTGACCAGTGCGTGCCATGGACTGATGAGCCTGCGCTCTATTTCTATCAGCACGGCGCCGTAGATATGATTCATCTTGACGGATCCGATCATGATATCGTACATATCTGGGATGATTTTGACCAGAATCTGCTGATCATAATCATATAGTACGTTCATGATACCCTGTATCTTATTGTGCTCGCTAGACTCTATAGCGATGAGTACTTCTTCGATATTTTTGTCTTGGATGACTTGGGCGAGATCTGCCAGTTGTCCTAGCTGAGGTAAGTGCTTACGGAGATGCTTCTGGGACGCACCATTGACACTGATAAAGCCCACAAATCGGTGTCCAAGACTCTTGGCTCTACTGCTCAGCTCGGAGTAAAGGGCAAGACCATTCTGGTCGCCGCCGATGATGAGGGTCTTATATCCTACACGACCGCTTTTGAGCATGGCGCTTGCTCTACTCAGTATGATCATCCGACTGATGATGGTCAAGCCAAAATGCAAGACGAACAGAGTGTAAAACATCCTGTAATACACAGTATAGTCAAGCACAAAATCATCCAGTATCACCGCAAAAAACAGGATCGTCACTCCGATGAGACTCAGCAGAAATGTCCGAGCAATCACCGTCAAGCGACTCAGGCGATAGATGTCACTATACTTATCGAAGATGTAGTAAAACACAAACCAAAAGAGCGGAACTCCTATGACCCCTAGCCAGAAGTTGATATCGGATAGGATCGTCCCCTCGAGGTAGCCTTGCTCCATCTTTTTTCTGATCAAGAAAAAGCAAATCCACGCCACCACCGCGGCGATCACATCGCAGGTACGATAGATCCTTCTGCCTTGGAGCTTTGCTGGATCTAGTATCAAAAATGAAGCAATTTGACGTTATCGATAAAGATATCTGCCTCGTCACCAGCACCATCGTCATAGAGTGCTCTCAGCAAGATCCTGTAAGAGCTCAAGCGTGAATCTAGTATGAGCTGAGTGATATCGACATACACCTTGTTCCAGTCTTCAGAGGGATTGAGCAGGATAAATTCTACGGGAATTTCTTCACCGCCATTGATACCTACCAGGCCTATGGAAAAGGGGATTTCATTGCGATAGTCAAGTTCTATATAGACGGCGCTTCCATTAGCTGGGATATCGTCTATAGCTATAGCGGTAGCGACAGATAGTCGGTCATGCTCCTGCGTCAGAGTTGCTTTGCCGCTGGTATTTCCGCTGGCCGCTGATTCACTTGTGACTTCTATGCCTGTGTCCAGGTCTTCGTCAAGATCAACGGTGAAGGTATTGCCAAATTCAAATCCTTCTACGTATCTCACAAGCGTGCTCGAGCTGTACGATAGATCGAGAGCACGTGTGACCGTCTCACCACTTGAGACTGAGATCACCTGATCAAGACGTGTATAGAAGGGATAGGAAACAGCGCTGGCTGATCGGCCATTGGCCTGGACAGCTGCCTCTAGAAGGACGCGAGCATTTTCCTCATAGATGGGTATGCGTGCGGGGAGGGGAAAGCCACCCAAGCTCAGACCATCCACGGCTACTTGCACGTGGGTGACATTTAAGGTAGGAGCACCTTGCAAAGGGCCAAGTGTGAGTGAGACATCCTCTACCAGTAAGATACCTGGGACTTCTTCTTCGGGATTGATGATGTCGCAGGAGCACAGCATCATCAAGGCTACTATGACTACATACAGCGGCTTTATTTCCATGCGTCTGATACTGATCTCATCTCATTAGTAATCCATTCTGCGAGTTCTACGGCGCGGACGCCATCTGAGAGGCTCACTATGGCGGGCTGGTCGCGTTGTACGCTATCAAGGAAGTGCTTGTGCTCTTCTTTGATGGCATTGGTCTCATCTAGATCGGGGATATACACGCTGATTTTCTTGTGTCCTATGCTGGTCTCCAGATCAAAGCTGTGTGCTCCTTCTTCTACGGGTAGATCGTCTGCCATCCGGTAGAGCTGCAACTGCTTATCGACAAAGTCAAGGGTCGCATACGCTTCAGGCTGGAAGAGGCGCATCTTTCTCATCTGTTTCATGCTTACTCTGCTAGCAGTCACATTGGCCACAGCTCCATTAGCAAAGCCCAGACGAGCATTGCAGATATCTTCTGTAGCTGAGATAAGTGGTACACCGGTAGCCCTTACTTCCACTACATCAGAGCCTACCACGTAGAGGAGTAGATCCAGATCGTGTATCATGAGATCCATGACTACAGAGACGTCTGTTCCTCGTGGATTGTAAGTTGATAGTCGGTGACTTTCGATAAATTTGGGCGAAAGCCCCTTCCCCTCATAGGCTACGAAAGCGGGATTAAATCTCTCTACATGACCGATCTGTATGACGAGACGCTGGGTGTCAGCTAATTGCATGAGCTCACGGCCCTCTGCACTCGTGGCGGTCACGGGCTTTTCTATGAATAGGTGCTTGCCAGCAAGGATCGCTTCTTTAGCCAAGGCATGATGCGTAGAAGTGGGTGTGACCAAGATAATCACCTCACACTGTGATAATAAATCGCTGTAGCTACTGCATACTTGGATGCCATACTCCGCCCCGAGCTCCTGCGCCCTGGTGAGATCCGTATCGTAGATGGTCAGATCTGGCCCGTATCCCTCCTCCACTAGGCACTTGATATGGATACGACCGAGATGACCCGTCCCTGCCAGACCGATAGTTCTTTTCATCTGAAATACATAAGAATGGCGCCAAAGATAGTGATCAGCACTATGAGGATCATCGCGATACGAACGGAGAATCGGATGTGATCTACAAAGCTCATGATGTCCTCCTCGTGCTCAGGATAAAGCGGCACCACCTCATCTATGATCCGTTGGCGATTCATGATATCCTTAGCGTCAAACTGTACGCGGTGCTGCACCAGTCGTCGATACGATTTCAGCACCTTGGCTCTGAAATACAAATTGACAAAGAGCAGCGCGACAAAAACACTGATGATGAAAAAAATCAACACATTTTCCATAGGCCTAACTTCGCGAGCACGAACTTACTCAGATAATTCATCGCTATGAAGATTTTCTCCCTATTCCTCTCATTCTGGCTGACGGTAAGTCTGTCTGCACAGACACCGCTTGCGTATTACTTTGGCGATCATGACTTCCAGCAGGATGTGCCCACACCTGAGAGTGTACTGGGCTACCAAGTCGGAGATTACCATGTGAGTCACGATCTGCTCGCGCACTACATGCACAGATTAGCAGAGAGTTCTGACAGGGTAGTTCTCCAGGAGTATGCGCGCTCTTACGAGCAAAAGCCTCTGCAGCATCTCATCATCACTCATCCTGATCATCACCAGCAGTTGGAGAAGATCATGAAGAATCAAGCGAGACTCTCTGGCAAGGCCAGCGGTGCTTACGATGAAGACTTACCGATCGTCATCTATCAGGGCTATTCTGTCCACGGTAATGAAGCGAGTGGAGGTAACGCGGCTCTACTATACGCATATTACCTGGCTGCATCTCGGGATCCTAGCGTCTTGGAGCGTCTGCGCAGTGCGGTCATCATATTGGATCCGTGCTACAATCCAGACGGCTTCAATCGATTTGCTACTTGGGTCAATGTCCATCGCAGCGAGGAGCTCAACGCAGATGGAGCTAATCGAGAATTTAGAGAGGTGTGGCCTGGCGGAAGGACCAATCATTATTGGTTTGATCTTAATCGTGATTGGCTGCTGCTACAGCATCCAGAGAGCCGTGGACGCATACGCGCCTTTCATCAGTGGAGACCTGCTATCCTGACGGATCATCATGAGATGGGTACGGATCGCAGCTTCTTCTTTCAGCCAGGTATCGCTTCGCGTACATATCCTCGCACACCGCAGCTCAATCAAGATCTTACTCGTGACATCGCTCGCTACCATGAGGCAATACTAGATAGTATCCAGAGCTTGTACTATACGGGCGAGTCATTCGATGATTATTATATAGGCAAAGGATCTACATTTCCTGATGTGAATGGCTGTGTCGGCATCTTATTTGAGCAGGCGAGCAGTCGTGGTCACAGGCAAGAGAGCGTCTACGGAGTGAAGAGCTTTCCCTTCACGATCAAGAATCAACTCATGACGAGCCTCAGCACGCTAGAGGCATCATACCAGTTGCGCGATCAATTGCAAGATTTTCAGCAGGAGTTCTTTAAGCGTCAGCCAGGAAATGTCAAGGTCACAGCTTATGAGCTCAGCAGTAAGGGTGATGATCAGCTGCTCAGTGAATTTTGTGAGATACTAGATGGGCATGATATCGATTATCAGTATACCTCATCAGATAAAATCGTGATTCCCACTTTGCAGCCAGCGGGTACTATGATCGCAGCTATGCTAGAGGAGCGGACGGACTTTGTTGATAGTCTATTCTATGATGTAAGCGCCTGGTCTATGCAGCATGCATATAATCTACAGGTGCGGAAGATATCGCAATCGGCTAAGAAATTCACTCCAAGAGAGATAGACTATGGCAAGATCGAGCGATCAGGATATGCCTACTGCATCAGCCTGGCGAATAGTCGCGCCTATCCTATGATACTAGATCTGCTGTCGCGCAAGGTGAGAGTCCTACTGACCAATGAGCCTTATGTAAACTGGCAGTCAGGAAAGCAGATAGGACGTGGTCAAGTCATCATATCCCTAGAGGATCAGCCCATGAGCGATGCACGCCTGCATGAGATGCTCCGCGAGCTGGCCAGCGAGCATAAGGTAGTGGTAAGTCCACTCCAGAGCGGCTCCAAGGAAACCGGTGTCAATCCTGGAAGCCCAAGTCACGATATACTCACCATGCCGTCTGTAGCTCTGGTGGTAGGCGACGGTGTGACGTCCTATGATGCAGGTGAGATATGGCACCTTTTTGATCAGCGCCTATATCATCCTATATCGCTCATAGACGTGGATGCAATAGGGCGTACCGACTGGGATAGGTATAATACGGTCATACTGGTGAATGGTAGATATCCATCTTCGCTTGAGTCTGCACTCAAAGACTGGGCGGGCAGTGGAAAGAAAATCATCGCCATCCGTGGTGCGAATAATTGGCTTCGAGGTACTGATCTACTGGATCTAGATATCAAGAATGACTGGGGTCGGGACTACGGCGCAGAAGATAGACCCTATGAGCGGCGGCGTGCGGACTCTGGATCGGAGTACATCGGCGGTAGCATCTTCATGACGCAGCTGGATCTGAGTCATCCGCTCAACTATGGCTACGGTGATGATCAACTACCCGTCTTTAAGCGATCTACGATGTATGTGGAGAAAACTGACAACCTATACAGCACGCCAGGACACTTTGTGAAGGATCCGCTGCTATCAGGATATTGTCCGCCAGGCTATGAGGATACTCTGCGGGGCAAGGCCAGCGTAGTGACGAGTAGTTACCGTGGAGCGCGCATCATATCATTTATAGAAAATCCTACTTTCCGAGCCTATTTCCGAGGGACACAGCGCCAACTGGTCAATGCCATACTATACGGGGAGCAACTGGCAGGGGATACGCTCGAGTAGGTCCATGCACTAGGCGAGGGGCTCCTGCGTTCTGCTATGATCAGTCGATATCGACTATTATAGAAACTGTGAGCCCCCATGAAAGGAATTACTGTACTAGGTACAAGAGTCAATAAGCGCGCTGTAGTCCGCTGGAAGATCTATCTCGATCGCGCTAGGATGTACTTGAGCTATATCAACTTTGTCATGATCGCATTTGTATTTCTCAATGCGATCAAGGATCAGCAAGTCCGAGATCTGCTCGATCAGAATAAGCTGCTCGTATACCCTGCGGTGATGATCATATTTATCATCGTCTCACTGCTGCTAGGAAGGCTAGATACCTGGCTCGGCATGCGCAAAGAAGAGATGCGAAATCACGCTACAGAGAATCCTGTGACACTAGAGATTCTCACTACGCTGCGCGAGATCAAAGCGCGGCTTGATGAGCCGCCATCAGAGGTGTCTTCTGGAAGCTAGTAGATATCTTTGGGCTATGTCACATCAGATCGCACCTTCCATCCTTGCAGCTAATTACGCACACCTCGCTGACGATATCCATATGATCAATCGCAGCGAGGCCGATCTGCTCCATGTGGATATCATGGACGGTCACTTTGTGCCTACGATATCATTTGGCCCTATGATCAGCGCTGTCATGGCCGCTCAGTGCGAGAAGCCACTAGATATACATCTCATGATCAGTGATCCTGACCGTCATCTGGATGATTACATAGCGCTGAAGCCAGAGTATCTATCTGTACATCTGGAAGCGTGTACACACCTGCACAGAACAGTAAATGCCATCTCATCCTCGGGTGTCAAGGCTGGTGTAGCTATCAACCCGCACACGAGCGTAGATCTGCTGGATGATGTGCTAGAAGAGTGTGATCTCGTGGTACTTATGTCCGTGAATCCAGGATATGGTGGTCAGAAATTTATCTATCGCACCCTGCAAAAAATCGAGCGCCTCCGCGAGCGCATCATCACTCGCAATCTTTCCACTCTGATAGAAATAGACGGTGGAGTAGGGCTCCAAAATGC
>JAHDBH010000061.1:11196-15591 GCA_020630495.1 Saprospiraceae bacterium
GAGTATACAGACTCTTTCTTGAAGTGTACAGCGAGCATATAGTAGAACATAGCTCTGTACTTATTTCTATTGCTAGAGCCAAACTTGTCTACGACCTTCTGGATAGCTTCGTCTAGCTTTGGACCGTCAGGACATCCTAGTTTTGATACTAGATAATTATCTTTTACCCGCTTCAGCTCGGCTTCATCACTGCTAGATACTTTGGAGGCATCTGCGCTGTAGATAGATGGTCCGCAGCCCTTAGCTACTTTTCTGAGGAGATCTTCTTTATAAGATACACCGATCTTATCAAACTCTTTCTTGTACGTTTCGATGCAATCATCAAATTTGCTCATAGTGATTTTGTGTTTTGTAAATTAACGGATTGGCGAATATATAACGAATTTATCACATATGGTAGTATGTAGGCGTGAAATCCGCTAGTCTGAAGATTTGGTCAAGTGGATGCCAAGGCTATTATGGCCTGAGATTAGAATTCTCTTTATCTGCTGAGCAGGATGCGTGCATAGCTCCTAGTGTCTGTAGACTCTAGAAGTAAGACATACCATCCAGATGCGAGCTCACTCGGTAGATCTATGTAGGTGGACGATAAGTCGCTAGTGTAGACCATCCTACCATGCATGTCATAAAGCTTGACCACGCTACTCTCTGGAATTGGTCCCGTGATGGTAAGGGGGCCGCTTGTGGGATTGGGGTATACGCTGTGCTTGCCTACCATTTGCACGTAAGTGCCTACGGTCATATCATAGAGCACGCAGCCGTAGTCTATAGGATTGAGCTCTACTGGGTCGCCAGGTGTGAGGTCTAGATCTATCAGGACAGTGTCGTCAAGCTCATAGCGCACATAGCGAAAGACAGTCGTACCCCGAGGATCTTGCTCCTGCTCGAGGATGCCGGACGCAGAGATAGGATTCTGATACTGCCACAGGACTCTACCAGCTGTATCGAGCTCTAGAGCCAGACCCTTGGTGCCTGAGCTCACGAGGAGATTTCCATTGGCGAGAGCTTGCACACCGCTCATGATATTGCTGAAGAAAGGCCGCTCATCCGTAGACCCAATCACGAGAGACGGACTCGCTGGACCATAGGGAAGGCCATCTTGGATTTCATATCCACTGTCACTATCATAAATGGATGGAATGATCATTGCTTCGCTGAAGTCCGTGCCTGGTCTTCCGATACCATTATTAAATACAGTGATGCTACCAGCTCGAGGATGCCCTGTGTCGATCCAGCGAGCATCATGCTGTCGGAATAGTTGCTGATCTATAGACCCGCCTCTACCATAGGCGCGGGGATTTCCCCAGCGGTAGAGTAGATCGCCACCGCGACCTAGGCGGCCACCCATACTTGTGCGTGCCTCTGCGGTGCTAGTGCTGTGGTCTATGATCCACAGTTCGCTAAGATTGCGCGAGCTGAGCATGATGAGGTCAAGCTCAGCATTATAGTCTATGCTATTGCAGTGCAGCCAATCGGCTGATAGGCCTACTACAAAGTTGATGTCCACGCGCTCTGGATGATTGGCAATGACGCCATAGCTTGCCAGTGACGTATCTAGATCCTGGACCACATGATCCATCACATTCCATTCCCAGACGATCTCGGCACTGTCAGTACCTATAGGGCGTATCTCCAGCACTTGCTCGCCCCATACTCCTCGAGCCTGGACCAGGCTGCTATCGCGTCCCAGCGCGAGTACTTCCTCTCTGGAGTAGCTTCTCCAGGCGAGTACGAGGATATTTCCATTGGGTAGTGGCTCTATATCGTGGTGCTGTCGCACTGTGTCATTGCTATACTGCCAGGACCACTCCAGGTCTCCCTCCCAGCTATATCGCTCGATGCCACCGCCGGCTCCACCAGCATTGAACTCATTCCCGATTCTCTTGGTACGCAGCAGCTTGCCACCTGGTAAAAGATAGGCGCTCAACCCTGGTGTGCCACTTGTCTCCCACCGATTGATCTCATATCCGCAATTGTCCACTAGGACAACTAAGTCTGAATTGGAAGGAGTGATGAGTGTGTAGCCATCGTGTGCAAGACTATCGTGAAGTATGGTGCCTACAGTCGGCTGAGCCAGACTTGGTCCGCCTAGTGCTAGTACAATGAGAAGAAAGAAGAGCGACCGATACGGAATCATAAATATTGCGACTGCTATTCGATACGAAGATACGGAGCCTAGCCCAGCGTCTCGTGTCCGCTGATCTGAGATCGGCACTTGGTCAAGCCTACGACTAAGCGCTAGGCTCGTATGCTAAAACCGAAAATGCGACTTCATATCACCGAGCTCATCCTGCAGGCTGCGCTGGTCAAGGGCGATGTGATCGAGGATCTTGGACTGTGTCTCTACCTGGATGCTGCGTAGCGGCATATTGTGATTGATACTGAGGACCTCTAGCTCTGGATAGAGTAGGCGGACTTCGCGTACGAGGTTTTGGATGGTGAGATTGTGCTCACAGAGATTGTAGATGCCTGGTTTCATGTCTACGGTGCATAGTTGCTCTAGTGTCTGAGCAAGTTTGTCTACATGGATAAAGGCACGATATTGCTGACCGTCTCCCTCTACGGAAATGCGACCGTGGTAGTTGGCCAGAAATAAAAATTTATTGAGTACGGCGTCTATTCTCATCGCGGGATTGTAGCCATAGACATTGGCGGCGCGCAGGATATAGACCTCGCAGCTATCTTGTAGGCGGCGCAGTTTCTTCTCGCCGGCAAGCTTGGAGATACCATAGAAGGTATTGGGAGATGGGGCGTAGTGCTCATTGACTGGCATCTCTGTGCTACCGTAGACGGAGGCGCTGCTGAGGTAGATGACTCGGCCTACGCCATTTTCTTCGACGGCATTGGCGAGCTGGGCGCTTCCCCAGTGGTTGACCTGGTCGTAGGCGTGCGCATCGCTATCTGAGAAGGGTGTGCTTACTTTGGCTGCCAGGTGGATGACCACATCTATTCCTCTGAGGCTAGACGTGAGTAATCGACTATCCATGAGTTCTCCACGGACAAATGTGCATTTGCCGGGAACGGCGTACCTCTCACCCACAAAAAAGGCGTAGTTGCTCCTCGCCATATTGTCATAGATCACTACCTCTGTGATGCTATCGTCGGCCATGAGTCTATGGATGAGCGACATGCCTATGTAGCCCGCTCCGCCTGTAATCAGTACTCTCATTTCTTTATCATTTCTGTGTGGAGTCCGCACTCGGTCTTGTGCAGGCCTTGCCAGCGGCCGTCGCGCTCATCATATGACTCGTACTCATCTGTGCGGCGCGTGCAGGGTTCGCAGCCTATACTGACGTAATTTTCGAAGTGGAGCGGATGCTTGGGAAGACTGTGTGTCTCGCAGTAGTGATCGATCATATCCTGCGTCCACTGGATCATAGGATGATAGCGCAGTTTCCCCTCCGCTGTCTGTTCTTCATAGTTGAATCCGCTTCTCACGGCGCTCTGGTCGGCTCGTACGCCATTGATCCAGACGTCGTGTTCCACGAGCGCCCGCTGCATGCTCAGCACCTTATTGAAGTGGCAGCACCGGTCGGGATCTACTGTGAAGAGCATGCGACCGCCCTGTGTACGCTGCTCCGAGTGAGACACTGGCGAACTCACAGAAATCACCTCTAGGTCGAGCAACTTGGCCACTTGATTGCGGAATGTGAGAGTCTCTGGGAAGTGATAGCCCGTCTGCAGAAAATACACAGGAATGTGGTCGTCGATCTGCCGCAGCATATGCAGCATGGGGATGCTGTGCGACTGGAAAGAAGAGGAGGCAAAGAGGCTCAGGCCGCGCTCACGGTAAGTGTGGATCTGCTGGGTACAGAGCTCGATCTGTACGGCGATTTTATCTTCTACACTTGTCTGTGATGCGAGTGAAGTATCATTCATGAGCTGCAAAGTTGGGCTTATTCCAGCACTGTTGCGCTAGCATGAGCGTATGCATGAGGTAGGACGCACTTTCGTGCAAATGGTTCAGCCTATCTCACAGCGATGTGCAGATACATTGCTTTATCTTGCCACCATCACCTGCCCCTGCGCTACGGCCTGCCCACGATGTCGTACGATCCATCGGTAGCTGCCGGGTGGCTGCTGATCCATGGCGATCTCGTGATCTATGGTACTAAGTGAGGGTATGTGATGAATGCGCTGTCCTGCTGAACTATAAAGCTCAAAACTGCACTCAGGTAATATCTCGCTCAGCCGGAGGCGTATGAGATCTGTAGTAGGATTAGGGTAGAGCAGAAAATCAAAATCTAGATCAAGATCGGGACGCTCTACGATGGAGGTGATGACATTTCCAAAGTTTGCGCAGTCTGCCTCCAGGCAACCGTCGGAGTCTGTGCGGATGATCCAGGCGTCGTAGTCGGAGATGATTGTTCCTTCATAGAGTAGGGTGTCATTGTT
>JAHDBH010000226.1:0-826 GCA_020630495.1 Saprospiraceae bacterium
TAACCTACGTAAGCGCACCCCGCTGATTAAATCCCGGTCTATGACCAAGGAGCGCGAGGACATGTACCTCAACGCGGATATGCCCGGAGTACTTTCTGCCGTCAACACCATGCAGAATACAGGCTGGCGGGTCAACTCCCGCGTCAAGGAAGTGCTGGATACCGTCTGGGCCAAGAACCTAGGATGCGGTATGCCGCGCTCTGAGCCGTATGAGTTCCCAGACTGTCCCTTAGAGCGCTCTGTAAAGGCCGCTGAGCTACACGAGGATGATCCCCGCCTAGTTCTATTCAACGAGTGGAAGGCTGTCACCAGAGAGCTGTACACCATGGAGAAAGAGCGGGTAGCCAAGAACCTAGCCCTAGTACGCACTATGCGTCTGGCAAGGGACATGGAGAAACACAAAGAGTTCTGGTACGTCTATCAGTGCGACTTCCGAGGCCGCGTATATGCAGCCTCAGCAGGATTGACGCCACAGGGTACAGACCAGAGCAAAGCATTAATAGAGTTCTCAGAGGGTCAACCCTTAGGAGACGCCGAAGGTCTTAAGTGGTTCTTCGTAAACGGAGCAAACAAATATGGATATGACAAAAAGGATTATTCTGCTAGACAGAGGTGGTGTAGAGATAACGCACGGGCAATTATACAAGTGGCAGAACAACCGATTAGTTCCCGTAGCTTTTGGGCAGCAGCCGACAAGCCCTACCAGTTCCTCGCGTGGTGCTTTGAGGCCGCAGAAGTCCTCCAGATGGAAGACCCTACGAAGTTCGTTAGCCACCTTCCTGTTGGCCTCGACGGTAGCTGTAACGGATTGCAGCACTTCTCTGCA
>JAHDBH010000226.1:836-1332 GCA_020630495.1 Saprospiraceae bacterium
AATGCTTTCTGACGAAGTGGGCGGAGCCTCGGTCAACCTACTGCCGGGAGAGCTACCCGCCGACATCTACCAAGACGTAGCTGACGTATGCTATGCCAAGGTACTGGCTCTGGCCAACGAAGGTGTTCCAGCAGCTATTAACTGGATAAAGGCTATGGGTAAATCTATGCCGAGAGGTATGACCAAGAAACCTGTTATGACGTTGCCGTATGGCAGCACCCAGCAGGCATGTACCGCAAGCATATACGCTTACATCCACGAGTATATGCCAGACGCCTTCGACAAGAACGCTAGGTTCAAACACAGCATATGGCTTAACCCGATCCTCTGGGAGAGTATCTCTGAGGTTGTTATTGCAGCCCGTGCCGCTATGGACTGGGTGCAGAAAGCGAGTACTGTACTATCCAAGGAGAATGCCCCCCTGAAATACTACAGCCCGTTGGGCTTCCCGGTGTTACAGGCCAGCCAGAAGTATGTGTCCAAGAAGATTGAGACG
>JAHDBH010000226.1:1363-1812 GCA_020630495.1 Saprospiraceae bacterium
CATTAACGCCTGTGAGGGTGTTACGAGCTTCGCCATGATCCATGACGACTTCGGGGTACATGCTTGCCACGCAGAGAAGCTACAGAAGCATATACGGGAGCAATTCGTTGCCCTACATACCTACTCAGATGTGCTCGGGGAGTTCAAGGCGTCTCACGAGGAAGCCTACGGCGTTGAATTACCAGACCTTCCCGCCCGGGGTGCCTTAGACATAAACCAAGTATTACACTCAGACTACTTCTTCGGGTAGCTTAACCCTCCTCTATAGAGACAACAAGCATTTTTGTCCTCCCGTGTAGTCGCTCCTATAAGTTTAGGGGAAGGGCGCGCGGGCGGCATAAAACAGCACCTCCCCCGCCTCTCAAAGAAGCGCATCTGGGGAGGTCATTAACAATAGGAGAAGATATGTCTTACTCAGATTTGAGCCAAGACGATCAGCTCTTGACTGC
>JAHDBH010000227.1 GCA_020630495.1 Saprospiraceae bacterium
ATGACCGTCTAGGTATATCTAATAAATTACACCCTGTTGCTGAGCGGAGCCGAAGGACGGTTACCTCACCAGCGTAAGATCTCCACTGACTACCATAGGACTCAAGGCATCCATACTACTGTATACAAAGCGGTAGATATACACACCCGTGGGAGCTTTCTGATCTTGATATCGTCCATCCCATCCAACCATGGTTCTGACTGCGCCACCTATTTCACGATACACTTCAGAGCCCCAGCGGTCATAGATCAAGAGTTCATAGTGATCGGTGATTACATCACCGTAGGCCAAAAATCTATCGTTGATACCATCGCCATTGGGCGAAAAGACATTAGGTAGGAAATAGCCACAGTCATTTCCTGATGCTTCTGTGATGGTAAATGAAGTGTCCGTGTTGCACATTGCTGCAGATGAAGTTGTGATCCTGTAATCGCCTTGTGTCACGACCCCGTCATAGGGAAGATCTATGAGCGTTCCATTGAGAAGCACGTCTAGGTCCTCAATGGAAGAAATGCTGAGTCGCACTAAAGATTCTTGACAGTCGTCAAGGTAAGCAAGGGAAATTGATAAATCTGAAGTGCGATTTAAATTTGGCACCTCGACGTCGTATGCTACCTCGCAGCCAAAGCTATCTCGTATACTCAAGTGGTACTCACCAAAAGGGAGCATATCAAAGACGCTATCTGCAGAATAGGAGCTGCCATCAAGAGAGAAAGTAGGTGATATCGTCGATGAGGAAATCTCAATTATCTTAATCGTGCCTGTCTCGCGACCACAGGTATCAGGAATGATGGTGAGGGAATCAATAGATAGTGGCGGCGCTTCCTCGATAGAAAAAGATGCACTATCCATACATGTGCTCAGGCTGTCAATGATAAACATCATATAATCACCAGGCTCGAGTTCATAAAATTCTCCAGAAGAAGAGATGCGACCATCGTCAAGCTGGAAATAGACGACTTCTGTTGATGACCAGAATGCACTGACAGTGCCACCTGCAAGATTACAGTGTGCTAGAGACGTCTGTAAAGAGTCAATCTGTGGCGGGTCCCTCTCGAGTATTTCAAAGTCCACACTATCTAGACATAGACTGATACTATCAATAATGTACAATCTATAAAGACCCGCTGCGAGACTATCAAAATTCCCGCCAGGAGAGGTCACTCCATTGCTCAGGCTAAAGTAGTGAGGAGATGAGTAAGAACTGAATGCTTTAGCGAGACCAGTGGCCCGTCCACAGTAAGTACTTTCCACTAGCACAGAATCGATAGATGGAATACTATGCTGAGGCGCGTCAAGAATCTGAGTGATGATACAGCTGTCTCTATATCGCAGATAAAGAGTTGTATCTCTACTAGTAGTTAATTGTAGAATAGTGTCACCACTGTGATATATGGAACCGTCAAGAGAAAACTCAACAGGCTGATCACTTGATGTGAGTTCAAGAAACGATAGGTCTTCCGAGCAAGAACTCCTCAGGCGATATAGTGAATCAGTTTGTTGATGCCAGTCTATAATCGTAATCGGATCAGACATATCGCTGCATCCCCAGTCGTCCCGTATGGTAACTTGGTATGTGCCAGGGATGACGTCCGTAAACTTTGCTGAATCTTGAAAATTGATGCCATCGATAGAATATTGCACACGCGGAGGTCTATTTTCCCTGATGCTTACCACAATGTCTGGAGCTAGATCTGTGCAGTCTGTATATCGTAGAGATACATCAGTAATCCTCAGTCCTGGTATAGAGCCTAGGTGAGAAGATTTAGAAGTAGCGCCTGATGCGCCTATACCGTAGGATTCGTG
>JAHDBH010000228.1 GCA_020630495.1 Saprospiraceae bacterium
GGTTTCTTTGGACCTAGAGAAGGTCAAGTGTTTGATGGAACTACTGTCAGACTGCGTGAGGTCACTCTATCTTATGATCTACCGAAAAGCGTATTCTCAAGCTCACCTCTAGGTGGTGCGACGATCTCACTCGTAGGCGAGAATCTATGGTTTAATGCCATTAACTTCCCTGAAGGAATTAACTATGACCCAGAGGTACTTAGCCTCGGTGTAGGAAATGGTCGTGGAATTGATTTCGTGACTGGTCCGACTGCTCAGCGAGTTGGCTTCAACCTTTCAGTAACATTCTAAAAAGGCCATAGCCGAAAACAAATAAATAAATAATAATGAAGAAATTATTTCAATATAGTATACTCTGTGCTCTCATCCTTACGATGAGTGCCTGCGGAGATCTGTTTGACCTCGATCTGCAAGAGGATCCAAACAGTCCTACACCAGAAACTGCGGATCTCGAGTCTCTCTATAATTCTGTCCAGCTGGAATTTGAAGATGTATTATCGAGCATCCAATTCTTTACTATGCAACTCTCTCGCCAGAGAGCTATGACAGATGGAGGTATCTACGTCACAGCATTCCAGCCAGAGCAATTTAATGGTGTTTGGAATAACAGCTATGCAGAGTTTCTACCAGATGCTGATGCCGTCATAGAACTGGCCACGGCAACAGAGCAGTTTTATCATGTGGGATCAGCGAAGGTCATGAAGGCCTTCGCACTCATGCAACTCGTGGATATCTTCGGTAACGTACCACTCATGGAGTCTGGACAGGGAATTGCTAATATTAGCCCTGCTGACCAGAGTGGCGAAGAGGTCTATGAAGTTGCTGACGCACTCCTGGTTGAGGCCATTGCTGATCTAACAGCGAATACCGCGGAGGATCCAGTCTCAGATTTTTTCTACGATGGTGAAATCGGTGGTTGGATTGCAGCTGCTCATTCACTTCGTCTGAGGAGTGCCCTATACAGAAGAGACTGGGCAACCTTTGACGCTGTGGAGACTGAAGGTGCTTACATATCCAGTGCAAGTGATGACTGGCAGTTCAATTACGGCTCTACTCGAGCTAATCCGGATAGTCGACATCCGCTATATGTTAACTCCTATGAGGCAGATGATGGGCATTACATGAGCAACTGGCTTATGTGGGTTTTGGCTGAGTCGAAAGGGGTCGTAGACCCAAGAATCAGATACTACTTTAATCGTACGGTATCTGCTGTACCACTGGACGATCCTAACAGATTTGATTGTATTTTCAGCGTACTCCCAGATCCTACATCCACTCCAGCTCACTATCTTAACTGCGACGATGAGATGCCTTATTGCGTTGGAAGTCTTACAGGTGGATATTATGGTCGTGACCATGGTAACGGTAATGGAATACCACCAGATGGTGATATCAGAACTGTCTATGGCGTATACCCAGCAGGTGGAAAGATTGACAACAATCTCTTCGACGGAGTACAAAATGAAGGGGTCGATGGTGCTCTAGGGGCAGGTATCCACCCAATCATTACATCATCTTTTGTGGATTTCTACAGAGCCGAAGCTGCATTTTTAAGAAGTGGTGATGCAAAAGAGCTCTTGCTAAGCGCAGTAGAGAAATCTATAGACAAGGTGAGTAGCTTTGGCCAAGCAGCCGATGTTGCTTCGCTTAACGAGATCGTTGCCACTGCACCAGTAGAACTAAGAGGAAGAGATTTCCTTCCATCACAATCCGATGATTCGACTTATATAGCAACCGTAGAGAT
>JAHDBH010000229.1 GCA_020630495.1 Saprospiraceae bacterium
TTCTTCCTCGGTTTCTCTCACGTAGTATGGCACTGCCACACCAATCTCCTCACCATCTTTATAGGCTAGTACGAGACAGGGGCACTCTATATCAGCTCCCACGAGCGACAGATCTACTAGCCTGCGATCGTCATAGATCATCCAGGCAGGAGCAGCGAAATCCCTACTCCGTGGATGGAATACCGAGATGTCAAACCAGCTGCCTGGGCGATACTCACCAAAAACTTCGTCCTTTTTGCCTACAAAGACAGTGGCGCCCTCAACATCTGTCAGCTGATAATAAGGATTTTCCAACTCACGCCTGCTCCGCTCTGAATATGTGACTTGATTTATGGTCAGCGGATCTACATCCGTATATTCTGTGAGTCGCCCTGCCATCGCTTTCTCCCATTGACTAGCAAGTGTGCCTTCTAGGCCATGATCAAATCCGCAATGAATCAATATTTTCTCATTGGGATGATCTATCATATATTCTTGTATATTTTTTGCTTGATTAATTTCTCGTTCTTTACTGCCATCATGTCCCTGGCTTTCGTAGCCAAACACATCGAAGCCAAGTGCACAAGCTTCTCTCACCAGGTTGCCAAACTGAGGCTCCTTGGTATAGAAACCAGTTTTCAGTGTAGGATAGCCATTCATTTGGAGTAGTGAATCGGTGATGGGTGATGCGAAGTACGTCTCAAGACCAAGATGATTATATCCAAGATCCTTCAGCCCAGCAAGTAATCGAGTCGTGAAGACGCGATGCTGCGGCATGTGATGACCTTCATTGATGATCACCACTTGATGCTCTGCTGCCCGCCTGAGGATGTAGGCTATAGCGTCGACTTCCTTGTATTGATGAAAGCTGTCTACCTTCACCTGAGCAAGAGGCTCTCTACCCCTAGCAGCTTGATCCCACATAGCATGCATGTTCTCGATATCTCCTATCGCAGAATAGTCCCAAGCGGCTGATTGTGGCCCCCTAGACGAAGCCACTGAATCCTTTATGACTCCAGAAAATTTATAAGGATCAGGACTCCATTCAAACGATTCTATCTCTAAATCATAGTCTTCCCACTGCAGCGATATCCCAGAGTCTGTCGGCAGCTGTGAGCATGAGATGAACAAGGTGATGATGAGTAGTGGAAATATTCGTTTCATCAGGCTTGGGATTTTATATAACTCAGTTTTTTATTTGATAGGAATATGACTACTGGCACCGTACTACTTATAGTTTTCTGATTGGCGAAAAACTACGATAACGCAGATCTCATTAGGAACGTAATTGAAGCCTATGATCATTGATGTGACTCAATTGCAGTCATCTATTATGTGATCTTTCAGTACTCATTAAGAACCTATAGCACGATTAGTATCTCTGGTACAGCTCTTATTGGATGGAGTACAGAGGTAAATATAAATGGCAAGTCAGTCTTACGTAAAATATCTGAACATATGGTGACGTGTGCTAGCCTATCGCGCCAAGATTTGGGTCATGTGATGTCGACCATGTCTGCTCTCGTTAGGGACTTTGCTCTACCTTACTCTCACATTCCATCACAGTGCCAGGAGTCGCATGCAGCCAGATGCTCATTTAATCCATTTCGTGCATTAGGAATTTATGATTAAACCAATTCTAGGGATCAGCTACAGGTAGTCAATGGCTTAAGCGTATAGAATTGACTTCTGTGAGCGTAAGTTTTGCTTACAGACAGATATTGGATATATGCAGAGTGAGTTGTCTAGTGATTTAATT
>JAHDBH010000230.1 GCA_020630495.1 Saprospiraceae bacterium
CCAACCCATGAAGTATTTATTACCACTCTTATTTTTATGCTTACTCAAGACAGTCAGCTGTGCACAGTTTTTTGATGAAGATATTCAGATTCGAAGTGTCGAATGTCTAGATTCTTCCGCGATCATCACATCTTGGATAAGATGTGATGAGACGGGAAATATCATGCTACGCCATCAAGGCACTCTTCTAGATACGATTACTTGTCCTATTAATACAAGTCGACATGATACCTTAGCCATAGATGGGGATTTATATAAGACATTAACCTTCGAGGTGGACTTTGACCCATCACTGAATGATACGATCATAGTTCCCCTACCATGTAGAGATAATTGTGAATTAAGTAATTTATTGATAGAGCCCCAGGATTGTATTGATGAAGAAGCATATATACTAGTAGATCTAGATGTGGGCGCTGGGCTATCGGATAGCTGTGTATTTACTTCTGACGATATCTATTTCCGAGAGACAGTCGCCTATGCAGATTTGCCAGTTGTCCTTGGTCCCATCAGACGTGTGGATATGGTGCAGGGAATGTTGGCCACAGATCAACTAGATAATGATTGCAAGGCATTTGATACATTCTCTACACGATGTGAGCCACAGGAGTGTCACGATAGATTTCGACTTCTTCGCACTTGGTGTGATGGCTACGTTTCAAGTATTTCTTTTGAGCTAGACTGTATTGATACTACCTTCCATTATAATATACAATATGGACCATACTCTGATGACTTTGGAGGTGTAGCCACAGACACAGTATTGACTATTATAACGGGAATATTTAATGCAGAACCGTCTGATTGGTTTTGGCAGATATCCTATTGGTCAGATGAGGGTGGTGACACCTGTACTCAAGCTATATTACCTGGTTTGCCATGTGAAGGTTGTGATAATCTTTTCAGTCGCGCGGACAGTATCAGCTGTAACGTTGATAGTACCATGTCTTTAACGCTAGATGTAGGCGGAGCACGACTACAAGATTATATAACTGTGCGAACCCGAGATTATCAATTTTTGGGTACATGGCCTATGTGGGAGTTCCCCGTACGCATTCACGGCATAGAGGCTCGACCTATGGAGAGACAAGTTATACTGATGAGTATAAATGGTGATTGTGGGGACAACCTAGAGTACGATTCACCTGAGTGTGTTATTCTCCCATGTCCGTCACAGGATTTCTTTATTACAGAGTTTCAGTGCGAAGGAGGAAATAGACAGCTAGGTATAGCACCCGTAGAGTCTCTAGAAGACGGGCTATACGATATATATGTAGACGACGTGTTTCATCTCAGTGCGGATGCATCAGAGTTTCCTGTAGTGACAGATCCTATACCCGCCGAGGGTCAGACGGTATCTATTGATATACATCTCGCCAGCATGATAAGTCAGGAGTGTAGATATCCACTGGCACATAGACTCAGTTTCTGTACAGTATCTACAACTCACGAGGATGATAGTGGTGGAATTCGAGTATTTCGCGATGGCGATCGATTGATGATTATATATGACAGCCCATTAGTAGGAAGCCATGATTTTCGTCTCGTAAGTATCAGTGGTCAGGTGGTACAAGAACTGCGCGTACCGCAAGGGAGCACGCAAGCAGAAATGAATATGGTACATCTTCCTCGGGGAATGTATTATCTCATAGGCTCCTCAGGTCAGGCCATGAAGGTTGTTTATTGATGAGCCAGAAGTAAGCAACGTTGCGTGAGATTTACGTATCTTTC
>JAHDBH010000231.1 GCA_020630495.1 Saprospiraceae bacterium
GAAAGATACGTAAATCTCACGCAACGTTGCTTACTTCTGGCTCATCAATAAACAAGCTTCATGACCTGACCAGATGAGCCAATGAGGTAATACATTCCTCGGGGAAGATTTACCATATTCATTTCTGCTTGCGTGCTCCCTTGTGGTACGCGTATTTCTTGTATCACCTGACCACTAATACCTACGAGACGTAAATCATAGCTCCGTGCTACTGGCCTGTTATAAATAATGATCAAACGATCGCCGTCACGATATACTTGACTGGCTTCTGCCTTATTCTCATCCGATGTAGATACGGTACAGAAGCTCAATCTGTGAGATAATGGATAATTACATTCCTGACTTATCGCGCTCGTGAGACGTACATCAATACTTACTGTCTGACCCTCAGCGCGTATAGGGTCTGTCACTACAGGAAACTCTGATGCATCTGCACTGAGCTGAAATACATCGTCCACATATATATCGTATAGCCCGTCTTCTAGAGACTCTACGGGTGCTATACCTAGCTGTCTATTTCCTCCTTCGCACTGGAACTCTGTAATCAAAAATTCCTGAGACGGGCATGGCCGAACTACGCACGCTGGGGAATCATATATCCGTTGATTACTGCATTCGTCGTCGATGAAAGTAAATATCCTCTGACTCTCACCTGGCTGCGCTTCTATTCCGTGTATCCTCACGGGAAATTCCCAAACAGCCCAAGTGCCTAGAAATTGAAATGCACCGTTAGTAACAGTAATAAATTCCCCTAGCCTTGGCGTCGTTACAGTCACCGTGGCTGACAAGGTACTATCCTCATTACATGTAATACTATCTACGCGGCTTAATATCTCATCACAGCCCTTGCAGGGAAGCGATGGCAAGATGACCTGAGTACAGGTGTCAGATCCTGTATCTGACCAATAGGAAATTTCCCACCTCCAGTCGGCTGGTTGTGCATCAGGAACTCTTATAGTAATAGTCAATGTGGTATCGGATGCATTACCACCGAAGCCATCAAAGTTTTGGCCATACTCGATATAGTAGTGCAATGTTGTATCTCTGGAGTCTAACTCAAAAGAAATCTCAGAGGTGTTGCCACTGCACTGATTACCGATGAACCGAAATCTATCGTGACAATCCTGAGGCTCACATCTGGTAAAGAATGTATTAAAAGCCTTACAATTACTATCCAGCTGGTCCGTGGCTAATAAACCCTGGAATAAACCGACACGCCTGATCGGGCCCAGGACAGCTGGCAAATCTGCATATGCGACTGTCTCTCTAAAATACAGATCGTCCGATGTAAATACACAGCTATCTGATAACCCAGCGCCCACATCTAGATCTACTAGTATATATGCCTCTTCGTCAATACAATCCTGCGGCTCAATCAATAAATTGCTTAATTCACACTTATCTCTACATGGTAGGGGAATTATGATCGTATCATTCATTGACGGATCAAAATCGGTCTCATAGGTAAGGGTTTTATAGAGGTCATCAGCAATAGCCAAGGTATCTCTAAGCGTCGAGGTGACAGGGCAGGCGATAGTATCGAGTATGATATTTTCATGACGAATGATGATATTGCCAACTTCATCACATCTTATAAACGATGTAATAATCACAGTGGAATCCAGACATTCGACACTTCGGATCTGAATATTTTCTTCAAAAATTTGAGAATAGCCGACTGTCTTGAGTAAGCATAAAAATAAGAGTGGTAATAAATACTTCATGGGTTGG
>JAHDBH010000232.1 GCA_020630495.1 Saprospiraceae bacterium
AGCTGATAATTGGGCTTGAGCTCGTGGGAGCCTAAGCCGTAGAAATCATTGATGATCTCTACCACTTCCTCGGGAGTGTCCACCATAGGCAGAAACTCCATATCGCTAGGGCTGATATTGCCATGCTTATCGAGCATCGTATCCTTGACCCAGTCACGTAGGCCCGTCCAAAAGCTCGTCCCTACGAGGATGATCGGCACTTTGGAGATCTTGTGCGTCTGCGCCAGAGTGATCACCTCAAATAGCTCATCCAGAGTACCAAAACCACCAGGTAACACTACAAAAGCTTGAGCATACTTCACAAACATCACCTTGCGGATAAAGAAGTAGTTGAAATTGAGATTTTTATCAGTGTCTATGTAAGGATTAAAGTGCTGCTCAAAGGGTAGGTCAATATTGAGACCCACACTCGGTGCACCGGCCGCCGCAGCACCTTTATTAGCCGCCTCCATGATGCCTGGCCCACCACCTGATATGACGCCAAATCCCTCTTGCCCCAGGCGCTCTGCTGTGGATACGGCAAGTTCATAGTATTTCTGACCAGACGGCGTACGGGCAGATCCAAAGATTGAAATACAAGGACCTATCTCGCTCAATCGCTCAAATCCCTCTACAAACTCTGCAATCACCTTAAACATGGTCCATGAGTTTTCACCCTTGATCTTGGACCATTTGCGCATACTAGAATTTTGGTCAGTTGTCATATCCTCTTTTCTTTATTCTGTATTTATCAATTGCCGCGCGGGATTGATTACTGGACAGCACGCCCATCAAAACTCATGAGGAACCGCCCACTCTACCTATGCGCGCACTTTCGTGCAAAGATGCATCGCTCAGCGCACAGCTTGAGCATAAAAAAAAGGAGTGAGCAAATTGCCCACTCCCTTCCTTACTATCACCCATAAGTGAAATCAATCTAACACAATCAACTTTTCTGATCTGATCTGATCAGCATGGCGTATGTGTAGTATGTACAGTCCTGCGACCATATCAGATATATCTATACTGGTAGTTCCCACGGCAGACACCTGCTGAGATGAGATGATCTCACCAGCAAGAGATGTGAAGTGAATATCCGCAGTAGTGCCTTCGGCTGGATCTAGCTCTAGAGTAAGTGTCACTCGATCTGTGGCAGGATTAGGAAATAGACTCACCTGGCTCTCGCTGATGATGTCCTGGGTAGCTGTCACACAGAGAGGTCCGCTTTCTACGCGAGTCACTTGGATAGAGTTACTGAGTTCGAAGCATCCTTCTAGATCAGCAACATTGCTGTCCATCGCTAGACCTGTGAGGTTGTCAGCAAAGGAGATGTTCCATATCAGGCAGACACCAGGACCGGCACCATCAAAGTCGACAGCATCAGCACTCGGTGGTAATCCTAGGATGTTCCCTGCATCATCTGTGATGACGATCTGCTGATTAGCACCAGATGCACCTGCGAGCTCTACTCCACTGACCATGTCCGGCTCTCCGTCTGATACGCAGAACTCATACGGTCCTCCCGTAAGTACACCACCTACAGGCTGAGCACGTACTACGGCGATAGAGCTTGAGATGCTGAAGCAACCCGAGATATCTGCGACATTGGAATCTGGAACGAGACCTTCTAGACCGTCTTCGAAGGATATGTTCCATAGCAAGCACGTGCCTATACCAGCACCATCAAAGTCTACATCTTGTGGTGTGGGTGGTAATCCTAGGATGGTACC
>JAHDBH010000062.1 GCA_020630495.1 Saprospiraceae bacterium
CGATACCTTTACATCAAACACTTAAGATTATACGCATTATGAAAAACTTTAATCTATCCATCTTGACGCTGTTGCTCGTGGCAAGTACGCATTTGCACGTAAGTGCTCAGGAAGTCGATCCATCGCAGAAGAGTATCATCACCAAGATCAGTGCTACCTGGTGCCCACCCTGTGGAAGCTGGGGCTGGGATTTCTTTGAAGAGCTGCTGGAGGATCATAATGATGCTGCGCTTGTCATCGCTAATCACTACAGCGGAGACCTGCGCAATCCTACGGCCGAGGCCATCGAAGAAAACTTTCGCAACATTGGACAGCCGTCCTTTTACCTAGGCAATCAAGATCAGAATGTCACCAGGACTAATGTAGGTGACCGCAGGACGTCCATAGCTGAGCGCGTAGACGCGGAAGCTGCTATGAGCCCAATGGCTAATAGCGGCATATACACTCGATTGGATGACCGCTCACTGCACGTGGATGCAAGGACTGTGTTCTTTGAGGATGCTGATGGTGACTATTATCTCAATGTGTATGTGGTAGAAGACAAGGTCATAGCTGATCAAGCAAGCCGAGGTAACGATGTGGAGCACTCGGCAATCCTACGTACAGGACTCGAAGAGAATCCCTGGGGTATCGAGATCATCTCTGGAAGCGCCAGTGCGGGCGATGCGGTGGAAACTGATTTTGACTTTGAGATTCCAAGCGACTGGGTCATAGAAAACATCATCCTAGCATCCGTAATATGGAAGAGAGAGGCAGATGATTCTTATAGCTTTGTGAATACGGAGCTCTTTACAAACTGGCAAGATCTCATATCAGCTACAACGGATCTAGGTGCTCTGGGTGTGGACCTCACGAGTAGACCTGGCGCGGATGGCCAGTTGATCACTCAAGTGACAGTAGACGAGCCAGTGGCTGAGGCGATCATCAGCCTACTTGATATGCAAGGACGTGCGATAGAAACGCAGTCCCTAGGGGCGCTATCTGGCACTACTGTAGTACGATGGTCTAGCTCATCAAGCGCAGTAGGAGCTATAGGACTTGTACACCTACAAACACCTGCTGGTCAACTCACTGAGAAAGTTGTAATGAAGTAATACTCGAAGTGCCTTGGCTTGCCCAGGTACTCTATAGATATTGTAAAAGGGCCCTTGATGCATGCATCATGGGCCCTCCTTTGTTATCAACACCTCAAAGGAGTGCTTTGGGTAATGGATCAAACATGGTGCCTAGGTAGATCCGTATCAACTGAGAGGTCACTGCATATCCCATGAGGCCCAAGGAATGCCCGTCAGAGCTCCAGCTACATCAAGCTGGTCAGTCCATCGTAAGATCGCGGCAACTGAGGTACTATGATTTCTTGGTCGGTGTAACTACATGAGAAAAGGCTCTGACACATCCGCGTCAGAGCCCTTATCATCGATTGCTTCAGTAGCATGAGCGATCTCGCTCATGCCTGCACTAGCTTACTTTTCAGTGATGTACACTTCTACTCTACGGTTAGCGAGACGACCTTCTTCTGTGTCATTGGTCGCTGTAGGACTAGCTTGTCCTCTACCGACTGCGTCTACCCGGTCTGCAGCCACACCCTTAGCTTCTAGAGCAGACTTGACAGCGGCTGCGCGAGCCTTGGAAAGATCTAGATTATTCTGAGCGTTGCCAGTGTTGTCAGTGTGACCTTCTACGCGAATCTTCACGTCAGCGTATGCTTTCATGAGCTTAGCTAGATTAGTGATCTGCACGTCTGAGTCATCTGTGATATTAGCAGATCCGGTAGCGAAGTTGACACCGTCAAATACGAATGCCTCGTCAGTACTTCCTTTGCCCGAGAATGCTCTGGCCATTCGATCTGTGAATCCACCTGCTGCTGCAGAGATCTCTTCACCACCTGGCATCTCGATCTTACGGAATGCATCGCCTACAGCGTTGGCGCCATCTTTGATAGCATCACCTGCCGCATTTGCACCGTCTTTGATGGCATTTCCAGCTGCATTTGCACCGTCTTTGACAGCATTAGCACCGTCCTTCATAGCACCAGTAGTCGAGGATACAGTCTGATCAGCTGCCCCTTTGATGCTATCTCCAAGAGACTGACCATCTTGGCAACCTCTGTACATGAAGAAAGCGAATATAGCGAGGAGTATAAGAAGTAGTAAAGGAAGTAGCTTACCGAGCAGTCCACCGCCTTTTTTGGCTGTGTTGCCTACTGTAGTAGCGGCAGCACCACCAGCATTGCGAGCTGCACCGCCTACATTGCGCACAGTGTTGCCAGCTGCCGCAGTAGCACCAGAGACTGCACCCGTTGCTTTAGATAAACCTGCTTTTCCCATGTCTCCTAGCTTGCCCAGGCCTAGTAGAGCACCGAGACCTGCAGGAGCCGCTTTCTCTACGTGCTCACGCTGCCCTTTGAGCAGATCCATAAGACCGCTTACTCCCATATTGCCACCAAGAACTTTCTTGCCGACCAGGCTCATAAGCATAGGAGCAGCCATCTTGAGGAGTGATGAGCTATTACCGGTCTTGAGACCACTCACACGTGAGATGATGTCTGTGATACCAGAGAGCTTGTCTCCTAGCAGTGATTGCAAGATACCGCCGCCTGAGTTCATCAGCTGATTGGCACTACTTGCATCACCGAATACGCTTCCGATATTGTCAAGCATGCTTCCGTCAAAGTTTCCACCCTTGAGCATATCCATGATTTCACCGGCGCCAGACTCGCTAGAGCCTTTGTCGATGAGACCACCTAAGATAGAAGGGATAGCAGCACCTAGGCCTGCTGAGGTTTTGGCAGCATCCGCGCCTAGAAAGGAGGAAGCTTTACTGATCAGTGCTGCACCAGCCTGATCTTTGAACATTTCAATAAGATTCATTTACATAGCGATTTTAAGTAAGAAAAAATGTGTTTGATGTTAGATTTTATTCAATGTATTGACGCCTGACCGAGTCCTAGGTCACACGGATAAGCAGATTTCCATAAAATTTTCCGAATGCCCAGGATTTTTTCTGTACTACAAAGGTGGGTATCTAGATCACAAATCGCCCTATCATCACAAAAAGCTAGTAAAATCTCTTGATTATATATGTGACAATCCCTATATTTCGCTTGTAAACTGATCATTCACTTCTCAAAATCTAAGCGCGTATGCACATAACATTCGAAGAACTTCGTAAAATCAAGCACAGCCTACCTACTGGTAGCATCAAGAAGATTGCTGACACACTACAGATGGAAGAGCAAACTGTGCGCAACTTCTTCGGTGCTAAGAAGTACGAAGATGGTGTCATCGTGGGTAAGCATGTACAGCCTGGACCCAATGGCGGATTCGTAGAGATAGAGAACAATGATATCCTTGATCAAGCTAGACAAATCATCAAGGAAAGAGAAAATAGCCTTCTCGATAACTAGAAAGACATCGCTGCACCTTCCATGGTGAAATAAGAGAAAATCTGCGATATCTATACGGAGGTTTGCTAACTTAAAGGCCCCAAGTCATGACTTGGGGCCTTTGTTTGTATATCGCGGGTATCTGCGATCCATGCGTGGATCGTCTCAGTTGATATCGTCAAGATTTCGCAGTACAAGTTCCTTAGTATCCTCAAACTGTACGACCATAGCGGTCACATCCACTTCGCCTGAGGCAACCGCCTCGCCGCTGAAGCTAGCTCCACCGCGTGTAAAGAGCAAGATAGAGCCCGTAGCATCGCGCACATCTGGATTATCACCATAGGTAGGCCCACCATCAAGCATAGCACCTACGATACGGACCAGGCGCGATTCGTAGTCTTCGAAGTTGTCGACTATGGTCTCCACTGTTACATCTATAGGCGTCACGGTTCCGCTTCCCAAGACCATAGCGCGATCGAGAGGTACATTATTGATCTGCATGAGATTTCTAAATTCACTGAGTTCCTGGCCACTTACATCTACGAGCAATTCTGTCCCCGCAGCAAAGCTGTGATTCTCATCAAATCTCATGACGATACCTGCTGTCTCGTCTTGGACCACGGCATTTTGACCATTGATGCTTCCGCTTTCAAAATCACTACTCACCTGTACACGGACGAATACGTCACCAGCACTTGTCGCTCCAGACATGAATGCCTCTCGCAGACTCAATACTGTCACCGTATCCTTATCACCTGTACCAGTGCCTCCGCCGATGATATCGTCAAGATTCCTGATGGCAATCTGTCTAGTACCTTCAAATTCTGTCACCACGCCGATCAGATCCACCTCACCAGATGGCACTGGAGCAGATGAGAAGCTCGCCGCTCCGCGAGTAAACATATCCACACTCCCTGAGGCATCTGTCACGCTGATGGTGCCATTGAGATCTGAGCTGCCTGAGAGTGTCACCATATTGAGACGTACGAGTGTGCTCTCCCACTCTTCACCATTAGCCTGTAGATCGCTGACAGTCGTCACTCGAGGTATGGGCTGAATGGTCTCAGATTCCTTGGAAGAATTGAGTAATGGGACGCCATTGATCTGTAGAAGTCCTCTAAATTCTGAAAGCTCGAGCCCAGCGACATTCACTTTGATCTCATCTGAGAAGTCGTAGCTATGTGGATCGGTAAAGCGCAGTACGATACCTGCAGTGCCATCTTGGATAAATAGATTACGCACATCCGTATGATCTGTGGATCGATCAGAGATGACGACTCCCTGGATCACACCATCAGGAGCCGTACCACTACCGGAGGCAAATGCGGCACGTACTTCTGCAATGGTGATAGGATCACCAGATCCTGTACCACTTCCATCACATCTCTCCTCTGTGAAGTCCACGTCACTGACATATCTGATAGTAATCTGCTTAGTGGTACCAAAAATTCCAGCGACTCCCTGTATCGTGCCTCTACCCGTAGGGGTAAGTTCACCTGCAAAATCCGAAAATCCGCTGGTGCGTATGGTCAGCTGATTCCCCTCACAGTCCTTGAGCGTCTGATTGCGTGCTTGATTATTCTCTGCATCAGCAAAAGTGACTCCTGCGGAGCCCGGTACAAATTCCATATCAGGAATACGGAGCAATCGACCAGCATAGCTGATGAGGAACTCAGAGGTGCCGACCTGATCCAATTCATCCAGCGTGATTTCTAGGGCATCTGGCTGGCCTGTAGTCGCTCCTGGAAAGACGAAGTCGTCTGTGAGCACGACTGGCAGTCGCCCTAGCTCTTCCTCTCTTTCGCCCGTATTGTCATCAATCTCCACGTCTACACCGTAGCCAAGCTGTATCAGATTATTGAAATCTCCAAGATTCATTCCTTTGCACTTCACGAATACTCTACGACCCACGGGATATCTATTGAAGAGATTAGTCTCTTCCATGCGTATCTCGATACCCGCCGTCTCGTCCTGTATGTAGAGCTGGCGAAAAAAGTTACCTGGATCATCGTCTGATACCACCACACCCGCGATGATAATGTCTTCTGTGATCTCACTGATGGTACCTAGCACATGCATCTGCTTGAGCTCTGCGATAGTGGTCGTAACCGTGAGATTAGGATCTTGACCTTCTAGAGGCGGTGTGTCAAATTCATCATCTACACATGATACTGCTGTTCCAAGAAAGAGCAGTGATAGAAAGGCGTAGACTAGTGTTTTAGAAGCGGTAGTTAGCATTGATAAAGTAGTTGAATCCCTGGAAGTGAAAGTACCTCGATGGGAATGCGTTGATGTCTTGATCTGTAAAGTCAAATCTCAGCTGCTCAAAGCCACCTGTGATCAGATCTTGATTATCGAGTACATTGGTCAAGCCTACACTGAGGCTTACAAAGGAGCTTTTCTCGCCTAGCCAGTTGACCTTCCATGATTTAAACCAAGAGGCGTCCATAGTGAATCTACCAGGTAGATCCTCCTGTCTCAGGATATCCTCGTACTGCTGACTGCCAGGATCTACCCCCTCTACGGCGAAGACTGTACGGCGTATAGGGTTATAGGAGGTATAGACTCGATCAAAGTAGTTGAAATTGACAAACAGGCTCCAGAAATTAGCAGATCTGTATGTAAGCCCAATGTTATAAGCACTCTGTGGTGTACCACCCAGCTTTACATCCTGTGCATAGACCGTTCGGTCAAATTCTTTGAGCTGCTCCGTCGCATTATTGTCTTGGGTGAAGACTGCTTGAGGTCTTGAATTGATAGTATATTGCCCCACAGCTGCTACGCCATGAATGTTCCAGCCAGGTGCGATGTCGTACTCTACACCAAGCTCTATCCCTTGATGCTTGGTATCTATGCCACTGAGGCTAAAGTTGACAAAGGTGCGTAGGTCATCATGAAAGAAACTACGCGTCTCTATCTGGTCTAGCACTTCTGTATGATATGCTGCTAGGAGTACCTTGACCTTAGGCGCTCTCAAATTGTAACTTAGCTCTAGACCTCTCTGTGTCTCACTGACTAGCTCTGGTACTACATCATTCCTCGTCCGAGGTGATAAGAAAGCATCTCTGCTCGTGGGAGCGACGCCTGCGTGATACCCTCCAAAGTGAATATAATTACGTCCATCAAGCTTGAGTACTGCACCAGCTTTGAGGCCGACATTACCAAAGTCATATCTCTCAGATTCTCCAAAGGATCGATCTGGAAAGAGACCTTTGACCACCTTTCCGTCTCTCCAAAATTGCTCCTGCGTATACGATGCTCCTGCATAGAAGTCTATACTCCGAGTGGTGTACTGTGCCTGTAGCCACGCACGACTCTTGCGTATATGCATCTCGTAGTCGTGTCCGTATCTATCGCCTTCTCGCACGACTCTATTGGGTCGATTGAGATCATTCTGTGCGGCATCAGGATTGTCTGGAAAGTCAGTCAGGGCAAATCTGTCTAGATCCACATAGAAATCTCCGCCAAGCAGATCATCCACCAGATTAAATATGTCGCCCTTGTGATAGCGATACTGTATGCCACCCTGGAGGGAGAGGTCATCCGAGATCGAATAGCGAGCGATGCTGTTGATATTGGCTTCGTCCGAGTCAAATCGTCTCTCAGATACGATGTACTGGGAGCGGAAGCCTGTCACGGTATTACCCTCTATTCCATCAGCATCGGCAAAGGCATCCATATTGGCCAGATTAGTAGCGTAGAGTCGATCCCAGTTGATCTGTCTGGCATTCTCATCGTTTTCAAGCTTTTCCCTCACTCCAGCTGCTGTCGCCTCATCGTCGTAGAAGCTCGGGAGATTGCGATAGTAATCTGGTCGAGGATCTTGCGCATCAAACCAATCAAGGGCCGTGCTACCTGATCTGCCTGTCTGGTAGCTCACTGTGGTAGTCCACTCCAGATCTGGCGAGGGATTATAATCGTAGCGCAGCATGGCTATGGGCTGATGAAACTTCCCTATACGTGAATTACGCTTTTCGCCATTTTGATAACCCCAAAATGGATTGTAATAATTGGTCCCAGCTATGTCAAATAGCTCTTGCTGCGCAGGGCCTTGCCTACCTCTCCGTGAAGGTGCTCCGAGTACTACGAGATTGAGCAAATGGTCCGTACCTAGCTTTTTGTCGACAGACAGAAAATAAGAAAATGACTCATAGGAGGTACCAGGAATATAGCCCTCCTCTGCCCATCTGTGAGATGCACTGAGTGACACCGCCCAGCCGCTCTCCATGAGACCTGTACTATACGTGAGCATCTGTCTCCAGCGATAGCTACGATTGGTCGCTGACATGGTGAGCCGTGTCTGCTTGCGCTGGCTCGATGCGCGCAGATCTACCCCTATCGTACCGCCGAGACCGCCGAGAGACATATCAGATACCAGCAGACCGTTCTGCGTACTGCGTAGTCGGGTCACATCATTGAGTCCGCCCCACTGGCTCCAGATGATGGCGCTATTGTCCAGTTTATTAGCTGGCATACCATTGAGAAACATCTCAGAGAACTGAGATCCATATCCTCTGCGTCTGAATCGCGCTGGACCAAAAGTGAATGCCGCTGTGGCACCAAATATGTCATTGGTCGCAGTAAGCAGGCTTGAGATATTTTCTTGGTCTACTCCATCGCCTCCATCATTGTCCAGATTAGTCGTGAAGATCTGATCATCAAGGTCAAGATCACGTCTAAAATAGAGAGTTCCTAGATCCTTCTGAGAGCACTGCAGCTGACGCTGGTCATCGGCGCCGTCTACTCGTATGATGAGCTGGTAATTCCCTGTGCACTCGATGATATAGCTAAATGTCCCGTCTGTATCCGTAGTGGCTACTACCTGACGCTCCTCATCGAGCAGCTGTGCACCCTCGATGGGATCTCCTGTAAGAGCATCCAGCAAGCGGCCTGAGACCTGGGCACTCAGGGCTGATCCCAGTAGGAGAAATATAAAGATTATGCTAAAGTGGCGAAGGGCGTGGATGTTTTTCAAGAGCGGCTGGTTATAGCCTCAAAGTTAGGGTGGAAATAAGGCAAATAAGGCAAGTAACCACTCATTATACATTTTTTCATATGTTTTTTACATAGAGCCTGTATCTCGTCCCTAGAATCTCTGTTCACCACACCATAACTGATACCTTTGCACCATGCTCCGAAGTACTTTCTTGATAGCTCTTTACCTCTGTGGATACACTCTCATAGCGCAGTCTGACGACTACAATGTGAGCTGTGTGGCCTTTTACAATCTGGAGAATCTATTTGACACGGTAGATGACACTACGCACAATGATGATGAGTTTACGCCCCTAGGAGCTAACGCTTATACAGAGGAGGTCTACGCTGACAAGCTTGACCATCTCTCACAGGTGATCTCTGAGATAGGCTCCGAGATGACGCCTCATGGCCCAGCCCTTCTAGGGGTGTCTGAGATAGAGAAGGCCGCTGTGCTTAGGGATCTGATATCGCATGAAAATTTGGCCGAAAGGCCCTACAGCATCATCCACTATGAGTCCAAGGACTGGCGTGGAATCGACGTGGCTCTCCTCTATCAGCCTCGATATTTCTTACCTGAGATCAGCTTCACACATAGCCTGATCACCTCGCAGCGAGACTCGGTGACGCGCTACAGTAGAGACATATTATTCGTAGTGGGACAGCTGCTGGGAGAGCGCGTGATCGTAAGTGTAAATCACTGGCCATCTAGGCGTGGCGGAGCGCAGGCAACGGCACACCTGCGCAACAAGGCTGCCATGGTCAATCGTCGGATCTTGGATAGCCTCTCTGTGGTGTATGACACAGATAAGTATATCCTCATGGGCGATCTCAATGATGACCCGAGCAATCAGAGCACCGCTAAGTATATGAGGGCTGTCGCCCAAATAAAAAAGATGCAAGACGGCGACAGCTATAATCCCTACTGGCAATATTATAAACGCGGATATGGCACTACTGCGTGGCGAGATAGCTGGAGCCTATTTGACCAGATCATCGTGAGTCAAGGCCTAGTAAATGGCGATAAGAGAGAGCTGCAATACTACAAAGCCAAGGTCTACTCACCCAAGTATCTGGTGCAGAAGAGCGGCAACTTCAAGGGGTATCCCTATCGCAGCTATGCAGGCGGCAAGTATGCTGGTGGCTACAGTGATCACTTCCCTGTCTATATGTTCCTGATCCGCCAAGCGAGCTGATGGAGACACAGCCGCTGTCGCTCAACGATGATTTTAAGTATGCCCTAGAAGTTCTCGAATCCTCGGAGCAGCGACACCTCCTCGTGATGGGTCGCGCTGGGACAGGCAAGTCTACACTGCTGAGACTCTTCCGCAATACGACACACCAAAAGGCGGTCTATCTAGCTCCTACTGGCATAGCCGCTCTACATATCAAGGGGCAGACCATCCATAGCTTCTTTGGCTTGCCACCGCGGATCATCCGTCCCAGCGAAGTCCTCAATCGCAGACGCAAATCCATATACCAGAAGATGGACGTCCTCGTGATAGACGAGATAAGCATGGTACGCGCAGATGTACTGGACGGTATAGACCTGCTGCTCCGAAATCAGCGTGGGAGCAATCAGCCATTTGGTGGAGTGAAGTGCGCTTTTTTTGGTGACATATTTCAGTTGCCGCCAGTGGTGAGTAGTCCAGAGGAGCGAGCATTTTTTATGCAGGAATACGGGTCGCCGTATTTCTTTGACTCGCATGTGTGGAAGGAGATCCAACCCATAGAGCCTATCGAGTTACAGCAAGTATTCCGGCAGACGGACAGGCGCTTTCTCTCCATCCTGGAGAATATGCGCTACAATCGTCTAGAATACGATGACTTCATAGAACTCAATGAGCGGGCAGCCGTCAATGCGCCCGAAGAAAATGTGATCATCCTCAGCCCGCGCCGAAAGAAGGTGCAGATGACTAATCAGATGAAGCTGGACGGGCTGGATACACCAGCGGTTGTATTCCAGGCTACCATAGAAGGCAAGGTAAATCTCAGACAGATCCCTACGGATCAGCAGCTCATCCTCAAGGAGGGCGCGCAGGTGATGTTCGTCAAGAATGATCCAGAGAAGCGCTATGTCAACGGCACTCTGGGTAAGGTAGTCCACTGTAATCATAGCACAGTGATGGTAGACGCCTACATGGATGGCGAGGTCAATCGTATAGAACTAGAGGCTCAGAGCTGGGAGACTGTGGTGTACAAGCTGGAGGAGAAAGACGGCAAGGTAGACATCAAAGCGGAGGTCATAGGTAGTTTCAGTCAGCTGCCTGTAAAGCTTGCATGGGCCATGACCATCCACAAGAGCCAGGGCAAGACATTTGATCGAGTGATTATCGACCTGGGAGCGGGAGCCTTTGAGAGTGGGCAGAGCTACGTAGCTTTCAGCCGGTGCAGATCGCTTGACGGCATCTTTCTAGGACGCGAGCTGCGCCAGCGCGATGTACTCCTAGATCAAAAACTCGTGGACTTCTACGACAATCTGCGATGATATTGCTAGCTTAGCCATGTGATACTCAACAAAACACTTACTACATGGCAACTTCCAAAAGAAAGCAAAGGATCAAAGCAGAAAATAAGCGCCAGATGCGCCAGTTTGTCCTATGGACAGTCGTCGTATCTGTGGTCATGTGCTTGCTTGTCTACTTCATGATGTACCGCTAGGGAGTCGTGATCAGCTGGACATTGATACAGACGCTTCAGTCCATGATGCTGAGTTGCCCCTCTCAGAAGTACCTGGGCATGGCGTGTCCTGGCTGCGGCATGCAGCGCAGTATGGTCGCACTGCTACAAGGACGTCTGGCCGAGAGCATCAGTCTCTATCCAGCATTGATCCCTATACTCGGTATGTTCCTATATCTAGCACTGCATCTGAAATACGATTATGAGCATGGCGCCAAGAGGCTCACACATCTCTTTATCTTCGTATCGCTTATCATTGTCATCTCCTATATCTACAAATCAATCACATGACAGAATTTATACAGAAAACTCAACTCCCAAAGAGTACACCAGTACTCATCCTCGGTATCTTGTCCATCGTCACTTGCTTCTGCTACGGAGTGATAGGACTTATCTTAGGCATCATAGCACTAGTCCTCGCTAAGGGTGACCTGGCTTTATACCATGAAAACCCAGACGCCTACACAGGCTACGAAAATCTGCGTGCTGGCCGGATATGTGCGATTATCGGAGTATCCCTCAGTGCGCTGTACCTGATATTTATTATCCTGGCGATGGTGTTTGCAGGCTCTGCTGATATCATGGAGATGCTCGAGCAGATGGAATAGCCCTTGGCAGTAGCTTACTGCTCTGAGGATCGTGACATCTATGGTCCTATGGCTTACTATTATCTTGTTTGCTTTAGCTCATCACAATGATGAGACCAAGCGTTCTTGCAATTTGCTGTAGACATCTTGGAGAGATCCGTCAGGTACCTTTCCTCCATGGCACATGTCGAGGAGAATCTTATCTTGCAATCGTCCTTGTCTCAAGGCTTCGCGATACGGTAAGTCTTCTCTGAATGTCACTAGACCATACTTAGAGTAGTAGCTAGGAATCTCCTGCTCCATCTTCATCTCCAGCGTACGCTTGGCCATAAACGCCGGATCATCTACATGATCTTGCATCTCATAGAAATTATCCAGGGCGAGGTCAGCTATCGCATCTGTGTCTGGCTTGCGTCTACGATAAAACTCGGAAAAGATCGTCGCCCAATCACCTTTGTCAGCATCATAGCATTCCATAAACACGAGTGTATCCTCAAAGGCAGCATTCATGCCCTGACCATAAAAGGGTACGATAGGATGACAGGCGTCCCCTATGAGACAAGCATGGCCCGCATAGTGCCATGGTGCGCACTTGAGCGTGCCCAGCTTCCCTGTAGGATTGTTAAAGTAATCTTCAGCAAGATCAGGAAGCTCCGTATATAGATCTGGAAATTCCTTTCGGAAAAATGCGTCTAGCTCTGCCTCAGTAGAAATGGCGCCAAAACTATTGTCACCTTCCATAGGCCAGAAAAGCGTCACCGTAAAGCTTCCATCCAGATTGGGAAGCGCGATGGCCATATATGATCCACGCGGCCATATGTGAAGCACATTTTTTTCTATGCGCCACTCGCCTGAGACAGTAGGCGGTATATGTAGTTCCTTGTATCCACTAGATAAGAAATGACTGTCTGATTTAAAGTCATGTCCCATCAGTTTCTCTATGGCTTGACGCGTAGGACTGCCTGCGCCGTCAGCACCTATGATGATCTCGGCAGATACCTGGATAGGATCTTGGTCTTTAGGTTTGGCGGTGAGACATTTTCTCTCCGCGAGTCTCGTGGACTGGCGAGAGTCTACGGACGACAGAGCTATCTCCGTACAGTCCGTCTCAAACATGATCTGCACCTCATCATACCGATCAGCTGCATCGAGCAATAGTGCATTGAGCTCAGTCCTGGAGATGCTATTGATGTAATCTTCCTCTCTTCCGCTATAGGGCGACACGCGGGAGGCACCTGATCTATCGTGGATCATACGGCCGTGCATAGGGATGGCAATGCTCCGTGCCTCATCATCAAGACCCACGGCGGCAAGGGCTGCAAGACCTCTGTCACTCAAGGCTAGGTTGATGGAGCGACCTGCAGATATATCCGCCCAGCGCAGATCCTTACGCTTCTCGATGAGCAAGACAGTGTGGCCCTTTTCTGCAAGGCGGATAGCTAGTAATGAGCCGCAAAGTCCAGCTCCTATGATGCAGATTTCTGTGGTTAATTGCTTGATAGTGCTTGCTTGAGGATGAGGTAAAATCTAGTAAGGTCTGTATAGTTATTGTACAACGGTGCAGCGGCGATTCTGATCACGTCTGGCTCTCTCCAGTCGGCTATCACTCCTGCCTCAGTGATCTCTTCAAAGAGCTTACGATCCGCACTGCGGACACGGAGCGAGAGCTGAGCACCACGCCTGCTTGCATCCTTGGGCGTAATGACTTGTACGACATCTTCACCTAGATCTGCGAGGAGATCAAGTAAATACTTTGTCAGTCCAACGCTTTTCTGGCGGAGTGCCTCCATACCCACCTCATCAAATATGCTCATAGATGCTCGCAGCGCTGCCATCGCAAGTATGGGGGGATTGCTGAGTTGCCAGCCCTCTGCAGTAGGCATAGCCCGGAAGTCATCTCCCATGAGGAACCTGGTCTCCTGATCATGTCCCCACCATCCAGCAAATCGATGCAGCGAAGTATCACGAGCATGTCGCTCATGGATGTACACGCCACTCATACCTCCAGGCCCGCTGTTGATATATTTATAAGAGCACCAGCAGGCAAAGTCTACCTTCCACTCGTGCAACCGTACTGGTACGTTACCAGCAGCATGCGCCAGATCAAATCCTGCTACCGCTCCCTCTTCATGAGCTGCCTGCGTGATTCGCTCTAGGTCAAAGTACTGCCCCGTATAGTAATTTACTCCGCCTATCATCACTAGGGCTAACTCATCGCCAGCCTCTGCTATGGCCTGCAAGATGACGTCCTCCTCCAGGATGGTATCACCTGACGCTGGTGCTACCCTGATCAGCGCGTCAGCTGGATCTAAGCCATGATGCCTTATCTGTGATTCTACGGCATAGAGATCTGAGGGGAAGGCATCGCTCTCTATGATGATCTTGTATCTCTTGCCTGTAGGCCTATAGAAACTGACCATAAGGAGATGTAGATTCACCGTGAGGCTGTTCATCACCACTACTTCATGGTCTAGAGCGCCCACGAGACGAGCTGTGCTCGGTGTAAGAAACTCGTGATACGGCATCCACGGATGCTCTGCATGGAAGTGTCCTTCTACTCCGAGAGCCGCCCAGTCATCGAGCTCTTGAGTGACATAGTCGCGTGTCCGCTTGGGCTGAAGTCCCAGTGAATTTCCACAGAGATAAATATGCGGAGATCCGTCCTTCTGCACAGGATGATGAAACTCATCACGCCATGCACTCAATGGATCAGATCTATCTAGCTCGGAAGCTCGCTGCAGGAGCTCATCATCTCTGGTCATACTATGTCATAGATTAAGGCCCTAATCTACAACAAATACCGTCACCGTACTACGATCATTTCCTTGCTGTACCTGCAACATATA
>JAHDBH010000233.1 GCA_020630495.1 Saprospiraceae bacterium
AAGAAGAAGGCAAGGGTTCCACAACCACAACCACTTGATGAGGGTGCCAAGGATACTGTATCACATACACTAGCATCCCAAGTGGAGCCGACTACGGTCGGGCTAGTCGTTGCTACGGACGGTCCTCAAGGGGAACGTCCTAATACTTCGAGTGATACAGGTCAGCGTAAATCCACGGGTCAACCCACTGTGGTCACTGACATGCTCGACGTCGAAAGACGCCCAGGGCAAATGAGATCAGACGAAGAAGCTGGAGGATCTACTCGCCGTTCTGAATCTCATTCCGATCCACAAGACCATGCCAGGCGTACCTCTCGAAGACGTGAACGCTCACGAAGCCGTTCCAGGACAAGAGAGTACCCCCTGCACTACCGTCACCGATCTAGGTCTTACCTATCGGGTCGGGATCACAGAAGACGTCGATCTACGGATCGTTCAGAGTCTCATGATCATGGTCAAGCTGACGATGCTCCGGTATCGGCGAAGTCGCTCGAAGATTTCGCAGCAGCTATGAAGGAGCAGTTTACGGCATTACTTCAAGGAGCTCTAGCTACTAGGGGCCTTCAAACTGCACCTGTGGATCTGGCACCCACCATTCCATCCTTAGACGTCCAACCTGTGACTCCGGATCCGGACCAACCTTCGACGTCGGGAACCTTCCAACCTTTATTGGTCCAGGAAGACCCTTCAGTTGAAGATCTGTTGGCAAGCGTCGATCCCCAAGATCAGGACTCATCATCTGACGATACACTTAACGTATCTGTCATTTCCAACAAGCTGGCTGACCAGTGTTCGGTTATCCTTACGAAACACTTAGGTTTTGATGCCAAGACTTCCGGTCCTACGGAGCCGTCAACCTCTAAGTTGACTCTCACGTACGGTAAGGACCAAGATGATGTGAGGCCTTGCATGCCCGTAGATTCAAAGTGCTACGGTTTCTTTGTAGCTGCAAGACCTGGACAGATGGCCTCTAAAGACTTGACACCCTTTAAGGCCTTCAACTTTTCTACTGAGGATGAAGAGGCCCTTTTTACTGCCCCAACTATCTCCGAGGACACTCGGTTGAAGATGGCGGCAGAATTGGGCTTACAGAAGAGGAAGGATTTGACGAAGCCGAAGACTAAAGCTGCGGGGGATGCTTTCAACGTGGATACTGCCGCCCGTGCAGGTTTGAAGCTCTCCTCAGTACTCATGTTAGTCGCTGAGTCATTATCCAGGGTACACCAACAATCGTCTAACGACCAGGACGGTCTTTCCAGGCAGGAAACACTTAGACTCACGTCCTTGTTGGCTCCTATGTCCAAACTGATGTTCGAACAGTTTGCTAGGATTTCCCGGGCCTCAGTTCAGACGCGTCGCAGCCTTGTGCTAGACAGCTTTGAATGGCCATCCGCTTCTGCTAGAGCTCATCTAGAGTCTCTACCATTCCTGGGCAAAGATCTCTTCAACGACCAGTTCTTGAAGGCTCTTAAAGGCGAGGTTGAGCGACACAAGGAAGATCAGCTCACCACTTTTGCACCTGCCCAGGTCACAATCCAACCTTCTACCTCCAGGTCTCAGTCGAGACGTAGTGGCTATACCCCCAACTATTCACAATGATCTTCCTCTGCTTCACGAAACAGAGATAGATCTAGGGGGGACACCGTCGGCCACAAGAAGCGACGAGGTAAAAGGGATACATCG
>JAHDBH010000234.1 GCA_020630495.1 Saprospiraceae bacterium
AGATGACTAGCTGGTTTCCATATCGTCAGCTCTGGCTGTGCTGCTCCATGTTTCTAGTGCTGCATACCTCTCTCTGGGGCCAACATATTGAACTATCACAGTCATACGCCTTCACTGAGTCTATATATGACTACATGCCCACCATCAGTGATGCCGATACTGATGCAGGAATCACGCCGTCTCACGCTGTACGCCGAAGTGGCAAGATCGGCCTGGTATATGAGCGCTCGGATCAGACAGACCTCGCAGGTACCTCGTGGCTGCTACGGGTGGAATATACCGTCTCTGGCAGTCCTGCGATACATCAACTAGAGATCAACTACGGTAATTCGGACGGAATCTACGAGCACTTCCAGGAGGCATTCAACGACAGGACCACTACGACTCTTTCCGTAGACCTGATAGGCATGCACTACGTCGCTCCAGATGGCACAGTCTACACAGACGTAGACAATTTCCCCATAGACTTCCCATCAGACATACGCCTAGAACTCCGTATCGATAAGGAGAAATATGAATACCTAGACCCTGCCGCTGTCATTACTTCCTATAGCCAGTCACCCACTCAAGATCGCATACAGCTTACATGGGGAGCTGTAGATGGCGCCTTAGGGTATGAGTTACAGTGGCGATACCTCGATGCGGAGGAAGGGACGACAGTGCCCACGTGCTCAGATGACTTTTTCGCGAAAGCGAGCTCTATCGAGACAGAACTCAATAGTCATATCTTGCAGGTCAATCTACCGAGTGGTACATTACACTACCGAGTGCGCCCTATAGGCCGTCACATCCGCGGCGTAGGTGAAGACTTCAGCCTGATCAAGTGGGGAAGCTGGTCATGTATAGGATCATCAGTGATCAACATGAGCCATGAAAAAGATCTCAACTGGCAGTATCAGACTTCCTTTGCCGAAGACGGCAAGTCAAAGAAGGTAATGAGCTATTTTGACGAAAGTCTCAAAAGCCGACAAACCATTACTAATCTCAGCAGCGATGGCTCTATCCTAGTCGCCTCCAGCTACTATGATTACGAAGGCAGACCGGCTCTCCAAGTATTGCCCGCTCCTCTGGCGGGTACCCGTTCACTGACACATCGTCCAGCTCATGACAGGGCAGATGGACAATCAGATGAGCTTCACCCTGAAGACTATGACAAGCCAAGTCCCGAACTCCTATCTCCTAGCAGCGGTGCAGGGCGCTACTACGGTTCATCTAACTCAAGCGCGAGTATACATCAAGACTACATCGCTAGTGCTAACTCTCAAGCATATGCCCAGACAGAGTACATGCGCGATGGCACAGGTCGTGTTGCCGCTCAGGGAGGTGTAGGCTCTCAGTACCAGCTTGCGTCTGATCACGCAACCAGATACTACTATGACAGTCCTAGTGATATCCAGCTGAAGAGACTATTCGGGGATAATGTCGGAGAAGCTAAGTACTACAAGCGAAATCTAGTGCAGGATGCCAATGGGCAACTCAGTGTATCATATCTCGATCCTGCTGGACGAGTGATTGCTACTGCTCTGGCAGGAAGTGTACCTAGTGAGAGTGGGCAAGATATGGTAGATGCATTGACCTCCCACATTCCAGGTACTATGGAACTCACGCACTCACTCATAGAGCACAATGACACGATTCAGGACAGAAGTGGCTTGAGCAATGCGATCAT
>JAHDBH010000063.1 GCA_020630495.1 Saprospiraceae bacterium
TGTCGGCATCGTATGCAGGCTCATGATTAACTGTAATCGCAAGTCATGCTGTTGTTTCTTGATTTATTTTTAAATGAGAGAGGCTGTATCTCCGTATCTATCTTTTAGATTGTATCCTCGCAAACAACATAATATATACCTTTAGCTTCATGACAAAGAGAAACAGATCTAACAAACTCAAAGTTTTTCAAGAAATCGCTATTCCGCTTTCGCTATTAGTGTCATCGCAGCTCTTATTCGATTATCCATCAGCTGGGAAGGGCCTTACACTCAGCTTTGCAGCGATTGCTCCACGGTTGATGGTTCTGTCACTGTATTTGGTTTATGCTTTTACCTCCTATAAAGCGACACAGCAGGTAGCATCTATTAGACATATTGTGGGTATCTTCTTTTGGACATTTTTCTTGTCGCTTATACCTATGTATGAATTACTGCTAATTGTAATTCCCTGTATGATTCCTGTTACACGCAGATATTTCTACTGGCGCTCACTCCGCCGAGAATCGAGCATGGATTCTATGTTCAACAATAGCTAATCGATCAAGTCAGCACCATCACCAATAGGGCTGCTACCACCGCTCCTACAAGCGGTGCCACCACCGGTATCCAGGCATAGTCCCAATTACTACTGCCTTTATCGCGGAGCGGAAGTATCGCATGGACAATTCGGGGACCGAGATCTCGCGCTGGATTAATGGCGTAGCCTGTGGTGCCACCAAGCGATAATCCAATCGCCCATACCAGCAGCGCCACAGGTAACGCTCCTAGGGACCCCAGGCCTATGATATCAGTATCATTAAGCACTGCATCCGTAAAATAGAGAACCGTAAACATCAGCACAAATGTGCCGAGCATCTCGCTGAAGAAATTCTGTGGCACGTGGGGAATCGCAGGGCCCGTGCAAAATACGCCGCGCTTCGTATCGCCATCCTCTGTGGCATCAAAGTGTGATTTATTGACCATCCATACACATACACTCGCGAGCATGGCACCGATAAATTGGCCCACAATATAAGTCGGCACATCAGCCCACGGTAATTTCCCTGCAGTAGCTAGTCCTACTGTCACAGCGGGATTAATATGAGCACCACTATACGGGCCTGCGACTACCACTCCTATGTACACGGCCATAGCCCACCCCGTGGTGATGACCATCCATCCGCTGCCGCTTGCATAAGTTTTCTTCAGAGATACATTAGCGTTGACTCCCAGGCCCAAAAGAATAAGTAAAAAAGTCCCTATAATTTCCGCAATAAATGGCGTCATGGCTTATTGAATTAAAATAAATTAATCAAATAGAAATTATCCGTTTTGGGACCAGTGCTCGAGTGCGTCCACAGCTCGGTACCAGCCTTTAATTTCTTTTTCGATGGTCTCTCGCTCATCCGTCGGGGTAAATTGCTTATCAGCATCCCACTTTTCATTTATATCCTCGAGATCTTTCCAGAAGCCTACAGCTAATCCTGCCAAAAATGCTGCGCCAAGTACAGTCGTTTCCACTACTTTGGGTCGCACAGTAACTGTATTCAATACATCTGCCTGAAACTGCATCAGCATATCATTGACGGTGGCGCCGCCATCTACTCGCAGCTCGGCAATGGAAATTTCTGAATCAGCCTCCATGGCTTTGAGCACATCCATGGTCTGGTAAGCAATAGACTCTAGCGCGGCTCTGGCAATATGCGCGTCTGTACTTCCTCGTGTCAGTCCGAAGATCGTGCCACGAGCTTTTTGATTCCAGTGTGGCGCGCCAAGTCCTGCAAAGGCAGGTACTACATAAATGCCATCTGAACTATCGACCGAGCTCGCTAGCTTTTCTACTTCGTGAGACTGGGCGATAATCTTCAGGCTATCTCGCAGCCACTGCACCACAGCTCCTGCAATGAAGATGCTTCCTTCTAGAGCGTAAGTTGTCTGTCCATTAATTTTCCAGCCTACCGTGGTGAGTAGATTATTCTTAGAGATGATGGGCTCGTTTCCGATATTCATCAGCATGAAGCATCCAGTACCGTAGGTGTTTTTCACCATGCCCTTCTGTGTACACATCTGTCCAAATAGCGCTGCCTGCTGATCTCCGGCTATACCTGCGATCGGTATGCTGCTCGCAAAGAAATTGGGGCTCGTATCGCCATATACCTCAGAGGACTGCCGCACCTCGGGTGACATGCTCTGAGGAATCGTGAAGAGCTCAAGCAGCTCATCATCCCACTCCATAGTATTGATATTGAAGATGAGGGATCTAGAGGCATTACTCACATCGGTGACATGTAGCTTTCCCTGTGTCATCTTCCAGATAAGCCAGGAGTCTATCGTACCCCAAGCTAGCTCGCCAGCTTCAGCACGTGCCCGTGCCCCGTCAACATTGTCGAGTATCCACTTGACCTTGGTAGCAGAGAAGTAGGAGTCAAGTACGAGTCCCGTCTTTTCTCTGATCATATCAGCCTTGCCCTGAGATTTCAGCTCGTCGCAGTAGTCGGCTGTGCGCTTGTCCTGCCATACGATAGCATTGTAGACGGGCTCGCCCGTCGCACGATCCCAGACCACGGCCGTCTCGCGCTGATTAGTGATACCTATGGCGGCTATATGCGCCGCTTCTACACCCCGCTTAGATACTGCCTCTGCGGCCATACCGGCTTGCGTAGACCAGATCTCTATTGGATCGTGCTCTACCCATCCCGGCTGGGGAAATATCTGCTTGAATTCTTTCTGAGCTACGGAGACGATGTCTCCCTCGTGATCTACGAGGACGGCTCTGGAGCTGGTGGTGCCCTGATCCAGGGCGAGGATATACTTTTTCATATGCTGTGGTACTGAATCCTGAAAGTACTCACAGAAAATTTAAGCTGTCGATTAATCGCCACTTCCCTTGCATCAGCACATCACATATACCGTAGATAGATCAGATCATCCCGCCCACTCTTCTCTGTCCAGGCTTCTGTACTGGATTGCCTCGGCAAGGTGCTCGATCTTGATATCTGGGCTCTGATGTAGATCTGCTGCGGTGCGTGCTACTTTGAGGATGCGATCGTAGGCGCGGGCAGAGAGCTGGAGCTTTTTCATAGCGGTCTTGAGCAATGTGATCCCTGCTTGATTGAGCTGGCAGAGTTCGCGGACCATGCGGCTAGGCATCTGGGCATTGCTATGGAGTCCCGCATGGTTCTTAAATCGCTCTTGCTGTATCTTGCGTGCTTCTATGACACGGGCTCGTATCTCTGCACTTGATTCTCCAGCATACTCATGCACAGAGAGCTCATCATAGCTCACTGGTGTCACCTCTACGTGCAAGTCTATCCTATCCATAAGCGGTCCTGAGATCTTATTGAGGTATTTCTTCACCACCCCTGGACCGCAGACACACTCCTTTTCAGGATGATTGTAAAATCCGCACGGGCATGGATTCATGCTTGCTATGAGCATGAAGCTGGCCGGATAGTCCACACTCAGGCGGGCTCGTGATATCGTCACCATACGATTTTCCATAGGCTGTCGCAGCACCTCGAGCACTGTCCGCTGGAACTCTGGCAGTTCATCTAGAAACAGGACGCCATTGTGCGCTAGACTGATCTCACCAGGCATAGGATTACTGCCACCACCCACTAGTGCTACGTCACTGATGGTATGATGAGGTGATCTGAAGGGACGCTGTGACACAAGGGCACTGCCTGATGGCAATCGACCTGTGACACTGTGGATTTTTGTGGTCTCTAGGGCCTCGTGCAGACTCATAGGTGGTAGAATCGTTGGCAGTCTACGTGAGAGCATGGTCTTGCCAGCTCCTGGTGGACCTATGAGTATCACATTGTGACCGCCAGCGGCCGAGATCTCTAGAGCTCGCTTGATATTCTCCTGGCCCTTTACATCATTAAAGTCCACACTATATATTCCTGTGTCCTCTTCAAATTCTGCGCGAGTGTCTACAAAGACTGGATCGAGCTCTCGATCACCGTTAAGAAACTCCACGGCTTCAGAGATATGCGTGATGCCATAGACATCCAGATTGTCTACTATAGCTGCCTCACGGCTGTTTTCCCTAGGAAGTAAAAATCCCTTATAACCTTCCTTGCGTGCCTGTATCGCAACGGGCAGCGCACCCTTGATGGGGCGCAATGTGCCATCGAGTGATAGCTCTCCCATGATCAGGTACTCGCTGAGTCGCTCTGTAGCTATCTGATCTGTGCTGGCCAGGATTCCGATGGCAATAGGAAAGTCATAAGCCGTACCTTCCTTGCGTATATCTGCTGGAGCCATATTGACGACCAGCTTGATTCTCGGCATGTTGTAGCCGCTATTCTTGAGCGCTGCCTCGATTCGCTGATAGCCCTCGCGGACAGCATTGTCAGGTAATCCCACGAGATGATATCCAGTATAGCCCGCAGGCACATTTCCTCCACTGTTTACTTCGATCGTGAGCGTGGTCGAGTCCACACCTGATACCGCTCCTGCATACGTCTTTACTAGCACCTTTCCCTGATTTACTTCGTCATACTCTATCGGCTCAGATCCGTGTAGATGGTATCAATCCAGGCATCTGGCTTGATGAATCCCGTACCGTACTGGGCATCATACTCAGACAGCGGCTTGGCCTCCTTGATCTGCTCTAGTGTCATACCCTGCTTCATCATAGCACTCACGATATCGCGACAGTCCTGGAGTACTTCTACATACTCACGTAGCGCTGCACCACCCGTCACCTTACCATGACCTGGCACTATCCGAGTATCTTCACCCACGAGCAATAAAGCGCGCTGTACACCTGCAATCAATCCATCGACTGATCCGCCAGTGCTCAGATCTACATACGGATATTTACCCTGAAAATACAGGTCACCCATATGCAGCACATCATTTTGCACGCAGTATATGATACCGTCACCATCCGTATGACCAGCATCCGTGGGATGCACCAGTACTACGGTTTCTGATCCAACTGTCAATGTCATAGAATCAGCAAATGTGACCGTAGGCCAATAATTTTCTGGACTGGGCGGCACCTCTCTGCTAAATGCCCTGATAAATTGCTTCTCACTTAGGCGTGTCCTGACCTCCTCCTGAGCGACAATCTTGATGCCCGCATCAGCAAAATTTCCATTGCCCCCAGTGTGATCTCCATGCCAGTGCGTATTCACTAGATAGCTCGGTAGCTCTGGCGATATATGATCAATGGCATCAAGTAACCTAGCGCTCAATGGTGCAAACTGCGCATCGATCATCAGCGACTCTCCATCACTTACTAGCAATCCGATGTTACCTCCTGCGCCTTTGAGCACATAGTAATCGGCACGCACCTGCTCCACTGTGATCTCTACATCATCCATATTCTGTGCTGTAAGTCCTAGACTTGGCATCATCACCACAAAAAAGTAAAAAACTCTCATTCTCATAGATCTCATTATTGTATGACGGTCACTTTGAGCAACATGGTACTCGGATCTTTACCCCGACTTTTTCTCTGGCTCTGCAACTGATAGGAATCGCCCATGACTATCTCTAGCGTCTCACTGTCATCTGTAATGAAACTATCTGATGCCCGCTCACCCTTAAAGCGCACCAACTTTCCGTCGCGCGATACTAGCTCCACATACCTAATATCATGAAGACTATCAAGAGCCGTATAACTCACTATTTTCTGTCCTTTTTTCCGAGTGAGCTCTTTTTTAAATTTATCAGCATTGGATGGCCCAGATAGGTCATATGGCTTGAGCAGCCTTGTGAGGTCTGAGGAAATGGAATAATTGTCCTTAATTTCAGTACTCGACTGATCATTGACTCTCAGGGTTTTTTCTACTTGCTGGCTTTCGCCAAAATACTCTGATAAATCATCGATTAACTGGTCAGAAGAAAAATAGTCCCCTTGATTTACAGTATCTACAGAGCCGCTCTCCGAAGAGCAAGCACTAAGAAGTAAAAGAAAAAATAACATCCTCATCATGATATCAATAAACTATGTCCAGTCATCAATTCTGGTTGATTAATATTCATAAGGTCTAATATCGTGGGAGCTACATCTGCCAAGCGACCTTCCTTGAGCCTTACCTTTCTAGCACCTTTATACAATATCGGGACTAAATTGGTCGTATGCGCCGTATGTGCTGATCCATCTGGATTGACCATGATATCAGCATTTCCATGATCAGCAATAATTATTGCCTCATACCCTAGTGTTTCTGCTACGGTCAATATCTCGCCTAGCAATCGATCTACCGTCTCTGCCGCGTTGACAGCTGCCTGGAAGTCTCCTGTATGGCCCACCATATCCGTATTGGCAAAATTGAGCGCTACGAAGTCTGGCGTGTGCGCCCGCATGTGATCCATGAGCTTTTCAGCCACCTCAGGTGCGCTCATTTCTGGTTGCAAATCATATGTGGCTACAGCAGGACTTGGCACTACGATGCGCGCTTCTCCATGATAAGGATCTTCGCGACCTCCATTAAAAAAGTAGGTGACGTGCGGATATTTTTCTGTCTCGGCGATTCTTAATTGTGTAGCGCCTACAGCAGAAATTGTCTCTCCCAGTGTCTGCTGTAAATCATCGTTTTCGTAAAGTATGGATAATCCATGAAATTCACTGTCATAGGAAGTCATCGTCGCGTAGTGCAAATCCCTCAGTGGATACATGACCTGCTCTTGATTGCTCTCAGGTGATTTATAGATTTTCTGTGTTTGCGTAAGTACTTCTGTAATCTGTCTAGGTCTATCTGTCCGAAAATTAAAAAATAATACGGCGTCACCCTCCTTAATTCTACTCTCAGCATCTCCTGCCAGTATTGCCGGCATAAATTCGTCCGTAGTATCCTCTGTATATTTTTGCGCGACAGCGCTGATAGGATCATCTACCCGCTCACCTACTCCGTGTAGTAATAAATCATATGCTAGCGCCGTGCGCTCCCACCGCTGATCGCGGTCCATGGCATAGTATCTGCCTATCACGGATACGATCTGCGCAGACGAGTCGCTTATATGCTGCTGTATATCCTGGAGATATCTGTGACCAGAGTCTGGCGCCGTGTCGCGACCATCCAAAAAAGCATGGATATATATCTGTGGTATATCCTCCTCTGCTGCGATGGTAAGAAGGGCTTTGAGATGATCGATATGTGAGTGGACACCACCGTCGGATAGGAGTCCCATGAGGTGGAGTCGTCCTGTTTTTTTAGCCGTGGCTAGGAGTGCTTGCAAGTTGGCATTTTCGCGAAAGCGACCTTCCCGTATGTCCCTGTCTATACGCGTGAGATTCTGATACACGACTCTTCCTGCGCCGATATTGAGATGCCCCACCTCGCTATTTCCCATCTGGCCCATAGGCAGTCCTACATCTTCTCCATAGGTAATCAGGGTGGCATGGGGGCAGGTCTGCTGCAGATGATCCATCACGGGCGTGTGTGCCGCTCGTATGGCGCTGACAGTGGGGTCGTCATAGATACCCCAGCCATCGAGTATCACTAGGATGGCGCGGGATCGGTGGTCACTACTCGGGTCTATCATGCGCCCAAAGATAACTGACCACTTGCCGTCAGGATCGAGTACGGGGATGTAGCGGATGAACTACTGGTGCGAACTTGATCGTTACAAGAGAAAATCATGACAATCATGCGATTGCTATCTACCATATTACTTCTTGCCCTCGGGCTTTCTCTATCTGCTCAGGCGAGTAGCCGCGATGATATCATCACCGCCATCAAGTCTGCGGATGCCGCTGCTCTCAGCTCCTACGCCGCCAAGGAACTCGCTCTCTGCTTCTATGATGACGAGGACATAGTGAGCCGCCAGGTGGCAAAGACTAAGCTCGCTACGTTTTTTGAGACGCGGCCTGTGAAGAGCTTTCAGCTACGGCACAATGGCGGATCAGATGGTAACAAAAGCAACTACTTTGTAGGTAATCTGGTGACTGCTGAGAAGAAATATCGAGTGTTCGTCTATACAGAAGCCGCTCAGAACGGTGGCTTACTGATCAAGGAGCTGCGATTTGAGAAAGCTCTATAGATCCAGCACACCCATCCCAAATAGCGCAAAATCATAGCGCACAGGATCTTCAGGATTAAGCTCGCGCATATGAGCGGTGAGCTCGTGCACATGTCGCCATGAGATAGTGCGATCGATGAGTAGTCCCAAGCGCCGTGCGCTTTTCTCCACATGTACATCTAGCGGTAAGAGGAGCTGGCTGGGCAATATCGATTTCCACAGTCCAAAGTCCACACCTGCATCATCGCTGCGGACCATCCATCTGAGAAACATGAGTATCCGCTTACAGCGCGACTTGCGCGCTGGACATGATACGTGCTTGCGCGTGCGGTCTGGCGCTTCTGGCAGTGAAAAGAAATCTGCAGCAAATCCATCTAGCGCTGGCTCCACCGTCATATCCTCTGCCGATAGGTGACGACTGAAAGCGCTCTCAAGGCTCTCGTACTGCTCATAGTGATGACGCAACCAATGGACGAAGTACAGCGTGTCTGTATACTGAAACGTGCGATGCTTGAAACCCTCAAATCTCTTAAGATCTTTTGGCTGGTGCTGAGTGATGAACTCATACGGTGCGTCATCCATCAGGGCAAATAGCTCGGTAGCCTTACTGATGATGGTCTGGCGCTGTCCCCATGCGAGGACTGCCGTCCAAAAGGCTGTGATCTCTATATCCTGGAGTTTCTGATATCGCTTGGGAATGCTGATCGGATCATCCGCTACAAATTCTGGCCTATTGACCTGTCTCACGATACCATCAAGATATCGTCGCATGTGATCTGGCGTATCGAAGAATAGATCCTGCTCGATCATACAGAGCTATGGATCAGACTAGTTGCAGCAGGGATAGTACTTTTCTCCGCACACGATGCTGCTCGATCTTGCCTCTCCCTGCGCATCAGTTCCGCTCAGGCTTGCGGATGTAGCACCTCTGCCGCCTGACTGGCAATCATTGAGGCCGTCTGAGTTGATGAGTTGGCAAGAGCACTTGAGATCTCTATGATTGCGCAGATCGTAACTGGATACCATCCTTACTTCACCATTCACCTCATGGAGGAGTACAGACTGAGCATATGCGCTGCGTAAGATACCTATGCCGTGGATAGAATCATCCAGTGAGAAAGTGACTGCCCTATCGGCAATCTCGTCCTGAACCACAAGTGTACCTGAGGAAGCATCGTATGACCTCACGGTCACTTGGCTAAGTTGCTCAGTGGGTGCTTGCTGATAGTCTACAAAGTAAAACGTCTCCTGGTCTGCATCATAAAAGAACGCTGTATAGTCGAAGTAAGCCACTTGATCAACTGTCTCACTGGATTCGCTCACTGGTGCTACGAGTCCAAAAATGCCACATAGGAGTATTGCTATTGCTTTCATGGTCTGAGTGTTATCTAAGTAAATATAGAGCAGCTCTGCCCATACAAGTACGGACGCGGCTGCATGGTATGCCTTAGTTGAGCGTCTGCGCTATCTCCTCTATGACATATCCTTCTATGAAGTCACCGACTTTGATGTCATTGAAGTTTTTCACTGAGAGTCCACACTCGAGGCCATTTTTGACTTCGCGCGCATCATCTTTGAAGCGCTTGAGAGATGCCAGTTCTGCTTCTACACCAGGCTTAGTCGGATAGATCACTATGCCATCGCGTATGACTCTTACCTTGGTATTTCTGGTGATGGTACCTTCTCTTACTATACACCCGGCCACAGTACCTACACGGCTGATCTTATAGACCTCTTGCACTTCTACCTGCGCCACGATCTTCTCTTCCTTGACTTTCTCGAGGAGTCCCTCTATGGCCTTGGTGATCTCATCTATGGCTTCGTAGATGATGCTATAAGTCTTGATCTCCACACCTTCTTTCTCTGCGATTCTGCGTGCTCCCAGTGATGGTCTCACCTGGAATCCGATCACGATAGCATCAGATGCTGATGCAAGTAGTACATCAGATTCTATGATCTGACCTACAGCTTTATGAATGACATTGACCTGTACGCTCTCTTGCGATAGCTTGATGAGTGAGTCACTAAGTGCCTCTACGGATCCATCCACGTCACCCTTCACGATGAGATTGAGCTCCTTGAATGACCCTAGGGCGAGTCGTCTACCGATCTCGTCGAGACTGATACGCTTCGCGGCTCTGTTACTCTGCTCACGAGATATGACTGATCTACGAGTGGCTATATCACGTGCTTCTTGCTCGCTTTCATAGACTCTTACTTTCTCACCAGCCTGCGGCGCACCGTTCAGTCCTAGTACCAGAACTGGCGTGGCGGGGCCAGCTTCTTTGATTTTCTTACCGCGGTCATTAAACATGGCTTTTACCTTACCACTGTATTCTCCTGCGGCCAGGCTGTCACCGATCTTCATAGTACCATTAGTGACTAGGATCTTGGTGACGTAGCCTCTTCCCTTGTCCAGAGACGCCTCTATGGTGGTACCCACGGCTTCACGGTTAGGATTAGCCTTGAGCTCTAGAAGCTCGGCCTCCAGTACGATCTTTTCTAGGAGCAGATCTATATTGAGACCTGTCTTGGCTGATATATCTTGCGACTGGTACTTACCACCCCATTCCTCTACCTGGAGATTCATAGAAGCGAGCTCTTGCTTGATTCGCTCTGGGTTCGCACCTTCTTTGTCGACCTTATTGATAGCAAATACCATAGGTACACCAGCGGCTTGCGCGTGGCTGATGGCCTCCTTAGTCTGAGGCATGATATTGTCATCTGCTGCTATGATGATGACCACCACATCGGTCACTTTAGCTCCACGCGCTCTCATGGCTGTAAAGGCTTCGTGACCTGGTGTATCGAGGAATGTGATCTTCTTACCATCTACATCTACCTCATACGCACCGATATGCTGTGTGATACCACCTGCCTCGCCCGTAGCGACATTAGCGCTTCTGATGTAGTCAAGGAGTGAGGTCTTACCGTGATCTACGTGACCCATGACCGTGACGATAGGTGCACGTGGCTCCAGATCCTCAGGGGCATCTTCTACTTCTTCCTCTTCTATAGTCTCCTCGGCATCTACAAACTTGATCTCCTTATCGTACTCCTCTGCCAGTAGCTCTATGACCTCCGCATCTAGTCGCTGATTGATAGATACGATCACCCCGAGATTCATACAGGTCATGATCACATCCGTCGCTGAGATACCCATGAGACTAGCAAGCTCTGACACGGAGATGAACTCTGTGAGCTCGATCACGTCTGTAGACTGTTCTAGATCTATGAGTTCCTGCTTCTCGCGTTTCTCGGCACGATTATCACGACGTATTTTCTGTCTTTTGTTTTTGCCCCCGCCCTTGATACGGGCCATTGTTGCCTTGATCTTATCCTCGATCTCCTTCTGGGAGACTTCTCGGACTTCATCAGATCTACCTCCGCCTTTGCCACCTCGAGCTCCTCGACTGCGTTGCTCTCGTATGACATCAGCGGTGCTCACTTTGCGGCGTGTACGCTTGCGCTTACGCTTTCCGTCAGCATCGGTTTCTTTGGGCTCTTTCTTCTTCTTTTCAAACTGCTTGGTGTCGATCTTACCTAGGATCTTCAGTCCTTGCAGCTGAGGAGTCTTGGCACGTACGAGCTCATCGGCTTTCTTAGGATCGGCGACTGGCTTGGCCTCTTCTGACTCTGATGGTTGCGCTTCTGTGTCAGCTGCTGGTTCTTGCGATGGCGCTGGCTTATCGGCCTTCTCTTCTTTCTCGACCTTAGCCTTGGCAGGTTTTTTCTTAGCGTCGAGATCTATCTTGCCGACCACCTTGACCTTGGGCTTTTGCTCTTCTGTGAGTTCGGCCTTGATGACACCATCGTCCGCTGTCTCAGCTACGGATGCTTCTTCTGGCTCGGGAGCTTTCACTTCTGGCTCAGGCGTAGGCTCTGGTGCAGGTGGCGGAGGAGCGACTACAGTAGGGGTCTCAGGAGCGGCAGGTTTGCTCTGCGGTCCTATGACGAGCTGATCAGCCTGATTCTTGACTGCCATGGAGTTTTGAAACTCATTTAGCAACTCGGTGTACATATCATCACTCACTTTAGCGGTCGGGCGGTTTTCTATCTCGAAGCCTTTCGCTACGAGATGGTCCACGATCGTTGCCGTTCCTACATTAAGTTCTGATGCTACTTTGACTAGACGCTTCGCCATTCAGTGGTCTTCAAATTATGGTGCAAAAGTATGATTATATCGCAAGCCCCGCCGTTACTCGGACTTTGCCTCTTCTTCAAATTCTGATGCCAGTACCTTTCTGACATTATTTATTGTCTCTTCCTCCAGGTCAGTACGTCGTGTAAGCTCCTCCATGCTTAGGCTGAGTACACTTCTCGCCGTGTCGCAACCGATGCTCTTAAAGGCCACGATCACCCAATCTTCGATCTCATCGCTAAACTCTTCTAGATCCACATCGTCCATCTCTTCAAATGTGTCCGTATCTCTGTATACATCGATCGTGTACTCGCTCAGCTGGGAGGCTAGCTTGATATTGGCTCCACCCTTACCTATCGCTAGCGATACTTGGTCAGGCTTGAGGAATACATTAGCATTCTTGGTCTCGTGATTGAGCTCTATGGAGGTCACCTTAGCTGGTGTAAGCGACCGCTGGATGAGCAGTGATATGTTGCTCGTCCAGTTGACGATGTCGATGTTTTCATTTTTCAGCTCTCGCACGATGCCATGGATCCTAGATCCTTTCATTCCCACACATGCCCCTACTGGATCTATGCGATCATCGTAGGACTCTACGGCTACCTTGGCTCGCTCACCTGGTAGGCGCACGATCTTCTTGATGGTGATGAGGCCATCCTCGATCTCAGGTACTTCCTGCTCCATGAGTTTCTCCAGGAAGCGATTATCTGTACGCGATACGACCACGACAGGATTATTATTCTTCATATCTACGCGGCTGATGATTCCCTTGACCATGTCTCCCTTGCGGAAAAAGTCGCCTCGGATAGCCTCCGAGCGTGGTAGTATAAGTTCGTTGCCCGTGGCATCATCAACGATAAGGAACTCACGCTTGAGGATCTGATGCACCTCAGAGAGTACGATCTCACCCACGCGATCCTTGTATTTCTTGTAGATCTCGTCTTTTTCTAGCTCCATGATACGGCTCATGAGCGTCTGGCGTGCTGCCATGATGGCTCTACGGCCAAAGTCCTCTAGAAATAGCTGCTGATAGCACTCTTCACCTGTCTCATAGTCATCCTCGATCTCCTTAGCTTGCGAGATGGATATCTGGCGCAGATCGTCTGTGACTTCGCCATCTGGCACGATCTCTCGTACTCTCCATAGCTCCAAGTCACCCTTCTGCGTATTGACGATGACATCGAAATTTTCGTCGCTGCCATACTTCTTCTTGATCAGTGTGCGAAATACATCTTCGAGGACGCGTACCATGGTGGGACGGTCGATGTTTTTGCCAGCTTTAAACTCCGAAAAAGTGTCTACTAGATTCATTGTCTATTCATTTATGATACTATTTAAACTCTGGTACGACCTTGGCTTCCTCGATCTCATCCCATGAGAAAAGTGTGCTTACGGTCTCTTTCTTTGATTTTATCAGATCTATCTTGATTCCTGCGTCTGTTACCTCCAGGAGTCGCCCCTTTAGCTTTTCACCCTCATGCTGTACGGATAGCAGGCGTCCTATGTTCTTCACGTACTGTCTCTGTAGCTTAAGAGGTCTGGAGAGTCCAGGAGACGATACATCGATCTTGTACGTCTCAGGCATGAGCCCATGCTCCTCTATGTGGGCTTCGATCAGTCTGCTGAGTCGCTGACACTCGGCCAGGGTCACGCCCTCATCACTATCCCAGAATACCTGTAGGAGATTGTCTCTCTCCACCAGTTCTACGAGATAATGAGCCTGGTAATCATCGCCTTCTAAGACGTCTTCTATGTATGCTTCTATGGTCAACATATGGGTAAAAAAAGAGGGAACGATCATCTCGCTCCCTCTCCAAAAGAGTGCAAATATAGGGTATCTACCTCAATTTCAGGATGATACCGTAGCTCGTCTCACTGGATGTCAACTATAGGCGTGCGTGATGACGTGTATGCGGCCAAGACATTTGCAC
>JAHDBH010000064.1:0-2129 GCA_020630495.1 Saprospiraceae bacterium
GAGACCTATGGATGACCCCGAGATACGGGTAGCTACGAGCACCCAAGACTTTGATGCAGCGCGTGTGCTATTTTTGGACTATGCGGCGACCTTTGGTCTAGACTTTGACTTTTTGGATTTTGAGCTAGAGTTGAGTACGCTAGAGCATACCTATCTGGCGCCTTCTGGGCAGATCATATTGCTTCGTGATGATGAGGAGGATGTAGGAGTGATTGCCATCAAAAAGTATGATGACGATGCCGCGGAGTTGCAACGCGCCTATCTTAAGGATGCTTACTGGAATGACACCTACGGTCCTGCCCTACTCGGAGCTGGTGAATCAGCAGCTCGCCGCATGGGCTATACATCTATGCTAGCGCATCTGCTGCCTAGTATGGAGCATCTTATGGAGCTATGTCAGACGTCGGGATTTGTGGCTACGCCACCTTTCAGATTTGATTCGCTACCGGGATCCGTATTTCTCCGAAAGGAGCTCACGTAAGCTCTATATGGACTACATTAAGTACGCCATACCAGTCTTCTTTCTGCTCATAGGCATCGAGGTCTGGGTGGATCGCGCCAAGAAAAGCGAGCTCTACCGCTTCAGCGATGCCATCACCAATATCAGCTGTGGCATCACTCAGCAAGTGACGGGCGCCCTGATCAAGACTGCCCTGATTCTCGGCTATATCTATCTCTATGAGCACCATCGCCTGATTGATATCGCGGATACTGTGTGGACTTATGTGCTACTATTTATAGGTATTGATTTCTGCTATTACTGGTTCCATAGGTCGGCTCATGAGGTGAGCCTTTTCTGGGGGACGCACATCGTGCATCATCAGAGCGAAGACTACAATCTGACCGTAGCACTGCGACAGAGCGCCTTGCAAGCGTTGGTTTCCATGAGTTTTTATTTTCCTCTTGCGCTTCTGGGATTTAATCCTGTGGCCTTTGTGACGCTGAGCAGTTTTCAGACGCTCTATCAGTTTTGGATCCATACGCGGACGATCGATCGACTTCATCCCGCGGTAGAGTATGTGTTTAATACACCATCGCATCATCGAGTACACCATGGACGCAATCCCAAGTATATCGACAAGAATCATGGCGGCACTCTGATCATCTGGGATCGGCTCTTCGGGACTTTTCAGCGAGAAGAGGAGGAGGTGATGTATGGGGTGACCAAGCCGCTCCAGAGTTGGAATCCGCTGTGGGCTCAGATCGATTACTATGCAGATCTGCGTAAGGAGTGGCGAGAGCTCAGTGGATGGCGGGAGCGAGTGCAGCTGCTCTTCTTGAAGCCAGGGTGGCGCCCAATAAGGCTGGGTGGTGCTGCTCAGATACTAGAGCCCAAGTCAGAAGATCGGATTACATACGACATACGGACCACTGCTAGACAGAGCTGGTACATCCTGTGGCAGTACACGGTGATGCTAGCCGTAGCGAGTTGGTTTCTGTTTTCTATCGATGGTCTGGGCGCTTTCTCGCAAATGTGTTTCGCCTCATGGATACTTCTCCGTCTACTCAGTATAGGCGGTGTGATGGAAAGTAAGTCCTGGACGCGCTGGACGGAACCAGCGGGCTGGCTTGGGATTCCACTGCTGTGGTTGCTCGTGGCGTCCACTGAAAGTCACCTCTGGCTGGGTCTAGGAGTGGCGATCGGCTATGTGGGGCTGTCTTGGGTCCACTATGCCAAGATCCAGTCGAAAAAACTTGAAAGTACAAGTCACTGATTATCAGATAGTTAGAAAATATTTTCAAAAAAATATTAGAAAAATATTGAATATATGAACATTGTCCATATATTTGAATTAATTATATATGTCTTTGACGACGAGGCATATTGACGAACATGACCAATTAGTACTCTTTTTTGTAGTATTGATGACCTTCGGGTCAAACTTGTAGTTTTCTTATTTTGAGACCTTAGTCGAGGTAGCCTGGATTTGCGCAAGCGAATCTGGGCTTTTTTTTGCGTGTAGGGCTGAGAGGTATTTCGCCCCTGCAGGGCTTAGATCTTTACTGCCTCTTCAGACCCAGGATTGCATCCTGGGCTATGGGATGTCATCCCTTCGGGATACTACTCTCGTCTTGATTTTATGAGTCCTAAAGGGACGTAATCCCATAGGGATGGGTGAAACCCATCC
>JAHDBH010000064.1:2229-11674 GCA_020630495.1 Saprospiraceae bacterium
TGATTTTATGAGTCCTAAAGGGACGTAATCCCATAGGGATGGGTGAAACCCATCCTCTGTCATGACGTGCGCTATCAAGCCCTGAAGGTGCGTGATATGGTCTCATAAGGTGGTTGGAGGCAATGCTGTAGTACTCACTTTCAATACTGGGCTATATGGTGACTGGATATCTTCATAACCTTTAGATTCTAAGCACTTTAGCAGGCCTCATCCTTATGTATGCCTAAGATAGAGCCAGATGACCTCATGATCCAATAAGTTGCGGTATATTTGCGATCGTTTTCCACCTTGCCCAGGTGACGGAATTGGTAGACGTGCTAGCTTGAGGGGCTAGTGTCCGTATGGACGTGCAGGTTCGACTCCTGTTCTGGGCACAAATCGCTGAATCATATGACTCACTGTGGTGTTGATCCTTCATCACTGCAGAGGTTCTATTGACGCAGCAAGGCAGTCATGAATCATTCCCACCTCAGGAAATCATCTAACTCCCTCAACGCCTGTAGCTTATGGCAAATTCAGGAACTACTAATCTCTTCCAGAATCCTGCTTTAGAAAGTCTGACGCGTACGTCAGCGTCTGTAGCTTATACCTACTATCCGGCCGTTGCGGCCTTTTTGGTGGCAGTAAACTTCTGGATCAATGATCTGAGCATCATCACGCTAGTAGGTCTGTTCTTCTTGGGGATGCTGTACTGGACATTGTTTGAGTATGTGTTTCACCGCTACGTCTTTCATCATGTGACGGAGAGCGAGCGCGGTAAGAAGATTGCCTATACTCTCCACGGAGTCCATCATGATTTTCCGCTGGACAAGGATCGACTCATCATGCCGCCTCTACCATGGACTGTATTGGTAGCGATACTTCTAGGGATCTACTATCTCATAGGCGGCGATTACGCATTGGCTTTTATGGGAGGTAAGCTCATAGGCTATCTCGGGTACATCTTTGTCCACTATCAAGTCCATGTACCTAATACGCCAAAGCTCTTTAAGCGTCAAAAGATCCACCACGCTATCCACCACTACCAGTATGAGGACAAGGCATTTGGAGTCTCCTCTCCTATCTGGGATTACGTCTTCGGCACCATGCCTCCTGAAGCGAGCTTCAGTCTAGGTCTGGAGAAGAAGGAGCATGGGTAGTTGAGCGCTTCGCGCGATGTGCAAATGTGCAAATGTGCAAATGTGGGCGCTTCGCGCGATGTGCGAATGTGGTCGCTTCGCGCAATGTGCGAATGTGCGAATGTGAGAATGTGTCTCATTGTCTCGTCCTGAAATAGGTCCACACAAATTGCACTATCATGAAGAGCAAGACTCGAAATGTGCGCCGCACACGCTACTATACTGAATCTTGCAATAGTCAGTTCGCCATAAAATCATTGCTCTATCTTGTCTGAAGAACGATTAGAGACGTGTCTTTTTAAGACTCGCGGTCAAAGCACCATGCGCTGTACGCGGAATAAAATCACTGACACTCTACTGCACCACAATCGTCTCGGTAAATAACTTATTTGCCGATAATAGACTGACGTAGTACACTCCTGGGACAGGCATTTGCACGAAAGTGCTCTCACTGAAATCTAGCTGCTCTATCTCTGCTCCTTGGGCACTGTGGATCGCAAGTCGTCCGCTCAATCCCTTAGCTGTAATCGTGATCGATTGATCAGCTTGGGCTGGATTAGGATAGATCTGCAGTACTTCCTGAGTGGAAGCTGCGGCCGACTCATCCTCTGTAGACACAGAATTAAGCACCTGAAAATCCCAGATTCCGCGGCCGTGCGTGCCAAATCTGACAATATCCTGGGACTCCACATATTCTACACTATAATACTCTTGTACAGGTGCAGCAATTCCCTCCATGGAGTACCACACACCGCGCTCGCGGATGTATACATATGGCCCAATATCGGTAGCAGCAAATATCATGGTCTCCTCTGGATCCGTCGCTATCTCGTGAATAAGTGTACGCGGCAAAAGCAAAGAAATAGCCCTGAATGTGCGTCCTCCATCTGTACTTTCCATAATGGCAGGGCCATCATATCCACTTCCTGCAAACCACACGAGATCCTCCGTCCTACGCGAAGCATAGATATCTGATCCATAAAGCCAATGCTGACTAGGACCTGAATTGAGAATTGATCTTCGCCAGTTATTTCCTTCGTCGTCGGAAATAAAAAAATCACCTTCGCTGGTAGCTACATATAATCGCCCGTCCTGTAATTCACTCGCTTCGATAGCACTTATCGTTGCATTTCCTGATTGACTCTCAGCTTTGAAGTCAAAGTCTTTTTCTGTGGCTGATATATTGTACGGTGGATTTTCCTGCGCAGTCAGTGTAATTAAATGACTACCACTCCTGCCTGTGGCTGAGCCACCTGCAATATAAATACTATTATCATCTGGATCAGCAGTCTCCTCGGTGGGAAATAACCAATTGCTCGCTGGTCTGGAATCGCCCTGAATCTGAAATCCGCTCTCGCGATATCCGCGCTGCGGATCTGGATAATACTGGACATTTCCATTGACATATAGTATCCAGAGACTCTGACCGCTATTACTCCATGCGTAGTGCCCATAGTCTCCGCTGATCACTTGTTCCATAGAAAACTGGCCCTCATCAAGTGCATCGGTAGCACGCTGATGACCTTGATCTTGCGTACCGCCATAGACATAACTAGGATCCGTGGGATCTGTGACTACATCATAAAATTGTCCATTATTGAGAGTAACATTGGACAAATTACTGGTGAACTTAAATTTATCTGTAGAGAGATGTAGTCCTCCATGATTTGCATATAGAGCAAACGGAAGGCCGTCCTGCGTGCGAAATGCACGGATGTCCATCATGTCCGCATGCAAAAAATTAATATCTCCATAGTAGTCCCACCATTTATTGACGGGGCGAAACTGATTACCACCATTTTCTGACAGTTCTGCCTCTACCGCTCCTGACACGATATAGTTTAAATCATCTGGCCATACGCATATTCCCGTTTGCCAAGCACTTTCACTTGGTGATCCTTTGCGTGTCCAATTTTCACCAAGATCTGTAGAAATCGATATATCTTGACGGGCTGTCTGTACTACGAGTACGACATTTCCATCACGCACCATGCCGTCTAGGTCGTAGGGCACATTTCTGAGAAGATCGAGATCCTGCAAGAGATTCATCTGATCACCGTCCAGCTCATAGAGCGATTCTCCATTGTGCATGAGATAAGCCACAGACTCATCTGCGTCGACCCACATCGAGGTATACTGACGTGCTTGCCAAAAATCTCCATTGTGATCTAGCTCACCTATCAAACTCCAATTTGCGCCCTGATCACCAGAATGAAAGAGCTGTGTCACGCTATTGTCAGTGCTGGGCTTCCACGTAAATACCTGGAAATAAAGATCACCACCTCGCCTACGAATACGCATACTTGTACCCCAGTCGCTATCAAAGGTCAGGCCTTCTGCTCTATCCCAATTGACGCCCTGGTCATCACTATACCACACGCTCTTCCCAAGCGCGGTAAGTATCCTGTGAGTACCGTCTGGCAGTGCGACCGCTTCTACGATATCTGTATCCCATCTTATGTCTTCATTGAGCGGTGTCCAATTATCTCCAAAGAAGTCACCTTTCCAGAGTGTACCGCCACCGCTGACTCCATAGATGCTGTAATCATCTGGCATAAATGTCACGCTAGCAAGGTTGCCAGCTATATTATTACTGCCTCGCTCTTCCCATATCCCACGTAGCAGTCCACCAGCAAATTCCTCTTCTACATCTAAATTCTGGACCTGCTCGCGCAAGCGCTGACGCTGTTTGAATTTCTTGACGGTTTCCTGACGGTTCACCTCCTTCCAGTCAGTCTCAGGTGAGGCACGGTGTATCATCTCAAGCCAGTCCCGTCGTGCGTCCGCATTGCCTTCTTCGTCAGCAGAAATCAGTACCTCCGTTGGAGCTGGCAAAGTAGAAAGGTCCTCTGAGCTACAAGATGTGAGAAAGCCTATAAGCACTACTACAGTGAAATATCTAGTCATCATAGTCTATGATTGTCAATAGTGAAGCATGAAGTTAACGCTCACGAAGAGCAAATGCTGGAGAATCTCCGATCTAAAGTCCGAAAATTTATCTCAAAGCCGCGCCATTGTCACAATTGCGAATAAGCGGACATTGAGACTTCAAGGCGCTAGGTCTATCGGCAGTCTCGATACCCAAGACACTCCAAGATCCTGATCAATCTACTCAGGCATACTATGACGAAATATTATCAGCATACCTAAATATTTGGCCAATTCATCAAAAGTGACGTTCTTTGCCCCGATGAAAACGATTAGTTCAGCTCAAGCATGGTGGTGGCACATGACGATACCCTCTGGTACCGTAGTGGCTCGTATGTGATGATCTGAACAGATATAACTAATACAGAAGCGGCTTGTCGGTATCGGCAAGCCGCTTTTTTTATGCAATCACTTAACATGACTTACACACTTCATAGACATACACAGTTAGCTGATCTGGTGACACCCGTAGGTATCTATCTACAATTGCGCCAGCGCTATGCACAGGTGCTCCTCCTTGAAAGCAGCGACTATAGCCAGCGAGAGAATAGCTCATCCTTCCTTGCATTTGACGTACTGGACACGTGCCAAGTAAACAAGGATGACCTCCTGAAAAGGCAAGAAAGTGAGCAGCACATATGCCAGCCGGCAGAGCTCATCACTGACTTCCTTCATGGCATAGATATCCAAGGAGAGTCTTCCTCAGAAGATGCCGTATTTGGCTATAGCAGCTATGAGCTCGCAAGTGAATATGAAGGCTATGCTCTGGATCACGAGAAAAGTACGGATGATCTTCCCCTACTTCGCTATGACTTCTATCGGTATGTACTGCAGATAGATCACTATCGCAATCAGATGGAACTGCGCGAATACGTACCTGCAGGCGAGTCATCTCAGATGAAACAAATACTGGGATATATACATCGCCAAGATGCGCAAGGATTTCAGTTCTCTGCGACAGGTGATGAGCAAGCTACTATGTCCGATACGGATTTTCTTACGTATGTAGACCGTGCTCGAGCCCACTGTCAGAGAGGAGACGTATTTCAGATGGTTATCAGTCGTAGATATAGTCAGGGCTTCTCAGGTGATGAATTTGAGGTATATCGCGCACTGCGCTCAGTCAATCCCAGTCCTTATTTATTTTACTTTGACTATGGGACTTATAAGATCTTTGGCAGCAGCCCAGAGGCACAGCTCATCATTAATGATGGGCAAGCTGAGATCCATCCTATCGCAGGTACATTCAAGAGGACTGGCGATACTACAAAAGATCGACTGCGTGCAGAAGCATTGCTTGCAGATCCAAAGGAAAATGCCGAGCACACAATGCTTGTAGATCTTGCGCGCAATGACCTCAGTCGACACTGTGACCACGTCACAGTGTCACGATATAAAGAAATACAATACTTCAGCCATGTGATTCATCTGGTATCACGTGTGGAGGGAAGAATCATCAACAGAGATGATAGCTTTCAGGTATTTGGTGATAGCTTTCCCGCAGGCACACTGAGCGGTGCACCTAAGTACCGCGCACTGGAACTCATACAAGAATATGAGCCACATCACCGTGGCTTCTATGGTGGAGCTATAGGCATGATCCATCTTAACGGCAATTTTAATCATGCCATCATCATCAGATCATTTCTCAGCAATGGAGGAAGACTTCATTATCAAGCCGGAGCTGGTATCGTAATCGATAGTGATCCTGCCACAGAGCTGCAAGAGGTCCACAACAAATTAGCTGCACTGCGCAAGGCTATATCGATTGCAAGTGAACGGAAAAAAGACACTCATAAATCCATGGCACTCCATAGCTAAAAATCTTTTCGAAGTAATTCGCAATCACGTACCATAATAGCTCCATCGGGCATTTGGAGGAAACTCCCAAAAAACGAAGCAATGAAGATTTTACTCATAGATAATTACGACTCATTCACATACAACCTCGTCCACATGGTAGAGGACATCACTGGTACACGGCCAGATGTAAAAAGAAACCGCGATGTATCACCATCAGAGTGCAGTGACTATACTCACCTGATGATTTCACCTGGTCCAGGCCTGCCCGCGGACGCAGGAAATCTGCTTGATATCATAAAATATTGCTGGACTACGCATCATATCTATGGCGTATGTCTCGGAATGCAAGCTCTAGCCGAAGCGGATGGTGCGCAATTAAAACAGCTTAAGCGAGTCTATCACGGTGTAGAGGATGACATATTAATCACAGAGCGCTCGGCTATATACGCGGGCATTTCTGACCACTTCAAAGTTGGTCGATATCATAGTTGGGTGGTAGATGATAGCACGCTTGCATCTCACTGGAGACAGACCGCTCATGATCGCAATGGCCAGCTCATGTCTATGGAGCACAAGACTCTTCCTATAGCTGCTGTACAGTACCATCCCGAGTCTATCATGACGCCTGATGGCCATCAAATACTCAGGAATTTCATCGTAGAATAACTTATGAAAAATATATTAGAAAAACTGTACGCTCACCAACATCTAGATCGTGAGGAAGCGCGGCGTATACTGATCGGTATTTCGCAGAGTGAATACAATTCGCATCAGATTGCGGCATTTATCAGTGTATTTCTTATGCGTAGTCTCACTGTGTCGGAGCTCGAGGGATTTAGAGAAGCGCTACTTGAGCTGTGTATACCAGTATCTCTAGATTGTAAGGATGCCATCGATGTATGCGGCACAGGTGGCGACGGAAAGAATACATTTAATATATCTACGCTCACTGCAATGATTCTCGCTGGTGCTGGTAAGCGCGTAGTGAAGCACGGCAACTATGGTGTAAGCTCGGTCTGTGGCAGCTCTAATGTACTTGAATACTTGGGCCATAAATTTCCTCGTGATAGCAATTCCATGACTGCTGATCTCGATAGGGCAGGCATATGTATCCTACACGCTCCGCTATTTCATCCAGCATTAAAGTCCGTAGCACCTGTACGCAGAGATCTAGGTGTAAAAACATTTTTCAATATGCTAGGACCTCTGGTCAATCCTGCCCAGCCAGGTTATCAGATGGTCGGTGTATTTGACCTTAAAGTGGCGCGGCTTTATCAATATATGTACGAGCGCTTCTCAACGAATAAATTAAATCACAACGGCGCTAAGCACTATGCCATATTACACGCTCTTGATGGATATGATGAGATATCGCTTACAGGTAATTCTCGCGTAGTGATTAATGGTGTGGAAAAGATATTGACGCCTGAGGATTTTGGTCTATCGAGGCTTTCGCCTAAATGCATCTACGGAGGCTCCACTGTAAAGGAAGCAGCGGATATATTTATCAGACTGCTCAAAGGAGAAGAGACAAAGGAACGTGAATCAGTCGTGCTAGCCAATGCCGCACTTGCATTACAACTCTACCATCCTGATCGCTCACTACTAGACTGCGTAGCGCAAGCTCGCCAAAGTCTAGATAGTGGTCAAGCTTACCAGACCTTAAAAGCACTTATAAATTAAGAAATCATCATGATCAACATTACAGCCACCACCACTGCCCACATACCAGGATTAAAACAACTGCTTCGCACTGTCGAACTATTCCCACCAGAAATGCTCGACGAGATGATCAGCGACTATTTGCAAAATAACGTAAGTGAAGAGCTTTGGCTTACAGCACTGGACGAAGATCAAGTAATGGGATTTGCCTATGCAGTTCCAGAGGCACTTACAGAAGGAACTTATAATCTCCTCGCCATCGGTGTACTGGAAGAGGCTGCTGGCCAGGGAATAGGTTCTCAAATGCTCCAGCACGTCGAAGACCATCTGCGCTCAGCGCAAGCCCGTCTGATCATCGTAGAGTCTTCTGGCAAAGACTACTATGAAGACGCGAGGCAGTTCTATCTATCGCATGGTTACGAGCAAGAGGCGGTGATCAGAGAATTTTGGTCAGCTGGCGATGATAAAGTGATCTTCACTAAATATCTCCAGAGCGCATCATGACTATCTTAGATAAAATAAAAGATCACAAGCTCCTGGAAGTCGCACGTGCAAAGAAGAGTCAGCCTCTGACAAATTTGCAGGGTTCCGCGTATTATTCAGGCCGATGCCGAAGCATCACCGCTGCGCTTACAGATACAGGCAGTGTCGGAATCATCGCCGAGCATAAGCGGCGGTCGCCATCACGACCAGCTATCCGTCTCGACTCACAAGCTGACGCGGTAGCAGCCGCATATGAGCTAGCAGGTGCGGCTGCTATATCTATCCTTACAGATAAACACTTCTTTGGTGGTAGCGCTGCTGATCTGAGCTCTGCACGCACTGCGGTAAACTGCCCGATACTGAGAAAAGACTTTATCGTAGACGCTTACCAGATACATGAAAGCAAGGCAATAGGTGCAGATGTGATCCTGCTGATCGCCGCGATATTATCACCACAGCAGATAGAGGAGTATATCTCTATCGCGCATTCCCTAGATCTAGAAGTGCTACTTGAGATACACACCACGCAAGAGCTTGATGATATCAGCAAGCTTCCAGATTTGCTTGGTGTAAATAATCGCAATCTAAAAGATTTCACCGTAGACTTCCAGCGCTCTATAGATATATATGAAAACTTACCTTCCGACTGCGTACTCATCAGCGAAAGCGGTATCAGCGACCCAGCGGTAGTTCGCGCACTACGCAACGTGGGATACCAAGGATTTTTAATTGGAGAGGCATTTATGACAGCAAAAGATCCAGGTCGCGCTTGCGCACAATTTATCCAGAAGCTATGATCATCAAGGTATGTGGCATACATATAGCGGAACAGTATGATAAACTCTCTGCCTTGTCAATAGACTGGCTTGGACTTAATCTGTATGAGGCTTCATCGCGCTACACTCTTCCTGCATCCGCTACAGAGTATAAAAAAATTAAACAGCACGTAGGCGTGGTGGTAAATAAACCACTCTCCACTTTGCCACAAGTCATTACTGACTACCAACTCGATTATTTGCAGCTTCACGGTGATGAAGATGAGGACTACCTTAATCAGGCAAAGACGATCTGTGGAGTTATCAAGGTATATGCCATTAAGGATGAGATAGACATCAGGAACATTGCATCCAGTAGCGCGGACTACCATCTCCTCGATTACAAAAGCCCATCCCGAGGAGGCGCTGGTAAAAAATGGGACTGGGAGCTACTACGATACTACGAGTCGGAGACACCATTTCTGATTGCTGGAGGAATAGGTCCAGATGATGCAAAACAGATATTACAGATTGAGCATCCACAGATGGCCGGCATAGATATCAATAGTGGTTTCGAAATATCTCCTGGAATAAAAAATGTAGAATTGATTGGAGAATTTATAGACAAATTATCACTATGAGTACTTACAGAGTAGACGAAAAGGGATTTTATGGAGAATACGGCGGCGCTTTTGT
>JAHDBH010000064.1:11774-13729 GCA_020630495.1 Saprospiraceae bacterium
GAGACAGGAGCTGGTCAGCACGGCGTAGCCACGGCAACCGTCTGCGCGCTCATGGGTCTCGAGTGCATCGTGTATATGGGCAGTGTGGATATCAAGCGGCAAGGCGCCAATGTAAGCAGAATGAAAATGCTAGGTGCCACAGTACGCCCCGCAGAGAGCGGCAGCAAGACGCTCAAAGATGCAACAAATGAGGCAATCCGCGACTGGATTGCTCATCCCGTAGAGACACATTATATTATAGGCTCTGTGGTGGGGCCGCATCCCTATCCTGAGATGGTGGCTAGATTTCAATCCGTCATCAGCGAAGAAATAATGTGGCAATTAAAAGAAATGACAGGATCGGAAACACCCGATTATATCCTGGCATGTGTCGGTGGTGGAAGTAATGCCGCGGGTGCAATATATCATTATCTCGATGATGATGCTGTCAAGATTATTCTTGCTGAAGCTGCGGGGCTAGGTGTAACTAGCGGACACAGTGCGGCCACGAGTGTACTAGGCAAGCCAGGAATAATCCATGGCGCACGCACACTACTCATGCAAGATAAATATGGTCAGATTATAGAGCCATATTCTATATCCGCTGGACTGGACTATCCAGGCATCGGCCCCATGCTCGCGCAACTGGTAAGTAGTGATCGCGCGACAGTATATCCTGTCACTGATAAAGAAGCCATAGCGGCGGCTTATCAGTGCGCACGCATGGAGGGCATTATTCCCGCTCTAGAGACGGCGCATGCATTTGCCGTGCTCGAGCAGCATAAATTTTTACCCACTGACGTAGTTGTCATTAATCTTTCTGGCAGAGGCGATAAAGACCTGCCTACCTATATTGAACATCAAATCGTATAATTATGTCATCACGTATAAAGTCCACATTTGATGTAAATCGTACTATAAATAGCGAAGACCGCAATGGTCTCCTCAGCATATATATCCCTGCTGGCTATCCCTACCACGAGGCCACTATGGATGTCATCCTTGCGCTCGATGAATCTGGAGCTGACATGATCGAGCTGGGCATGCCTTACTCAGATCCACTGGCAGATGGCCCTACGATACAGGCGAGTAGCGCACGGTCGCTCCGCGATGGGATGACGCTGGACGTCTTATTTACACAACTCACGGATTTGCGAAAGTACACCCAGATTCCGATCCTACTTATGGGCTATTATAATCAGCTCGTGCAGTATGGGATGGAGCGATTTATGCATCGCTGTGTGGACCATGGAATAGACGGAGTGATTTTACCTGATTTACCGCTTGATTACTACGAAGAGAATTACCAGAGCTCTTTCGAGCAAATGCGTCTAGGTATTTCTTTTCTTATCACTCCAGATACGTCTCCAGAGCGACGCGCAAAGGCCGCTGCTCTCAGTTCCGCTTTTCTTTACATCGTATCTAGCGCCAGCATCACGGGCACAATTCAGGATATCAATAAAGCACAAAACAATTATTTCGCCAGTGTCAAGTCACAATTTCCTGAGACAAGATCGCTGATTGGATTTGGCATCCACGACACCGCCACATTTACTAATGCCTGCCGATATGCTGACGGGGCCATAATCGGCAGTTCATTTGTGCGCGCACTTCAAACTGCGCGTAAGGAAAATATCGCAGAGATTGTACATTCGTTTGTGGATGGTCTGCGGAGCTAGAGCGACTTAGTTGCACCTCGGCTACCGCTCGGTGACCGATGTGGCTACCGCTCGGTGAGGGCCGCGGCGAGTATTTTTGACAAATATGGGTCATGTCGCACGCTTATCGCGCCGCCACCAAGATGAGCGAAGGTCTCAGCAATCATGACAGAACCTTCCAAAAAACCGGTCATCGAGCGGTAGCCGAAATGATTCACTCTCTCATACAGAGCAATAAGAACCCACCTTCGAAACCGGTCATTGAGCGGTAGCCGAAATGACTCACTCTAACGCACAGAGTAATAAAAGAACCCACCC